>DAIDLF010000040.1 GCA_027449645.1 Candidatus Parcubacteria bacterium | reverse complement strand
AGCTCAGTGGTAGAGCGTTCCGTTCACATCGGAGAGGTCGCAGGTCCGATCCCTGCAACGCCCACGACAAAAGAAAAGGCTTCGCATTCATGCGAAGCCTTTTCTTTTGCTCGTTTGTTGTGAGAGATCGGACGCTGGAGCTGATCGGTAAGATCACCCGGCTCCTTTTTGTTATTCTCCAGCAATCGCATGCAATCAGTTTGTGCTACAATGATTTTATGCGTTTGCATGTTGCTTTAGGATCCCGATCCGCCTTTACTCTTATTGAGCTTCTTGTAGTTATTGCGATTATTGCCATTCTTGCGATAGTAGTGGTGCTTACTCTGAATCCGGCTGAGCTTTTGCGTCAAGCAAGGGATTCCAATCGAATCTCCGATCTTACCACTATCAATAGTGCCATAAACCTTTATAACACCGATCAAAGCGGTGCGTCGGGATATTCGCTAGGCATGGCCACCACTACTTTTATTTCCATTTCCGACCCCAATGCTTCAACGACTGCGGGTGATCAGTGCCAGGGGCTTGGCATTGCGACGAGTTCTAGTTATGTCTATCACTGCGCGGCGTCGAGTACGTTTCGGCAGGCGAACAATACTGGATGGGTCCCCGTTGCATTTGCAAATATTAGCGCAGGGTCTCCGTTCGGCGCCCTTCCCGTAGACCCCGTAAACACAACCTCTTCCGGAGATTATTACGCCTATCTCGCGGGCCCTTCCGCGGTCGGAACCTGGGAGCTTGTTGCCCGGCTTGAATCGCAAAAGTATGCTTCGGCAAGCGGCGTGGGCGGCGCCGACGATGGATACAGCGCGCAATATGCCGAGGCAGGAAAGGATCTTGCCCTTGCCCTGAATGCCGGAACCCTCCTTGTACGGGTGACCAGCACCGACATAGCCGCTTTTGACGCTAAAGGCCTTGTTGGTTACTGGCCGATGGATGAAGGAGGGAGTGGCCTCACCACTGCAGATATATCTGGAAACGGGAATACTATGACGTGGCACGGCGCGGCGACCGGCACGAACGGCTACTATTCTCTGGGCAAGGTGGGGCCGTGGGCGGGAGCGTTTGATGGCGCGACCACCTTTGCGTCATCCACGGCTTCCAACGGCGCATCCAACAATGCGATTACTATATCCGCGTGGATGTATCAAAATGCGTTATCATCCGACTATTCTGCGCTGATAGCATCCAATAACGCCGTCGCACAACTTGACCTTCGCCCCAATGGAGATGTCTATTCAGTGCTTAATACGAGTGCCGGTGCGCTTATGTATTTTGATGTAGGGGCCAAAGTTGGGTGGCATCTCATTACTGTAACGTGGTCGGCGGGCAATACGATGAAACAATATCGGGATGGAGTCTTCGTCGGTCAATCAGGAGGGACCACTGCCACAACGACCGTCGATTATACTGGTGGATTTACCATTGGGAGATATGCCGGGCACACTTCCTTCAATGGCCTTATTGATGAGGTAAGGGTCTACAACCGCGCACTTTCTGCAACTGAAGTCCAGGCATTGTATAACGTGGAGAAATAGCAGGATCTTTTACGCACCGCTTCGCGCTCCTGCCCTGTCATTGGCCCGGTGGGGAATTGGGGATATTTTCCTATATTATTTCCCGGCGCCCTCTCCTGTGCATATCTTTGCTGAATGCGGCGCATGATTTCATAAAAACCTCAATAAAATCTATGCTTTGAGGTATTTTGCCGCGCTGATCGCGCGGCTTTTGACAGTGCGGGGAAGTGGAGTATCATCATAGGTAAGTGGTGGGTTGTGGAGGATTCTGGGGATAACTGCCACTTTCTGTGCACAACTCGGCGGCTGATAGCCGAAAAAGCCTGCAAAACCATCAATTCACCCCATTTTATTTCTATGCTGCTTGGCGAATTCCAGCACAATCTGGATACCAAAGGTCGGATGGCAATCCCGGCGAAATTCCGCGATAAATTGGTAGCGGGAGCCATCATCACGCGCGGAATTGATAATTGTCTGTTTGTGTTCGCCCCCGGCGAGTGGGAGGCGCTTGCGGCGAAGCTCGTCGCATTGCCGCTGGCCCAGGCCAATTCACGCGCTTTCGTGCGCCTGATGCTCGCGGGAGCGACCGATGTGGCGCTCGACAATCAGGGAAGGATCCTTATTCCCGATTATCTGCGCAAGTACGCAGGCCTCAAAAAGGAAGTGGTCGTCGCGGGGCTCTATAACCGCGTCGAGATCTGGGATGAGGCGGCGTGGCAATCGTACAAAGCGAAGACGGAGAGCTCCTCCGAAGCGATTGCCGAACAGCTGGGCGAACTGGGGATTTAATGGAGGAGCACGTACCGGTTCTTTTACATGAGACCATAGCGTTTTTGGATCCGCATCCGGGAGATTTTGTGATTGACGGAACCGTGGATGGTGGCGGACACGCCCGGGAGATTCTCGGCCGCATCACCACAACCGGCATGTTGCTTGGCATTGATTGGGATGAAGCGCTGCTTGCCGCGTGCAAGGCGCGATTGCGCGGATACCAGAACGCGATATTGGTCCACGGCAATTATGCCGATCTTCCGGAGATCCTCCGGAAGGTTTCCGCGGAAAGGGGCGGGCAGTTCGCCAGGGCGGACGGCCTGCTCATCGACCTCGGATTTTCCTCCGAACAGCTCATGGCGTCCGGCAGGGGATTCAGCTTCCGGGAGGAGGCGAAGGACGAGCCGCTCCTTATGACCTACGACGATTCCCGCGTGCCGGTGTGCGACCTTCTGCGCACGCTCGGCGAAACGGAGCTCGCGAACGTCATCTTCGAGCTTGGCGGCGAACGGATGTCGCGCCGGATCGCCAAGGCGATCAAGGAGCGCGGCCGCCGCCAGCCAATCGAGACCAGCGGGGAATTGGCGGATGCCGTGCGGTCTGCGGTGCCGCGGGGGTATGAGCGGGGCAGGATCGATGCCGCAACCCGGACGTTCCAGGCCCTCAGGATCTATGCGAACGGCGAGATGGAGAACCTGAAATCGGTGCTTGCGGCATTGGGGGAGATCATGCGGCCGGGCGGAAGGGTGGCGATCATCACCTTTCATTCGCTCGAGGACCGCATCGTGAAGACCGCGTTCCGGGATCTTGCGAAATCGGGTGCGGCGACGCTCGTGACGAAGAAGCCCGTCGGCCCGTCCCGCGAGGAAGTGGCGCGCAATCCCCGCAGCCGTTCCGCGAAAGTGCGAGCCGTGCAGTTTGTGTGATCGTATCCATCATTTTTCATCCATGACCTTTCTTCAACCTTCAAAACATTTCGATATACAAAATTTGGTGATCGGCATCCTTTCCGTGCTGGTGCTGGGGGGTGTATTTTGGGTGGTCATCGCGTATAATAGTACGGTAGACCTGAGTCACAGCATCACTTCCGCGAAATCAAAGCTTCAGGCGGTCGGTGCGCAGAGCACCTCGTTGAACAACGACATCCTTGCCATGCTCGGAGGAAACCAGATCGGCGCCATTGCGGCAGCCGACGGCTTGGTGCAGGATGACAAGCCCCAGTATTTCTCGATCAACCAACAATGGCCTATCGCTTCTCAATCATCCTTGCCGTACTGATCCTTGCTTACGGCTTTTTGGCCTTTCATCTTTACCAGGTCCAGCTCGTAAAGGGAGGATATTACCTTGCAGAAGCGCAGTCGGAGGTCACGGGTTCGGGCAGTGCCATGGCGTCGCGCGGCGCTATTTATTTTACCGACAACAACGGGAACGCCTTCCCGGCCGCAGTGAACCAGAACTTCCCGATCA
>DAIDLF010000039.1 GCA_027449645.1 Candidatus Parcubacteria bacterium | reverse complement strand
ATTATTCCTCATTCTTTTCATTCGCAATAAATCAAAAAGAGGAAAATATTTTATCCCAATTAAGGGTAAATTTGGTAGTGGATATGAACCGACCAACTACGACCGTCAAACCAAATGGAACTATAAAGAGAATAATGAGTACTATTTTGTACCATTATTATCACACGGTTATAATTCGGTCGAATTTGTAGACCTATGTGGTCCTTACTGTGAAAAGTGTAATCATATTTTGCATCTTGACGGCAATGATAATTTAGGAAATAAGTTCGTTTGTGTTAATTGTGTTAAAAATTATAAGATACCCAAAGAGTTACTCGGTGATTATGCGAAAAAATTATTTTCTTATTTCCAGGAAGAGTATAGACAGGGCAAATTAAGAGAAGCTAACGAATAAGAATTTTTTAATAATTTATTATGGACATTCAGAAAAAGGAAAAAGGCGGCGAAGGGATGATCTATATTTTGACCAACGTGGCGATGCCTGGCTACGTAAAGATTGGTAAAACAACGACATCCGTCGATCAACGAATTCGGGAATTATCCCAGTCCTCTGCGGTGCCTCTTTCATTTGAATGTCCGTATGCAGCACGCGTTGCGGACATGAATCAAGTTGAGAAAGCATTCCACGATGCCTTCGGCGATCATCGCATTAATCCCAGGCGAGAATTTTTTAATATTTCTCCTGATCGTGTTATAGCCGTCCTTAGGCTTCTCGCCATCGAAGACGTAACTCCCTCGCATAACGTCGGTATCGAAACAAGGGAGGACGCCGTTGCAATAGAAAGAGCTAAAAAGAAAAAGTCTGCCTTTAATTTCAAAATGGTTGATATTCCTCCGGGCGCGGAACTCAAATTTATCCGCGACGAAAATATCACATGCATCGTTGCCTCCGATCAGAAGCATGTTATCTTTAAAGGAGAAGAAATGTCTACATCTGAAGCGGCCGGAAAAGCTCTGGGAAGTAAGTGGTGGATGCAAGGGCCAGCCTATTGGACTTATGATAGCGAGACCCTAGATGAACGCCGCATGCGCATGGAGGAAGACGATGAACCCACGGAGGCCGAAATTGATACTGCTGGTGATCGCTGGATGTCAGAACAAGCAGATATAGCCCGAGGAAAATAATTGATAAAAAAACCATCTTTAAAAATGGCAAGGCGTGTAACCAAAAATTTAACCAACATAAAGCGTATCGCTGGCATACCAGTCCACGGAGCGTTTGTTTCTTTTATTTGTGTTAAGTGTTCCAAAATCAATTTTTTATTCGTCGGCAATAAACTTCTCAATCCTGCCGATGCGTACGATTCGCAATCGTGGAAATGTGCCCATTGCAATTTTGTGCATAGCAAATCTTCTCCATTGCCACTTAAAAATGAAAAAGGTAAACCGCTTCCGTTCAGTAAATGGGATAAAAAGATAACAAAGGAAAACTCACTAGCAGCTCAGCGATTCTGGAAAGCATTTTTCACTGCCGCAACGGAATCCCGAGAATCTTACTGGAAACAATGCAACACGTGTGGGCGAATACTTCCGGGCCGCGCATTCAGTGGACACGCCGGATGGGGTCCACTTGAGAAACAGATGGAGTGCCGCAGTTGCAAGGCGGTTATCAATACAAACCTTAACCCAAAGAGAACCAAGGAACAGCTCCATGAATCATCGGCGAAAAGGCGCACTGCCGAACTCTTACTCGCCGGAGAAAACGAACACCTCAACCTCGAAGACCTCTTTAAGAGGTTTGGTGGTAAATGTTTTAAAACGGGCAAGCCACTCGATATCAAAAAACGAAAAACATGGGCAATTGATCATATTCTCCCCTCGCGGTGGCTCTATCCACTTAGCACAAGGAATGCAGCGTTGCTCTCCACCGAAGCAAATAACAATAAACGCGACAAGTGGCCTAGTGAATTTTATACGAATAACGAATTGAAGCGCCTTGCCGATATAACGGGTGCAGATTTGGAATTAATGTCCAGAAAAAAGCCGATCATCAATCCCAATATTGACGTTGATGCGTGTGTCGGCCGGATGCTCACCGTAAGAGGTGCAACCGATATCTCACGGCGCATTAAGGATCTTAAGAAACTTCTTGAAGATTACGATCTCGTAGATAGTTTATCGGAACAAAATAAAAGGATGCTGGGATATTCTCGTTAGACAAGCACGAGATATTGGTGCTTAGTCGTACCCCCCCGATCCCTTATTCCATGCGATTCAGCATTCTCGACGCTTTCCTCGAAAATATCGTGGATTTGGAACCAACGCTTAGCCCGCTCGCTGAGCGCGTTCGCCATGTCGCACTTACGGCTCTTGCCAAGGTGCATGACAAAAACTCCGCCCGGCTTTAGCCGCTCACGTGCCTGCATGAAGATGCCGTCATAAATAGAGAGGTCTTTCTTTTGTAGTTCGTCCACAAAATTCAGTGGTTCCGTCTTAAAATGGACAGGATCCCATCCAGCAAACCAAAGACGCATCCAGTTCGCCGAATAGAAGCGCGTGCTGTCAAAAAATGGCGGGCTTGTGATGATAGCGTCCAGATCATTCACTTCCGACGGCCATGTTTTGGTCGCATCCTGGTAGTAAACAATTCCCGGTTGGAATTGTTCCCTATCCAACTTTATGACCGTCCGATCTACTTTTTCTTTTAGTTTTTCCAGCAAGTCTTTGTTTTCAAATTCTCCTGTCGGTGCGAATGGCGTGATCCCGTGCGATCTCCGACTCAGGGCATATGGCCTGTTGCCGTGGAGAATGTGCATCAGCGCCGACAAAACGAGAGCATCTTCAGTCGTCGCATACCCTTTTTGTTTAAAGTAATTTCTCGCGCTTAATATCTGCTTGAGGGTTTCGGGATGAAAATAGTCTTTTATCTTTTTATTCAGCCCAAAATTATGAGCTTCTTCAATGTCTTCCTTCGAAATGTTCCCTTTTTTAATCCAGCCACTTAGATCTTCCATTATTTGATTTATCTTCCTCGTAGAAGGAATGTCCAGTTTCGCTCTCGATATAGCGATGGCGGCCGGGCTGATTTCAAAAGAGAACGACTTCTTTTCTTGAAGCGCTGCTTCTAAAGGAATTGTTCCCACGCCGCCAAACAGATCGAGTACACTGCCTTTTGCAGGTACAAACGTCGAGACCAGTTGGTGTGCAATCGACGGCTTGAGCTTCCCCTGATAGGAACACAGGGAATGAATAGGATCGCCCCAATTCCTTTTCGCCATGAGACCAGAATGTTGCGGCATGGTTTCCTTGAATTCAGTCCATTTCTTCTCCCAAGTAAATTGTGGTGTGGCGGTTTGCACGTTTTTGTGATATTTAAACAACAGCAAAACCTGCCTTAACTCCTGCCCGTTATTAGACTGGCGTTTCCGGAGGGTAATGCTTTTCACAAAAGTGTACCCCATCGACATTAAAACTTTCTTAAAAATCTGGTCTGTTTTCACATGAACGCCGCCGTAAATGGAATCACCAAGATCAATCGCTAGCACGGCGTTATTATTGAGCTGCTTTTTTAAGCCATCGAATATTACCGTCATATCGGCAAAATAATCATGGACCATTTTGGGGATCCTTTTGTCGTAGGCCTCGCGCTCCAAAACCGAAATCAAGCGACTCAGAGATGTATTACTTATTTTCTTTTCGGTCGTCAACGAAACATCGTTGATACCTGCAGTCACGGCAAGTCTCCTAAAATTACTGAGGTTGTCAGGGGTCTTAAGATAACCCAAAAACCAAAGCTCAACTTTTGTGTTTCTAAAATAATTTGTGCCGTTTAAATAAGGGGGGCTAGTAATCACCGCATCTATGCCGATAAAGGGCAATTTCCCAATGGTTCGGGCATCTTCCGTAATTAACACCGGAGACGGTTTTGCTTCGACAATTTTGAGATCGTCAATGATTCTCTGGAGGCGAGCAGTCAGGGTCGCGAAATAATCAGTATGTTCCAATTCGATTAATTCGGAGCCCTTCCTAAAACGAAGGTCTCCCTGACGGATGAGATAGGAATTTTCGATAAGAGACCCAAGGACTGCCACCGTCATGAGCTCAGAGACCAAAACATCCTCAAAATATAATTGATTGAGGTAGGTTTTTGTTTTCAAGATATAGCCGAATGTGCCAGCTTTAAAAAATTCACTCCCCCCAAAGACATCTATGTATGCCTTTTTCAGTTCTTGATTTTCCTCTTGCTTGAGGATTTCCTTTTTTATTGTTGGTATTATTCTTTCAAGCGACCTGACAATTTTTGTTCTATCCTTCACGCTTCGCGCTTTCGACTTAATGTTTGTTAGCACCTGCAGGAGTGGGTTCACTTCGGAATAATAGGCAGCATACCCGAGGTCTGAAGCCACGAGAGGCGTTGTGCCTGTTCCTGAAAATGGGTCATATATGGTTTTCGTATTTTTGTTCAAATATTCTTCGATGATACACTTCACAAAATCCGGAGAATATCCCTCAAGGTATGGGTACCATGCTTGCAGCGGCAGTTCCTTTCCACCTTGAAATGTGGCATGGATGGGATCGAACTGAAATTTTTTACTTTTCTTATTACCAAATGCTTTTTTTAATCGCAAAACACAATATCGGTTTACCGAAATCCCTTCTTTATCCGCCTCTATTTCAAGATCCTCAAAGGTATAGATACCGATGATTTTTCTTACATCGTGGCTGGATAGATATTTCACCGATTCGAACAAATCTTGTTCATGCTCTGAGAATGCAAGCGTTAGGGCGCGAGAGGACTCGGAACTGTTCCTTAAATCAGGGAAATAAATCGATTTGAACGCTTGTTTGGTATCCATGCATAAAGTATATCACTTTTATGATACCCTTTACTAAATCGGCCTGTTGATAACTCGGCTAGGGTGCTGATCTTAAGCTTACCTCTTTGTTTTTAACCTCGATCTTACTCTGAAAACAGCCCATGAGTTCGCGTTTCTCAATGTCCGTCCCCTCTCTTAGTAGGTATTTCGCGTAGTTACGAATGTCCACGTCGGCGATCTCGACCTTCGCGCCTTTCACGCCAAGAGCGATCTGCTGAAACTTCTTGAACCGCTCCACTTCGGCTTTTATTTTTTCTTTTATACCGATCTCGTCCAGATCAATCTGCTCAAGGAGTTTTTCAAATTGGTCGATCAATTCCTCCTCGCTAATATATCCCGACTTGCAATGCTTATCCCGTGACTTTGTACAGCCATAATAGACATAACGATGGATATTACCGTTTTTCTGTATCTTAAACTTTTCGTCGGCGGTGATGCCTGATCCGCACAGGCCACAAGTGATAAGCTTCGTAAACGCAAATTCCTTGTCCTCGACTTTCGTGACATGGGTTCGCATCTGCCCCTGCACAAGGTCAAAAAGTTCTTTCGTGATGATCGGCTCGTGCCTGCCCTGATACCAGTTGCCGCTCTTTCGCGGATATTCGAATTTGCCGTAATAAAAATCATTTGTAAGGACGAGATAGATGTTGCTGAGCGTCAGCCCTTTATTCCCGGTAAGCGACTTGAAGTTCAACTCAAACTTGAGCCAGTGGTATATTTTCCTCCCGCTCCATTTTTCGTATGCCACTTTCTCAAACATCTTTTTGACCACAGGAGCGCGTTCAGGATCTACAAGAACATAGCCCCTCCTGTCCGCCCTATTCTCATTCAAATACCCGATTGGTGCGGGTGCAGGCCACAACCCCATCTCGCATCGCGTTCGCAGCCCGCGTTTCACGTTGATGCTCTTGTTGTCGTTTTCCAATTTTGCCTGGCTGCACAAAATCATCAGAAGAAATTTCTCGTTCGGAGAATTCCTGAACTGCTGGCCATAGGTTCTGATTTCAAAAAGTTTCTTCTGATCCATGAGATCAACGAGCGCACCAAGATCGCCTGCATTGCGGCTCAAGCGATCCGGTGCCCATGTCAGGATTCCCGTATATCTTCCGCTCTCGAGATCTCGCAACAGTTCATTGAATACCGAACGCTGACCCGAATCTTTCGCACTATGTGCTTCGCGCCGGATGTCCACGATCTCCAAGCCATCCCGCTCGGCAATGGCAAGCATCTCCTTCACCTGCGAATCAATCGAAAGGGCCTGTTTTTCACTCGAATCCTCGCTCGACTTACGAGCATACAGACAATATTTGACCTTTTCCGCTATCACGACTGGCGCACTCCCTATTTGGGCACTCATGTTTATATCCATACCTAATGGATGACGCAAACCACCTTGGGCGTCCAGAGAGGGCTGTCGATAGCTATTGGGCGACGAAAGCGCAAAAGAGGCAAGGCTATTTTTCCTCCAGCGTTATCTCGATCCGTCTCATTTTCAAAAGCGCCGCGAGTTCTTTTATAAATTCCTCCTCGCGCATATAGCATCCATTACACAAACGGTTTTTCATTTTCGGACAAACGTAATAGATGCCCTTCCTTTTTGAAACGGCGACCAGCCGCGATTTACACCGCCCACATTTCGCCAATCTCGCCATTTGATCTCTCCATGGAACAGCCATGCTCCATGGATGACGCAACGGTGGGGAAAGTCAAGACGAGAACTCGTTACTTAAATTTGAGATAAAGCGGTAGATGATCAGAAACTTCATCCGACAGCACCTTAAAGTCAATCACGTCCAAATCCGGCGAGACCAGTATGGGCCCTTAAAATAATCACCGAAGAGGCTGGCGGCAAAGTTACGGATCTTAACGGCAACGAAAGGAGATATGACCAAAACGGAGTCGGTTGCGTCGTTTCGAACGGAATCCTACATGAAGAATTGATAAATATACTTCAAGCAAGTAAGGTCGCCTGACCCCTCCAAGGCTCGACATCCATGACAAAAACCCTGCGTTACGCCGCGACAATCGGCAATATCCTCTTCATCCTATGGGTCGTCTATAACGGCATCGACGAATGGGGTGCGCCGGTGACCCTGGTCCAAATGGCATCGTACCTCGGGCTCATTGCCCTCCTCGCGCTGAATACGATGGTGTTGTGGCGGCGGCGCTAGGGTTGATCGAGCAGGCAGAACGAGCCGATCTTGATCATGCAGACCGGAAGATCGCCCTGCAGGAACCAGCGGCCATTGAATTTCACGATCGTGATGCTCTGCCCGTTCGCGAGCGTGCAAGTGCCCGAAGTGTCCGATTCGCCCGTGACCTGGGCGCAGCCCCGGAATGCGGCGTAATTGGCGAACGAGCTATGCGCCTTCTGAAGCGTGACGATCTGCCATGTGGCGAGCGCCGCGAGAACGATCATGAGGGCAACCGCGAACTGCGTCCAGCGATGCGTTTTGAAATAGTGCATATATTCGTGGAACATGCTTTTGGTGAAATCGCCGATGATGAACATCCAGAACCATTTCTTTGATCCCATGTCGCGCTCCAGGTCTTCGAAGTTCTGAAGCAGCTCTTCCCGATGCTTGGCGAGGTACGCTTCCGGGTACAGCGAGATGAGGCGCTCGTAGAACCTTGGAGCGTGCGACAAGACGCAAGGTTTCGCGTTCATATATTGGCGATCTTGATCTTTTTTGATGCCGCAACTTTCGCGGCGCGCGTGATGCGGTCGACCTCCGCCTGCAATACTTTTTTTCCATGGGCCGTGAGACGGTAATAGATCCGCCGGGGGTCCGAGGATTTATGCATCGCCCTCTCCACGAGTCCAGCGTCCATCATGCGGTCGAGGGAGCCGTAGAGCGTTCCCGGCCCCATGGCGACCCTTCCCCCGGATTCGTCCCGCACCTGCTGCATAATGTCGTAGCCGTGGCGGTCCTCTCCGAACAATGCGAGGAGAATATGGAATACTGCAGGCGTAAGAGGCGTGGGACTGCTTGCATGCGTCATAGGAAGAGTATATATCCGTTACGGATATATTGTCAAGGGCACCCGGCTTCAGTGATGGCCGTGGCCTCCTCCCCCTCCCGCCTTGTGCCCGGATGCGGCATGGCCGCCGGATGAGCCGCCGTGCGAGGCCTTTGCGTGCGACCCGCCGCCGCCATGGCCGCCTCCGCCTTTGTGCTTCCCTCCCGATGATTTCCCAAATGAGGAGAACGCTCCGGAAAACGCCTGCGAGATCCCTATCATAAAGAGCCCGCCAAAAAAGCTGAAGGCGCCTTTGAAGAATCTTTTGAGTCCCCTGCTCAGTGCGCCGCCTCCGGCGTGAACCTTTTCCTCCGCGGCATGATCGGCCGGCGCGGCCGGCGGCACGTTCCCTGCCCCGCGCTCCGGGCTCAGGATGTTCCGGCGAAGCGCGGCGATATCCCCGGCCGGTCTTCCCTCCGGATGCGTGGCGAGAACCTCTCCGCCCCTCTCCGGGCCATGCGCTTCGGGGGTTCGGGGCGTCTCGGGGGCCTGAAGCGCTTCGGGGCCGGCGGGAACGGGTTCGGTATTGTTTATGTGTTCCATGGCCATGGCGTGATGATGGTTATCCGGGAGGCGTGAAAGCTTTTGCGCCACCCGCACAGTATTCTCCATGATACGGCGCCGGAGGGATTTTTTCCACTGCGTTCGGGATCCGCACCGCGAAAAATTTCCTAGGGCTGAAAGAGATACTCGGGGGAAAATTGCACGCGCGCAATGCCCGGGAACTGGCTCGCGGTCGCTTCAATCTGGCGCCAAAGTATCGCAACACGGCAGGACCCGCCGCCCGTTTTGTGCTGAGGATCGTCGAAGGCCAGCGTGGCGACATGGTCCTGTACGGTCGCGCCGGTGAGCACAAGGCCCGGCAAAGGAAATTCCGTAGTGATCCCGCGCGCACGCTCCTCGGGAGAAAGCTCCCCGCGGAGGAGGAGCGCGATGGCCTCGCGGAGCGGAGCCTCGGTCTGCGGCAGGGTCCGCGCCACGCCGACCAATCCCTTCGGACCGCACTGCGTGCCGCCGGGGCCTTGGTCCAGTTCAGGATCATAAAAATAGAGCAGGATGGGGATCCCCGCCTCAAGAGGCGCCGGCGCGCGATGCAGAAAAAGCATTCCTGCTGAGATACCCGCAATGGCAATAAGAAGGAACACGAGCGCGAAGGCCACGGTACGGGGATGGTCCAATACGTGCCGCTCCGCGCGCCGCATCGCGGATGCAAGCCTGGGATTTTTCCCCGCATATTTCGCCACAAGCGCATGCACTGCGGGAGAGGCCAGCGAAAGCAGGACAAGCCCGATGGCGATAAAGAGTATCCCCTGCAAAAGCGGCAGAAAGAGGCCCAATACGCCAAGGATGAGAAAGCACGTTCCCGCCGCCGCAAGGCCTATCTTTTTCATGTCCTTTTTTATCATACCTCGGCATCGCGCGCTCTGCAGGAGCAGGATCGCGCAAACCATGCTATAGTTACCCCATGAATAACTCCGGCTTTTACGGCCTCGGGATAGGGCCCAATATCCTCGCGGCGCTCGACAAACATCACTTTACGACCCCGACCCCCATTCAGGAGAAAGCCATCCCTCCAGGCATAGAAGGCAAGGATGTCATCGGCCTTGCGCAGACCGGCACCGGGAAGACGCTCGCCTTCGGCATCCCGATGATCCAGGCCGCACTCCAGGGGAAGCAGGGCCTCGTGGTCCTTCCCACCCGCGAGCTCGCGCTCCAGGTGCGGGAGACGTTCCAAAAGATCGGCGGGCCGCTCGGCGTCCGCACGGCGCTCCTCGTGGGCGGCGAATCCATGCACCGCCAGCTTCAGGAACTGCGCGCGAATCCCGCGATCGTCATCGGCACGCCGGGACGGATGATCGATCACCTCGAACAGCGCACGCTCTCCCTCAACAAGGTCAGCGTCCTTGTGCTGGACGAAGCGGACCGGATGCTCGACATGGGCTTTGCGCCCCAGATCAAGCGGCTCCTCATCACCGTACCCAAAGAGCGGCAAACCATGCTGTTCTCGGCCACGATGCCCAAAGACATCGTGTCGCTCGCGCATTCCTACATGAAGCTCCCGACCCGCATCGAGATCGCGCCGCCCGGCACGGCAAGCACGAAAGTGACGCAGGAAGTGTTCTTCGTCACCAAGCCCGACAAGTCGCGGCTCCTCGAAAAGGTGCTCGCCGACTATCACGGCTCCGTGCTCGTCTTCACGCGCACCAAGTTCGGCGCCAAGAAGATCGCCGCGGCCCTGCGGTCGCTCGGCCACACCTCGGCGGAACTGCATTCCAACAAATCGCTCAGCCAGCGGCGCGAAGCGCTGGAAGGATTCCGGAACGGGAAGTACCGCGTGCTTGTGGCGACGGATATCGCCGCGCGCGGCATCGACGTGAAAGGCATCGAGCTCGTGGTGAATTTCGACCTGCCCTCCACGCCGGACGATTACGTGCACCGCATCGGACGCACGGCGCGCGCCGGTGCCGGCGGCCATGCGATCTCCTTTGCGGAACCGAACCAGAAGCGGGATATTTACGACATCGAGCGCCTCATCCGGGTGGCCCTCCCCCAATCCAAACTGCCTCCCCTGCCTCCGGCGCGGGCCATGCCCGAGATCGCGCGCGGCCCGCGCGGTCCGCTCCCGCCCCGGCGCCCCTACGGCGCGCACGACACGCGGCGGCCGCCCTCGCCGCGGAACCGCCGTCCCGGCGACCGCCAGCCATTCCGCCGGAGCAGCCGTTGACATCTTTTTGGGTTTATGACTAGAATCATGCGAGGAGGACCATACCATGGTTCCTATACGGGAAGTCTTGGAAGGCATTCGGCGGGCCGTGGTGGTCGGCTATAGGGCCGTACTGCAAGCCGCCGCCGCAACAACGGCACTCGCGCTCGCCGGAGTCGCTGTCACCCTTTACTGCGTGAGGCCGGCCCATGGATTCCTTTTGGGTCTTGGCGTCTCCCTCGCGGCCGTGCTCCTCGGTTTGGAGCTGGCCGTCCTGATCCGCCTTTGGCGCATCCGTCATATCCTGGCAGGAGGATGATCCTTCTGCCGCAATCCCCACAACCCGCCCGCCGGCGTTCCCACAGGAACTCGTCGTATGGCGGGTTTTCTGTTTTTTGAGCCATACTCCCCGTTGGGGTATAATTCCCCCATGACGCCCGCCCTCGAAGTCCGTTCGCTCGTGAAATCGTACGGCGAGATTGCCGCAGTCAAAGGGATCTCTTTCACGGTGCGGCGCGGCGAGATCGTGGGCCTGCTCGGCCCGAACGGCGCGGGCAAGACGACCACGATCGACATGCTGCTCGGCGTCCTCAAACCGACGAGCGGCTCGGTACATATAGAAGGCGACGACATCGCCGCGCGGCGGAGCGAGACCATCGGGAAGACGAACTTTGCGGCGGTCTATGCCCAGCTGCCGGGCAATCTTACGGTGTGGCAGAATCTCAATATCTTCGCCCTCCTTTACGGCGTGCCCGGGCGCGCGGCGCGGATCGCCGAACTCATCAAGGAATTTGACCTCGTGCCTTTCGCCGACACCCGGTGCGGCGTGCTCTCGTCCGGCGAACAAACACGCGTGAGCCTCGCCAAGGCCATGCTCAACCGGCCGCACCTGCTGCTGCTCGACGAGCCCACGGCATCGCTCGACCCTTCCACGGCGCAGATCATCCGGGAAAAGATCAAGACCTTTGCGGCATCGGACGGCGGCGGCGTACTTTGGACCTCGCACAACATGCAGGAAGTGACGGAAGTCTGCGACCGGATCCTTTTCCTCTCCCGCGGCGCGATCCTCCTTGAAGGCGACCCGCGCACGCTCCCCGGGGAACATGGCAAAAAGGACCTGGAAGAGCTCTTCATCTCCATTGCCCGCGAACCCCTGCTCCACGAATCACTATGAACCTTCACCGCGTCTACGCCATCTTCCTCAGGCAGTGGTACCTCATCCGCGGCAACGCCACGCGGTTCGTCCAGATGTTCGTCTGGATCACCGTGGATATCGTGCTCTGGGGATTCCTCAGCAAATATCTTGGCGGCATATCCGGATCAGGGCCGGCGGCGGGATCGGGGTCCGGCTTCAACTTCATCTCGGTCTTCCTGGGCGCCATCCTGCTCTGGGACTTCATGGTCCAGGTGATGCAGGGCATCACGATGTCGTTCTTCGAGGATGTATGGTCGCGCAATTTCCTCAATATTTTCGCCTCGCCGCTCAGGATGACGGAATACCTCACCGGCTTCACGCTCGCGGCGATCTTCCGCAGCGTCCTCGCGCTCGCCGTCATGCTCGCGCTCGCCGGCCTTGCGTTCGGCCTTTCCGTCTTCATCTACGGCGCTTCGCTCGCGCTCTTCCTCCTTATCCTGTTCCTTTTCGGCATCGCGCTCGGCATCGTGGGAGTAAGCCTCGTCCTTCGCCTGGGTCCCGCGGCGGAATGGTTCATCTGGCCGATCCCCGCGCTCCTCTCGCCGTTCGTCGGCGTGCTGTATCCGCTTTCCATCCTTCCCGGATGGATGCAGTGGATCGGGCATGCCCTGCCGCCCTCCTACGTGTTCGCGGGCATCCGCGCGATCGTGGAAACCGGGACCTTCCCCATTGCCACCCTATGCTTTGGCGCCGCGCTCGCCCTCGTCTACATCGCATTCGCGTACCTCATCTTCCTGGCCGTCTACCGCAAAGCGATCCGCACCGGCCTTATCGCACGCTACGCCGCAGAATCGATGAGCTGAGACGGCGCAAACCTTTCGCCTATTGACTGGACCGTGCATTGACCTTATAAAGGCATCAGGCCTTCACATGCTGGATCGCAGATCATATCAGAGGAGAATCCCATGACGTCCACCCTCACCGACGAACAAGTATCGCACATCGCCCAAAGATATCTGGAACATATATGGGCCGAGGAGCTCAAAAAAGAGGGCGGCACAGAAAAGACCCTCAAGACAATCAAGAAGAACATGCTTGACGTGGCAGAGCGCCTTGGATATTCCCCCGAAGCTATCGACCAGGCATTCGGAGTGCTCGCCTCCAACGCGTTGGCGGAATATGCCGACAAGTCGTGACCGCTTGCCGCTCCGGTTTCCCGCACGGCGGCGCCCTCATCAGGAGCGCCGCTTTTATTTTTTGCGGCGGGCTTTTTTCGCGTCAATCCCGCGGGCGCGCCAAAGCGGCGCATAAAGATCGTCCTTCGGCTGGACCGCGATCTTCCGCGATACGTCGCGGTCGGTGAATGTCACAAGTCCGCCTGCTCCCGCGCCGCGCAGGAGCAAAAGCGGCGTCCGCTCGTTCCCCTCGCCCATCAGGGCCACCGCCATCGCGGCCAGAGGATCCACCACGTTCTTTGCGGTATGGCGGATCGTCCTGCCGAAGAGGTCCGGCGTGCCGCGGTAATCATAGAGCGGTTCCATGCCGGCACTGCCGAGGGAGATGCCGACGGTGCCGTGGCGGAGCGGGAGGATATGGCTGTCTACGATCACCACCGCAAGCTTCTTCACCCCGGATTCTTTGCGGAGATAGTGCCGGATCGCCTTCGCCGCCGCCGGCGCGCGGCGCGGCCAGAGGATATAGTGGCCGTTCGCGTTGCTTTCATCGATGCCGGCGTTCGCGATAAGCGTGCTCTCCTTGATGGAAAGATACAAATCGGGCCATGAGCGCAGGTGCGACCGCGCATACCACTCGGATTCCTCCTTAATGAGCCGCGCCTTCTGCCCGCGCGCGCCGGGAGTGCCGGGCGGCAGGATCTTTACGCACCGGCCCTGATGGATCGCCACCACCTTGCTTGCCACAAAAAGCACGTCGCCTTCGCGGAGGCGCGGCAAGGACGCATCAAGGACCTCGTAGAGGTCGTCGCGCGGCGGCATCATGGCCCGGGTCTTGAGGGGAATGAATTCCATGCAAAAGTAATATACCATATATCCATGATCACCCCACCGCGCCGCCGCTATACCCGGTTGCAGAAACCCGACACCGACCCGATCCCGCTCACGCCCGGCGCGCGGGAACGCATGGAACGGAGGCTTGCCGATCTCAAAGCGGCCCTGCCGGCGCTTGCCGCGGAAGCCGAACGCACGGCGGCCTATGGCGACCGCTCCGACAACGCCGAATATAAGGAAGCAAAGAGTCTGCTCCGCAGGACGCACCGGCAGATATTCGCCCTCACGGACCAGCTCAAGCGCGTGATCATCATCCCGGTCGGGAGACCGAACCTCTCGGGCAAAGTGGAGCTCGGCAGTACGGTCGTCATCGAAGCGGAGGGCGGCGGCGCGAATGCGGGCGCGAAGCGCACCTTTCAGATCCTCGGGCCGCACGAGACCAACCCCGGCGCCGGACGGATCTCGCACGTCTCCCCTTTGGGCGCCGCGCTCATCGGCCATGCCGCGGGCGACGTGGTCGCCATAACCACCGCACAAGGCGAGCGCCGCTGGCGCATCGTGGAAATCAGGTGAAAAAAGCCGTATGATGGGAGGTATGACCAAGAAGAATTCCCCAGGGGCCGCTCCTGCCCGAAAGGCAGGCATGCCGAAGGTTTCCACCGATAAAGAAAAGATCAACGAGCTCTTGACGCGCTCCGTAGACACGGTCTATCCGAGCCGCGACGCGCTCCGCGAGGCCCTGGGCTCCGGGCGCCGGCTCACGGTATATGTCGGCATCGATCCGACGGCCGACTACGTGCACCTCGGCCATTCCACGAACTATCTGCTCCTTGAGCGGCTCCACAAGCTGGGACACAGGATCATCGTGCTCGTTGGCGACTTCACGGCAATGATCGGCGATCCGAGCGACAAGACCGCCGCCCGCACGGCGCTCACCCGCAAGGATGTCCTCAGAAACCTCAAGACCTTCAAGGCGCAGATCGGCAAGATCCTGGATTTCGGCGACAAGAAAAATCCGATAGAGTTCAAATTCAACCATACGTGGCTTGCGAAGCTCGACTTCGGGAAGATGGCGGAGCTCGCATCCCACTTCACCGTCCAACAGATGCTTGAACGCGATATGTTCGAGCGCCGCCTCAGGGAAAACAAGCCGCTCTACGTGCACGAGTTCTTCTATCCGCTCCTGCAGGGCTATGACTCCGTCGCCATGAGCGTGGACCTGGAGATCGGCGGCACCGACCAGACATTCAACATGCTGGCCGGCCGCACGCTCGTGCGCCGCTACCAGGACCGCGAGAAGTTCGTGCTTACGACCACGCTGCTCGTGAATCCCGCCACCGGCGAAAAGATGATGAGCAAGAGCCTGGGCACCGGCATCGGCCTCAACGAGCCGCCGGAGGCGATGTTCGGCAAGGCGATGGCCCTCCCCGACCCCGGCATCATCCAAACGTTCATTGATTGCACGCGCCTCCCGCTTGAGGAGATCCGCAAAAAGGAGCATCGCCTCGCGCACGGCGAGAACCCGAAGACCGTCAAACTGGAGCTCGCGCACGAAATCGTGGCCATGTACCACGGCGCGCGCGCGGCAGATGCGGCGCAGGCGAATTGGGAAGGCGTGTTCAGCGAAAAGAAGGTCCCGGAAGCCATGCCGGTCGTCCGCGCCAAAACCGGCGCAAAGCTGCTGGACCTCATTGTGGCGGAAGGCATCGCGGAATCCAGGAGTGCCGCGCGCCGGCTCTTCACAGAAGGGGCGATCAAAGACCTCGACCGCGACCAGAAGATCACCGACCCCAACCTTGAGATCGCCGGCGCCATGACGCTCAAGATCGGCAAGAAGGCATTTTTGAAAGTGGACGCAAAATAAAATTCGGGTCGGTCGCAAGATATGCGCCGACCCGGATCTGACTGATGGTGAGAGGGATGGACATGGCTATCCTCCCTGTTTAGGTTGTGCCTGCATGAACGGGAGATCCTCCCGCATCCGCAGACGGCCGCCCGTTGCATAAGGATAGATGCTCTGGGTGACGATGGGCTTTGACTTCTGCGCTTTCGGGCTCTGGGACACGGCACGATATGCGGCGCCGCTGCCGATGCAGACCGCCCATGCGGCGACCTGGTCGGCCAAGTTCCTGATGCGCGACTTGGGCAAATCCACGCCCACCCGCACCCGGAGCGTCCCGTCTACGAGCGATACGCTCCACTTTGCCCCGAGATCGTTCTCGAGGGAAATGGTATGCCCTATCGCCCCCAAGGTAAGCATCACGGAGATGGACGAGCCATTCCCATCGCCCACGCTTCCCACGCAGCAGCTCGTCCCATTCGGAAGGTCGCTCCATCCTGTGCGGAAATGCCGGGGATGGCGGGCCTTTACCTCTTCCTGTATGCAGGCGAGATCGTACAGCTTCGCCTGTTTGCGCTGTTGCGCGGCAGCCCTGATTGCCGCCGCAGGCCTGGGTTTTTCCTGTGCGATGGCATACAGGATCGCTTCGGCGTTCCACCCACGCTGGGCGGAGATCGCCACTACGGCCGCCGGGACCTCGGCGCCGAACGACATGGTTGCTTCAATAGTAGCCATTCTAACCTCTCTTTGTTTTCAAGTTGCCTTGATTCCGACGGACCCCTAAAGGGACCCTCAGCCGCTTCCTGTTCTGCGGCTGAACATTGGGCGCAACCCTGCAGTTCCACGCAATGTTCGGCCGATAGCCATCAACAAAAGGACCTCCCGCCGGGGAGGTCCTTTGAATTCTTTGGTGTTCCGCCTTTTATGAATTCATCAGTTGCCTCCCCCTGGTACGTGCCTGCTGCTTCGTGAGCGTAAAGATGGCGACGCCTGCAATAAGCGTGCGTGCCGGCACGAAGGAAATGACCTGATGATTTGCCACAAGATTCGCGGATTTCATGATGATATATGTATGGTAGCGGCGGCGGCGCGCCTTGTCAAATGCCCGCGACCCCCGGCGGCGCAGATAAAAAACGGGCCGGACACATGCATGATGCATGCGCCGGCCGCGCGTTGATGGGATGATTGCATGGCATCAAATGAACGGATGCCACGCCCGGGCGCTGCCGCGGTGCGCTTCCTCATACGAATCGCCGCGGTCGCCGCCTTTGGGCTCGGCCATGCCGGGACTTGCGAGAGAATATCCCGTGGCGTCCGGCACTGAAGCCGAGCCTGCCTCTGATGCCAGTGCTTCTTCCTGCTTTTCCTTCGTCTCCATACTCACCTCTGTGTTGTTTTCAAGTTGCCTTGATGTCCACGACCCCAAAAGGGACCTCCAGCCGCTTCCTGTTCTGCGGCTGAACATTGGACAAGCGATGGCATCGTGCAATGTTCAACCGGCAAGGAATGCAAAAGGCCTCCCGATCGGGGAGGCCTTTTGAATGCGTTGCGCGGGTCCTGAAGTGCTGCGCTATGGATTCAATGGGATCCTCCCCTGCGTGAGCCTAATCATGCCGAGAATAATAAGCTCGGCGCCCAGAAGGAGCACAAGAAGTTCCGCAAAGGCGGAGGCAATGGGGATGCTGGCGAAAGCAGTGATCATGAGAAGATATTTCCATAGTAACGGGCGTGGCATCGCCTTGTCAATTCGAGGGGAATGGCACAAGGGGGCAGGAATTGAAATATTTTTGCGCAGGCGTATAATGCTTAATGATTGGAGGGCCCCTATAGCTCAGTTGGTAGAGCTGCTCCCTCTTAAGGAGAAGGTCCCAGGTTCGAGTCCTGGTGGGGGCACAAAGAAAGGCCCTGCACGGCTAAGCGCAGGGCCAGATAAAGACCGCACGAACTCTTGCTAGTGATAGGAGTTCGTCATTTTTTGATCCAAGACCTTGCGCGCCTCTTCCACCGCAGCTTCCGGAGAAAGCGACCCTTCCTGCAATTGCCCAAGGATCTCCTCGATGCGGGATGGCTCATGGTCATTGCCTCCCATGACATGCATGTCCTGCAGCATGGCACGGATCTCCATCTCCGCAGCCTCGACGCCTTCTGAAAGCTTTGGTTTTTCCATCATGGAAATAATGATACACGAATCCTTTATTTTGTGGAATAAGGGCACATATGCTATACTACGGGCATTCAAATGCGACATCTTGCACCGGAAACTCCGTTGTTTGAAGTCATCGGGGCGCGACTGCCTGCCTTGAAGCGCCTTGAAAAGATGGGCATCAGGACGGTCGACGACCTCCTGCGCCACTTCCCCGCGCGCTACGAGGATTTTTCCAAAACGTATGCCATCGCCGACCTGGAACCCGGCCAACAGGCGACCATCCACGGGGTCGTAGAAGATATCCGTGCGCGCCACAGCTGGCGGCGCAACATGAGCATCGTGGAAGCCACCATCGCGGACGAGTCCGGCTCCATCCGCGCCGTATGGTTCAACCAGCCGTACGTGGCAACCGCGCTCAAGACCGGGCGCGAGGCGAACTTCGCCGGCAAGGCATCTGTTTCCGAAGAGGGCGAGATCTATCTGAGCAGCCCCACCTATGAGGTCATCCGCACGCGCAGCGGAGAAGGTGAGGACGGCGCGCAGGAGATGAACCATACCGCGCGGCTTGTCCCGGTGTATCCCGAGACCCACGGCATTACTTCGCGCGGCATCCGCTTCGTGGTTCAGCAGCTCTTCCGCCGCAAACCCGAGTTCAAAGAATGGATCCCGGCCGGGATCCTGCAGGCTTTTCGCCTTCCGGAAGTGAACGCCGCGCTCCGCGCCATCCATTTTCCGAAACGGATGGCCGATGCCACGCGGGCGCGCGAACGGTTCTCTTTTGAGGACCTTTTCCTCCTGCAGGTCGCGAACCTCAAACAGAAGATGGCCGTGGCCGCCGAACGGGCCCAGCCTATGGCGGTGGACATTGAACGCATCAAGCGCCTCCTCGGCGAGCTGCCGTTTGCGCTCACGCCATCGCAGAAGAAGGCACTCTGGGAGATCATCCAGGACATCGAAAAACCGCACCCCATGAACCGCCTCCTCCAGGGCGACGTCGGTTCCGGCAAAACCGTGGTAGCGGCGATCGCGGCGATCATCGCCGCGGAGAACGGCTATCAAAGCGCGTTCATGGCCCCCACGGAGATCCTTGCGCGGCAGCACTTCGAGACCATGAAGAAGCTCCTCGCGAGGATATCCACGGATAGCGGGACTGCGCCCGCCATCGGCCTCCTGACCTCCGGGAGCGCCGTCGCGCACTATGGCGCGGATATGGAAGCCCGATCCACCAAGGCGGAGTTCGGCCGACGCGTGGCCGCCGGCGAGATCGCCATCATTTTCGGCACGCATGCGCTCATCCAGAAGAGCGTGAAGTTTGCGCGGCTCGGCCTCGTGATCATCGATGAGCAGCATCGCTTCGGCGTACGCCAGCGCGCGGAACTCACCGCACGGAGGAAGGAATCTTCCCCCGCCAGTGCCGGCGCCGGCGCCGGCGGAGGTGCGCCGCTCGTCCCCCATTTCCTCAGTATGTCCGCCACGCCGATCCCCCGCACGCTCATGCTGTCCATCTTCGGCGACCTGGACCTTTCGCTCATCACCGAACTTCCCGCAGGACGCAAAGCGATCACCACGAGCATCGTGCCGCCGCAGGACCGCGAGAAGGCCTATGGTTTCATCCGCGCTCAGGTACAGGAGGGACGGCAGGTATTCGTGATCTGCCCGCGCATCGACGTTCCGGACGAAGAGGACAAGGAAAAGGCGCGGGCAAGCGCCGATCCGCGCCAGATGAAAACGCTTGAGCTCAAATCCGTGAAGGAAGAGTTCGAGAAGCTTTCAAAAACGATCTTCCCGGACCTGCGCGTGGCGATGCTCCACGGCCAGATGAAGGCGCGGGAGAAGGAGGAGATCATGAAACAGTTCAAGGCGCGGGAGTACGACATCCTCGTCTCCACGTCGGTGGTGGAGGTCGGCGTGGATGTGCCGAACGCCACCCTTATGATGATCGAAGGCGCCGAACGGTTCGGCCTTGCCCAGCTCTACCAGTTCCGCGGACGCGTCGGGCGCGGCGAACATCAGTCGTATTGTTTCCTAATGACCGACACTGCGGGAGGCGCGGCGAACGCGCGGCTCAAGGCGATCCTTGAGGCCAAGAACGGGTTTGAACTCGCCGAAAAGGACCTTGCCCTGCGCGGTCCGGGACAGTTCTTCGGCCAGGTGCAGACCGGCCTTCCCGACATCGCCATGGAAGCCTTGCGCGACCCGGAGCTCGTGAAGGAAGCGCGCGAAGCGGCGGCGAACCTGCTCGGCGCGGACCCCCAGCTCAAAAGCGCCGCGCCCTTGCGGCGGCGACTCATGAAATTCCTAGAGGACCTGCACGAGGAATAAGCTGCGAGCACTACGGCACTGTCACGACCTTATTGCTCCGCGTTATAGATCTCCTGAATCTCGGCGGCGGAAAGGGCGCGGTTGTAGAGACGCACATCGTCGATCGATCCCACAGTGGAAAAAGTGCCTGGACTGTACGCCAGTGCGCCGATAGTGTTGACATAGGTGGCAGGCTGTCCCACTGCGCCGGAATATGACGCGGTATGCACCAGCACGCCATTCACATAGGTTGCCACCACCGAGCCGTCATAGGTGCCCGTAATCATGGCCCAAGTGTTCAAAGGAACAATGCCTCCAGAAAAAGTGCTAATGCCTCCGCTGTTCCCGATCTGGATAGAGGCTGTCTGGCCAGCGACCCTCATGCTGAAGCCATTGTCTATTTCGCAACAATCGCGGATGTTGCTGTAAATATAATTATACGAATTGGTGGACGTAGTGATGTTCATCCACGCATTGATGGTGAAAAAAGAAGGGTTGAGGGCCTGCGCAGTATTGAGAGTGACATAGGAAGGAGTAGAGGAAGCATGCGTTCCTCCGTAGAACTGGAGGGCATTCGCACTCGTTTTGCCGCTCGTCCACGTGGCGCCGGTGATCGTGCCGTTATTCCCCTCCCCGCTCCAATCTAACGCCACGGCCCCACTGCCCTCGTCGAGCGGCCAGTAGCCCACCAACCCCCGCGAAGCATTGGGCAAAATAGACGCTCCCGAGCCAATCTCATATAACGCAGGATCCACGCCGCCAGCCGTCATCATCTGCTTTGCATATTTCTGCGATTCCATGAAAGTGCCCAGAACAAACTGACTTCCGTTGGTCTCGTAGGAATAATAGAGATTCGAGGAAGTCTGATTGATCGGATCCACCGGAAGATTGCTTAACGGGCTTCCAGAACTCAGATTTTGGAAGTTCACGGGCAGCCAGCCGGAACCCGTGGCGTTACGGTAATTCAGGCTCGTGCTGCAAGCATACGCATACGCCGAAGTGGCCAACCCCAAACCATTGCAAGACGAGGACGCCGATGGCACGGAAAGGTATGAGGTGCTTGCGGCGCCAAGAGAAAAGCCCGATGCTCCCGACTGATCCGCAATATAAAGATTGACTGCGCTATTAAGGGTCGCCATATCAGAGACACGGTTTGCATCACGCGACTGGCGCAAGAGCTCTGCGGGGTTGAGAGTCAGTACTACCACCACGGCCAAAATGGCGATGATCGCGATGACTACAAGCAGCTCAATAAGGGTGAAGCCCGAGCGGGAACGCATGCTCTTAGTATAACAAACTGCGCCGGCGACCCCAGGCCATTACGCCTTCGGCGAAAAATCTACCAAAGGTTTTTGGGCACGCCCTTTGGGCGTGACCCAAAAACCTAATCTAAATCGACCGCCGAGCATGAGGCGCGTCTCGGCTTCCACGGCGGGGAATGCGCCGAAAACGATGAGGGTGATCGGCATGAGGATCCACTGGAGGAAATACCAAAGGTAATCTTTCATGGTGTTGCCGCCCGGACGCTTGGGCAGGAGAAGGATGCTGAGCACCGCAGAGCTCGCGATACCGACCATGGAGAGCGTGATGATCCACCGGGTGATGGTGGGAAGGCTGTAGGCCAGAAGCGAAGTGCCGAAGTGGCGCCCGCCGAGAAAAAGCGGCAGCCATCCGAGCGCAAAGATCATGAGCGAGTTCGTGGCCCAGGAATGGAATCCCTCAATGTTATTGAAGGTCCAATACCGCTTTTTGGCCGCGGGGATTTCCGGGTCGCACGAGAAGCCGTCCATCATATAGGCGATGTTCTCCGAACCCCATGCCCATCGCCGCTGCTGCTTGTAGAGGTTCTTCATGGAGGCCCAGAACGACGGCGCGGCGGCGGCGTCCATGGAGACCGGATAGAAGAGCGGCACCACGCGGAAATCGCCGTGATAGCGGAGGAATCCCTGCCAGAACACGCGCGAATCCTCCGAGACGATATCTTTCTGCCAATAGCCGATATCGAGCAGGGTCTGGAACGGGATGGATTGCGACGAGAACGACGTCAGGCGCTCGGGGCGCGACTGCTGCATCATCTGCCAAAACGTCGTACTGAACGACACTACGCGCGCGATGGCCGGAGCCTCGTACACGTTATTTACGAAAAGCGGGATTGGCTGATAGATGGCCCGCGTGGAATGCTCCGCGGTAAGGAAGACGTACGCCAGCCTGCCGAAATATTCCGGATAGACCTGCGTATCAATATCAAAGACGGAAACAAGCAGGTCGCCGTACGGGATTCCCATCGGATCGATCAGCTTCTCCTTCGCGCGCGCGGCGGCCCAGGATTCATTGGACCCCTTGCCCGGAACCTCGTCCGGGAGGCCTTTTGGATGCATGGTCACCAAAAACCGCCCGAACTTCTCCCCATATTCGGCCTCGATGCGCTCCCCCGTCTGCCGCGCCGCATCGCCGCCCGCCTCTTCAAGGGCAAGCACCACCAGGAGTTTCTCTTTGGGATAATTGATCCTTGTGAGGCTCTCAAAGCTCTCGCGCACCACCTCATAGGGCTCGTGATACATGGGCAGGATCACCATGTGGTAGATGTCCGACCATGACCGGACGCGTGCGGCCTCCTCGAGGTCATGCGTGGTGCGTACGGTGGCGAGTTCCCGGAGCTTCGCAAGCCAGTCTACCTTGGCCACCTTGCGCATCTCCACGAACGTGGCGCGAAGATGGAACGACAGATAGATGGTCTTCATCAGCCAATAGGTGTCGAACAGGATGATGAAGATGGAGACCCAGAACGGGATGAGCCAGGAAAAGAGCACCATGAATATGAAGGTGAGCCATGCAAGAATGCCGGGCACCATCTCAAAAAATCGTTTTCGCGTCATGGGATTGGGACGATTTGCCGGGAACACCGCCTTCGGCGCAGGTCCGCACGGTCAAACAAAAAACCGCGTTAAGCGGAATGGTCGTATGTCTCCAGTGTAGCACTTTGGGCAAGAAAGGACAATCCGGGAAATGCCGGGAAAACAAACCCCCGCGCCGAAAGCAACTTCAGCGCGGGGCAGATCTAGGGAACCGCGAACCCCACAAACATCGCGTGCTCAGGCCACGCAACGCGGGCAATGTGGTAGAGGCAGAGCTCGGATGCCATGAGGCGCTCCCTCCATACGAGCGCCAGCCACGATGGGATGTGCGGTTCGATATCGCCGGGGAATGGCGGATCGGTGGGAAAGATCAGCGTCTTTCCCACATGCACGTCCTTGCCTCCGACCTGCGACGCGAAGCGGATCGCCTGCTCCATGGTCGGCAGGGCAAGGCTGCGCCCTGGGACATCCTTCAGCTCCGGCACCAACACCCCAAGCGCAAGCTCGGCGCGCGGGCGCAGCGGGAACTTCCGGGAGCAGATCGTGTTCGGATAAGGGGTGAGGATCTTCCCGGTCTGGACAAGTTCGTCCGTATCAGGTCCATCCATGCTGATGAGTTTACGGCTGAACCACAGGTAACGTTCCTGCAGCGACTGCATGCGCAACGTTGTTCCCAGTAACATCACATCTCTCCCTTGGCCGCCCTTTCCCTCAAGCCGCCAAAATAACCGGGATTACCATATCATTTTTATGAGATTGCGTCAAATAATGGCCATGGCGCTTTGAAAATCGCGCAGATTAGGCTACAATGACCACGTCAGCCGCCGCAATGCCGGCAATATGGCCTCATCGTCTAATGGCTAGGACAGCGCCCTTTCACGGCGTAAATGCGGGTTCGATTCCCGCTGGGGCTACATTGGTTCTCCTTTCCCTCCGAGAGGGAGGGCGTCAAACTCTGCTGAGTTTGCGCCTAAGCTCTCGGCGCCTTCGCGCCTCCGAGATTCCCTCTCGGAGGGAAAGGAGAACCAACTGTATTCTCTATAGAGAATCGAACGCCGGAG
>DAIDLF010000038.1 GCA_027449645.1 Candidatus Parcubacteria bacterium | reverse complement strand
CGGGCTGTCGCTGCTTTTTGCAGTGCGGCCCGCCTGTTTTATGTGATAAACCGGGAGACCAGGGGAGCGACGTCTTCGCCGGGCGCGATCCAGTGCACGCCGGCAGTTTTCCTGAACCAGGTCATTTGGCGCTTGGCGTAGTGCCAGGTGTTCGCTTTTATGCTTGCCGCGGCCGCCCCAAGCGTGGCATTCCCTTCCCAATAATCGATGATTTCGCGGTAGCCGATGGCGTCCAGGGCGGGGATTGCCGTGCCGTATTTTCCGACGAGCGTCCGCACTTCATCAATGAGCCCAGCGTCCATCATGGCGTCCACGCGCCGGTCTATGCGGCTGTGGAGGATATCCGGCGGGGGATTCAGGCCGAGCATAAGCGCGTCAAAGATCGGTTCGCGCGTTTTCCGCTGGGCAGTGAAGGGCACCCCGGTAGTGATCGCCACCTCGAGGGCGCGTATCACGCGCCGGGGGTTCTTCGGGTCCACCACGTAGGCCGCCTCCGGGTCGCGGGCCACGAGTTTTGCAAAGACTGCGGCAAGCCCTTCCTTGTCGATCTCCTGCTCGATCTTTGCGCGGAGTTCCGGTTGGGCATTCGCTTTGGGGATGTCGAGGTTTTCGAGCACCGCCCGCACATATAGTCCCGTGCCGCCCACTAAAATGGGCAGCTTCCCGCGTCCTGCAATGTCCCGGATGGCAGCGATGGCATCGTGCTGGTAGTCCGCCAGGGTGTAATCTTCGGAGGGGTCCCTGAGGTCGATCAGGTGATGGGGGATGCCGCGGCGTTCCGCTACGGAGGGTTTTGCGGTGCCGATGTCCATGCCGCGGTAGATTTGGCGCGAGTCGGCGGAAACGATCTCGCCGGAATACTGCTCTGCGAGCGCGATGCCGAGCGCGGTCTTTCCTCCGGCCGTCGGTCCGACGACGGCCACTATGCTGATCTTTTCAGGGAAGGCGTTTGACATGGGGAATATCGAGTACCATTATAAAGAGAGGCGCTGGCGAATGCCAGCAAGAAAAGGAGGCGGAGGCATGCCGTCATGGATGATACTCTTCCCTCTTTTGGCGAAAGTTGCCATAGTGGTGGTCTGCGGGGCAATCGCCTGGACCCTTGCGGTCGTCCTGGTGTTTGCCCTGTGCGTGGTCGTGCT
This sequence comes from Candidatus Parcubacteria bacterium, assembly GCA_027449645.1. Classification (GTDB taxonomy): domain Bacteria; phylum Patescibacteriota; class Minisyncoccia; order UBA6257; family 2-01-FULL-56-20; genus JAKAGE01. Next base: position 18,050 of record DAIDLF010000038.1, on the reverse strand, counting down.
CGGACCCATTATCCGGTATGACCTTCCCCTTTGGCCCCCGATCCATTTTTAGCCAAGGACCGAGGCAATCTCCCATCTAGAAGGAAGGCTCCAGGACGCGCATTGCGCACTCTGGAGCCTTTTCATATCTGCCTACCGCTTATCCTGCGGGGCTGCGGGGTCCTGCCTAGCGGCGGTCGGCCGCCTTCTCCCGGATTTCGCGTTCCACATTTTCCATGAATTCGGCAAGCGGCATTTCCTGTTCGCTGCCGCCGCGCGAGCGGACGTTCACCGATTTGTTGCCCTCCTCTTTTTCGCCGACCACCAGGATATAGGGGACCTTCATGACCTCCGCCGCGCGGATGCGCTTGCCGAGCGATTCGTTGGCCTCATCAAGTTCCGTGCGGATGCCGGCTTTCATGAGTGCGGCGCGCACCTCCTCGGCATAGGCGGAGAATTTCTCGCCCACCGGAACGATGGCCGCCTGCACCGGCGCGAGCCATACGGGGAATGCCCCGGCGAAATGCTCTATGGCCACGGAAAGGAAGCGTTCAATGGAGCCCATGATCGCGGCGTGGATCATCACGATGCGCTCCTGCTCGCCCTTCTCGTTGATGCAGAAGAGGTCAAAGCGTTCAGGCTGGCTCATGTCGAGCTGGATGGTCGCAACCTGATGTTCCCGGCCCAGGGCGTCCTTGCCCATGAAGTCCAGCTTCGGCCCGTAGAAGGCCGCCTCGCCGATGCCATCGAACGACTCGGTCTGTTTCAGGGCAACGATGTCGCGGAGCATGGTTTCGGCGAATTCCCATTTCTTTTCGTCGCCGAGATATTTCTCCGGATGTGCGGGATCGTGGAGGGAAAGCCGGACGCGGAGCGAGAAGCCGAATGCGCCGTAGAACTCATGGATGATATCCCAGATCTTGAGGAACTCTTCCTTGGCCTGCGACATGCGGCAGAACACATGCGCATCATCCTGGGTAATGGAGAGCACGCGCGAGAGGCCGGCAAGCTCGCCCGACTGCTCGTCGCGGTAGACTTTGGTGGTGGAGGCATAACGCTGGGGAAGTTCGCGGTAGCTCCATTGCCGCCGGGCATAGATCTGCGCGTGATGCGGGCAGTTCATTGGCTTGAGGGCGTAGAGGTGCTTCTCGCGGGTCTCTATCTTGAAGAGGTCGTTTTTGAACTTGTCCCAGTGGCCGCTCGTTTCATAGAGCTCCTTTTTGGTGATATGCGGGATGTCCACCTGCTCATAGCCGCGCGCCTTGCGGAGTTCCCATACGAAACTGTCCAGCAGGTTGCGGACCATCGTGCCTTTTGGGGTCCAGAGCGGCAGGCCGGGACCGACCAGTTCGGAAAAGGTGAAGAGGTCGAGCTTGGGACCGAGGATCTTGTGGTCGCGCTTCTTCGCCTCCTCCACCATGGTTTCGTATTCCTTCAGTTTTTCCTTGCTTTCGAACGCGAGGCCGTAGATGCGCTGGAGCTGCGGTTTGGTGTCGTCGCCGCGCCAGTAGGCGCCGGCGATTTTGTCGAGCGTGAAGGCGTCGGCCGGGATCTCCTCGGTGTTCTCCACGTGCCCGCCGCGGCAGAGATCCATAAAGAGGTCGCCGGTCTCGTAGACGGTCAGCCTTTCCTGCTTCTTCCCCGGTTCGCCTTCTCCCGCGAAATCATTGATAAGATCAAGCTTGAATGGCTGGTCGGCGAAAAGCTTCCGCGCCTCATCGGGCGTCACTTCGCGGCCGGCGAACGGGAGCTTCCTGTTCACCAGGTTGCGCATGGTTTTTTCCAGGGCTTTCAGATCATTCGGCGCGATGGCTCGGGGGAGCAGGAAATCATAATAGAAGCCGTTCTCGATGACCGGACCGACGCCGAGCTTCGCGTCGGGGAACTCCTTCAGCACCGCCGCCGCAAGCAGGTGGGCCAGGGAGTGGCGGATATGGTCGAGACGGTCCGCCGGGGTTTCTGTGTGCGACGCCGAAGGTTTGTTGGTCATAAGGTCATTCTATGCCAAACAGGCAGATTTTCAAATGCCGCCTTTCGCGGGATTTCGTCATTGCAAAACCCGTCATCCCTGCGCTATGATGAGCGTATGTTGGATATCAAGTTCGTGAGGGAGCACGCGGATGCAGTGAAGGATGCCGCCGCAAAGAAGAACCTCGACCCGAAGCTGATCGACGAGCTTTTGGCGGTGGATGCCGAGCGCCGTGCGGCGATGGGGGCGGCGGAGGCGATCCGCGCCGAACAGAAAAAAGCGAAGGACCGCGAGACGGGCGCGAAGCTGAAGGAACAGTTCAAGGAACAGGAGGAAAAGCTCCGGCCGCTCGAGCAGCGCTTCAATGAGCTTATGGTGCGTGTGCCGAACATCATTTCGCCCGATACGCCGGTAGGGAAGGGCGAGGCGGACAACAAAGAGATCTTCCATTGGGGCGAGCCGCGCACTTTCGATTTCACCCCGAAGACGCACGTGGAGATCGGCAAGGCCCTTGATATCATCGATTTTGACCGCGGCACGAAGGTGGGCGGCTTCCGGGGCTACTACCTGAAGCACGACGGGGTCCTGCTCGCCATGGGTATCATGATGTACGCCCTGAACAAGATGGTGGAAAAAGGCTACACGCCGATGATCCCGCCGACCCTGGTAAAGGGATTTGCGCTCCGCGGGAGCGGCTATTTCAAAGGGCTGGACTACGATCCCGAAGTGGACGAGATCTATCAGGTGGCCACCGCCGATAAGGAGTCGACCGGCGAGAAGAGCGGCGACCAGAAGTTCCTCGTGGGCACGGCGGAACCTTCGCTCCTTGCCTATTATGCCGACGAGATGCTGAATGGCGCGCAGCTGCCGATCAGGCTTGCGGGCTACAGCCAGTGCTACCGGAGCGAGATCGGAAGCTATAGCAAGGACGTAAAAGGCATGTATCGCGTGCACGAGTTCATGAAGGTGGAGCAGGTGGTGCTTGCGCCGGCGGACCTTGACCTGGCGAACAAGCTGCAGGACGAGATGACCGGGATCTCCGGCGAGATGCACGAAGAGCTCGGCCTGCCGTACCGAAGGCTTGCGATCTGCTCGGGCGACATGAGCGCCGGCAAATACCGCGCGTTCGATCTTGAGGCATGGCTGCCCGGCATGCAGCGCTGGGCCGAGACGGGTTCGGCAAGCAATTTCACGGATTGGCAGTCGCGCCGGCTGAATGTGAAGTATGCCGACCCGGCGACCGGCGAGAAGAAGTTCGTCTATATGCTCAACAACACGGCACTTCCTTCGCCGCGCATCTTTATCGCGATCCTGGAGAACTATCAAACGAAGGATGGCCTGGTGGAGGTCCCGGAAGTTCTGGAAAAATATATCGGCAAGCAGTTCATCGGAGGATAGCGTGCGCTTCGGCCGTTCCGCGGATGCGCGGGCGATGGTATGATAAGAGGTATTCATGAAGCCAGCAGTCCGGAAAAGCACGGCATACATCTCGGATCATCGCGCGCGGCGCAAAAAGGTGCGGCGCTATATTTTCGGTACGCTTGGGGTGTTCGCGCTCTACTTCCTCTGTTTCGGGGCATGGTGGGTCGCCGCCCGTTCGCCCTTTTTCCGCCTGCAGAAAGTGACCGTGGAAGGGAATAGCGTCATCGCTTCTGCTGACATCATCACGCTCCTCCAGGCCGATCCCTCCGGCAGCCACGGATTTTGGGGCAGCCTGCTTGGATGGGGCAACATGCTCTCGTGGCCCGACCATATTTCCGCCGCAGAGCTCGCTATGGTGCCCCAGCTTGCGAGCGTGGACATCCATAAGGACTATTTCTCGAGGACCATCACGGTGAATGTCGCCGAAAGGGACCCGTTCGGCGTGTGGTGCTTCCTGCCGAAAGGCGCCGCCGCGGCGCCCGTCGCCTCAAGCACTGCGGCTGCCGATCCCAATGCGGGCACCGGGTCAGGTTCCTGTTATTGGTTTGACCGCAATGGCGTGCTGTTTGAAAAAGCGACGAATACCGAAGGCAACCTGATCGTGGTGGTGCACGATTATGCCCAGGGCCCGCGAGGGCTCAATCAGGAAGTATTGCCGGATGCGTTCACCGGAAACTTCGTTTCCATCGTGGACACTTTGCATGAGGGTGGGATCGGCATTCAGGAAATATCCCTGAACGACCTTTCCCTTGAGGAGGTCGACGCGAAGACCACTGCCGGTCCGGTCATCTATTTCAGCCTGCGCTTCCCCGCGGGGGATTATCTCGGCGTATTGAAGAGCCTGGCGTCCCAGGGCGGCTTCGACAAATTGCAGTATATCGATTGCCGTACCGAGGACCGGGTGTACTACAAGTGATAGACGAAAATGGAGGTTCCCACCCGGTAGTCCGGCGTCGGAAGGTTCCCCATGCCGGGTGCCGGCGGGCGGATCGCGGTGAGCCACGCATAGGTATCCGCGGGGCCGCGGGGCGGCGCTTCGCCGGGGACCAGGGGCTGGGTGGCGAGCTCCAGCGTATTCACGGAGACGGCGAGCCAATGGATGCCCTGGTCTGCGGGGTTCCCTTTGGATGATGACCAGTCTATCTCCTTGTTGCCGAGATAATAGTGGGGATTGCTTCCGCCGAAATAATCCACGGCGATTTTGTCAATCTCGGGATGCGCGGCGACGAACGACTGCAGTCTGAGCATATCCTGGCCCCAGTCATAATTGGAATCGGTCACGTAATGGTAGCCGCCCCATACCCCGCCGGCGAGCTCGTTGAAATAGGAGATGAAGTAGGGCGCCGCAAAGAGCGTTTCAAGGACGAGCCATGCAACGAGAAGCATGAGGAAGATATATTTGCCCGCGGCGGCGGCGAGCGACCACGCGGCGGCGGCGAAGGAATTCAAATCTATCGTTGCGATCCAGGACTTCCAGGCAAGTGCCGCCAGGATGAAAATGAGGGGGATGGTCGGCATGAGATGCCGTATGCCGATATTGAGGGGGCTGTGCATGCTGTATCCCCAGTAGAAGGCGACGATCGTAAAGAGCGCGAACGCGCGGAAATGGTTATGCAGGAGCCTGCGTCCGGCAGACCTCCATCCGCGCCGACGGAGCGCCTGCGCGCCCCACCACAGTCCAAGTCCGGCGGCGAGGAGTACGATGATGAGCGTCGGCAGCGGCTCTTTCATAAGATAGAGCGTCGGGAAATAGATCCAGCCTCCGCTCTGCACGACATGTCCGAGGAAATAGATGGTGTTGCCGCCGTCGGACCGCTGGAGCACCATGAGGACGCCGAGCATATATTGCGCAATCGGCTGGGTGAGCCGATGGCCCGCCATCCAGATATCCAGGTCGGCAAGGCACCGCATGCCGTGGCACAGATGGCCTGCGGGCGTGGGCGCGGTCGCGAAGGAGGTCAGGATGGCTGAGGTATCTGCCGCCTGCCGCGCCGTGGGGTAATGTGCGGTGAAGAGGGAGTAGACCGGGTATACCACGATGCCGTAGCCGATGGCGAAGATGACGGCGACTTGCCACGTCCAGCGCCAGAGCGCCGCAAGCGCTGCGCGCCTGCCGGTCGCGCGGTCGCGCAGCCACAGCACGAGTGCGAAGAAGATGAAGAGCGGCACGAGGAGCGGCGTGGAGAACTTGGTGATCTGCGCAATGCCGAAGGCAAGGCCTGCAAGCCACAGGTTCTTGGCGGACCGGTCCTCGGTGAAGCGCAGGAAGAAAAAGGTGGCAAGCACGAATCCGAGCCCTGCGCCGACGTCGGTCGTCACCAGGTGGCCGTGCGCGAGGACGTTCGGATCGAATGCGAGGAGCGCCGCGGGAAGGAGCGCCCAAAGGTCGCCCATCATCCACTGCGCCATGCCGTAGACGAGGATGATGAGCAGGATGGTGATGAGGATCGGCATGATGCGCGCCGTACGGACGATGGCGGTGGCATCGTTGCCGGCATGGTAGAGAAACTGGTATCCCATGTCCCACTGGCCATTCACCTCCGTCTGCCATGCGGCGGTCTGGGTGGGATAGGCGGGATTGAGGAATAATACCGGTGCCAATGCGAGCGCCTTGATGAGCGGAGGATGTTCCGGATTGAGGCGATAATCCAGCTCATGGACATAGCCGTAGCCGGCGGGGATATGCGCCAGCTCATCCATGATGGCCGAGTCGCTGCGAGATGCCCAGAGCATGAGCGAGAACGAAGCCGCACAGATCAGCGCAAGCGCGGTCATCGCCGTGACGCGGGAAAATCTTTTGAAAATGGTCATGGAATTATTATACATAGGTTTTGGACGCGTGGTACACTATGGGTATGAAATTCGGGATGCAGTCGCGCCGGGATGATGAGGAGATCCGCACGGAGGAACTTGCCCGCGCGGCACGCGCAAAACGGGATGATGCCCTGGAGCATTATCCGGCCCGTCCGCGGCGGCCTCTCCCGCGGGGCGTGAAGGTTGCCTTGGCGGGACTCGCGGTGCTTTTCATCGGCGGCTCGGCGGCTTCCGCGCTTTTTTTCCGGCATAAGGCATCCGAGATCATCGATTCCCAGGCGCTCACCCTGAGGCAGGGCATCGCCGACCTCCAGGAGTTCAACCTTTCGGGCGCCCAGCAGGAGTTTGCCGCCCTTGGCGTCGGCCCATTTTCCTCATCGAGCAGCATCACGGAGATTTTGATGTCCCTGTTCCGCGGCATGGGAGGCACGCTCCAGTCATTCACCGATATTTCCGGACAACTCTCCGCGCTCACGCAGGAAGTCGGCAATCTCCAGCCCGATGCTTTCGCCTTCATCTCGGGCGTGCAGGGCAACCGGCTTGTTGCGGATCTCACGGCCATCAGGCAGACGCTCGGCAGCATTGATGCCGACAGCAGCCAGGTCTCGGGCGCGCTCTCCATTTTCAGCACTTCGGGCGTCCTGGATGGCGGCAGCTATCTTTCCCTGCGTGCGCAGATCAAAAGCGCGGAAAATTTCCTTGATGCCTTCGTGCCATGGCTGTCGGATGCCTCGACCACGCACCATATCCTCGTGCTGTTCGAGAACCCTTCCGAAATGAGGCCCGGCGGGGGCTTCATCGGGAGCTATGCGGATGTATCCCTGAAGGACGGCACCATCCAGGGCGTTTCCGTGCACGATGTGGCCGATGCCGACGTGGCGTTTGCGCCGAATCTCGTTCCGCCGGCGCCGCTGCAGCTTGAAGGCGCGCGGTGGCGTCCTGCCGACGGAAACTGGTTCTTCGATTTTCCGACGTCGGCGTCGGCGACCATCCGGCTCTTCGAACAATCCGGCCTTTATGCCACCACCACGTTCGATGCCGCGATCGCCGTCACCCCGAAGGCGGTGAGCGACCTGCTCGCGGTCACCGGGCCGATCAGCATCGCGCATCCCTCCACCACCTTTACTTCCGAGAATCTTTCGGCGCAGATCCAGAAGATCGTGCAGGCAGGGCAGGCAACCTCGGCTACTTATCCCAAAGACGTCCTGCGCGAGCTCTCTGCCGCGCTCTTTGCGCGGCTCGCATCGTCCACGCCCGCAGAACAGCAGGAGCTTTTGCATGATGCCGCAGACCTGATCAGCAACAAGGACGTGATGGCATATTTCAAAGACCCCAGCATCGAAAGCTTTGTGCAGGCCTACGGCGCCGGGGGAGAGATCGACCATCTGCCGCAGAACTTCAATGGCGATTACTTCGCTCTTGCGAATGCGGATATCAACAGCGACAAATCGGAGTTTTCCATGGCGCAGAAGGTGGAGTATGTCGCCACCATCGGCGCTGACGGCACGCTCTCGGACCATGTTACCGTCACGAGGACCCATAACGGGGCAAAGAGCCCGTATTGGTGGTATCGCACCACCAACCAGGATTATCTTCAGATATTTGTTCCCGATTCCTCCGTACTGGATTATGCGAGCGGCGGCATTCCCAAGCGCATTCCCGCCCCGGTGAACTATGCCCAGAAGGGATATCTCACCGATCCGCTCCTTCTCGCCATTGCGTCCACGACCCGGCAGAGTTTCAGCTATCCCAATGTGTCCTTGCATGAAGAGTCCGGAAGGAGGGTATATGCCGTCTGGATGCGGACGTATGCCGGCGCCACCACCCAGGCGACTTTCGACTATTCCCATGCGCTCTTTACGCCCCCGTCTCCCGGCGTGCAGTACCAGTTCGTCTTTGAGCGCCAGTCGGGTGCCGCAGGGGAATACCATATAGAGATCGATGCGCCGCTCGGCTATATGTTTGCGGAGAACAACCTCGCGAGCTTTATCTACGACGCCACGAGCACGCCGGGCCGCCTGGTATTCAATCTGACCCTTGCAAAACTATAAGGTTGCTTGCATGCCCTTCCCTGCCGCCGCCCATGACGGGCGCGGGGTTTTCTGCTACACTGGGCGCAATGGAATACCCCATGGACCATATCCGCAATTTCGTCATCATTGCCCATATTGATTCGGGCAAATCCACGCTGGCCGACCGCCTGCTCGAAATGACCGGCACGGTGCCCATGCGCTCCATGCAGGCGCAGTATCTTGACCGGATGCCGCTGGAGCGCGAGCGGGGGATCACGATCAAGATGGCTCCGGTGCGCATGGCCTATGCCGCCGCCGACGGACGGCGCTACGAGATGAACCTCATCGATACGCCGGGACATTCTGATTTTTCCTACGAAGTGTCGCGCGCGCTGAACGCCGTGGAAGGCGGCATCCTGCTCGTGGATGGCACCAAGGGCATCCAGGCCCAGACGCTTTCCAACCTGCGCGGCGCGCAGAAGGCGGGCCTCAGGCTCATTCCGGCCGTAAACAAAATAGACCTTAATCTGCCGCATATTGATAAGGTAGTGGAGGCGACGGCGGACCTCCTTGGTGTGGCGCCGGAGGAGGTGTTCCGGGTGTCCGCGAAGACCGGTGCGGGGGTGAAGGAACTGCTTGAGGCCGTGGTGAAGTTGGTACCGCCGCCGAAGCTTGGCTTTCCTGAAGGCGGCAACGCCGGCATTGCCCGTGCGCTCATTTTTGATTCTGCCTATGACGACCACAAGGGCATCATTGCGAACGTACGCGTGTTCGGCGGGGAATTCGCCGCAGAGGAAATGCATTTGGTGGCGAGTGCCGACGGCTTCAAGGCCAAGGAAGTGGGATATTTTTCTCCGGATATGAAAGCCTCGCCGAAGCTCCTTACGGGCGAGATCGGCTATATCGCGACCGGGCTCAAGGAGCCCGAACTCGTGCATATCGGCGATACGGTTCTCGCCAACCGCGATTCCACGGCGCTCGGCGGCGCGCGCGCGAGCGAGCTCGCCCTGCCCGGCTATCGCGAACCGGCGCCAGTGGTGTTCATTTCGTTCTATCCCGATGCCGATACGAAGTTTGACGACCTCAAGCGCGGATTTGAAAAACTGCGCCTCAATGATGCGGCGCTCAGCTTCGAGCCTGATTCCAACGAGGCGCTCGGCCGCGGACTGAAGGTGGGCTTCCTCGGCCAGCTGCACTTTGAGATCATCTCGAGCCGCCTCGAACGCGAATATAATCTCCACTTTTTGACGAGCTTCCCGTCCATTGCGTACCGCGTGCAGGACAAGGGCCGGGTCTTCACGATCAAACAGCCGCAGGACTTTCCCGACCATCCGGAGAAGGTGTGGGAGCCGCTCGTGGACCTGGAGGTCCTTACGCCCCAGCAGTATTTGAGCGCAGTGCTCAATATGCAGACTATCTTCGATATGGAGATACAAGAGGTGAAGAATATCGGCGAGAATCTGCTGATCCAGGCCGTCATGCCGCTCCGCGAATTGATCCGCGATTTCGATGACCGCATGAAGTCGGTGTCGCAGGGCTATGCGTCGTTCACGTACGAGCTCTCGGGGGAGCGGGAGTCGGAAGTGGAGAAGCTGGAGATCGTGGTGGTGAACGAGGTGGTCCCGGCGCTCACGCGCATCGTGCCGAAGAAAGACCTTGAACGCGAAGGCCGCCAGACCGTGGAGCGATTGAAGGAGCTTTTGCCAAAAGAGCAGTTTTCCCAGGCGATCCAGGCGAAATCGCAGGGACGGATCATTGCGCGCGAGACGATCAGCGCCATGAAAAAAGAACTGGGCAATTTCGGCAAGAACGGCGGCGATCGCACCCGCAAGATGAAGCTCTGGAAGAAGCAGGAGAAGGGCAAGGAGCGCCTGCAGGCCGGCGCGCGCGTGGACATCTCGCCCGAGGTCTTCAGGGAGATTTTGAAGAAATAAGGCTGCAGGAGTGCGGAAACCGGCGGCGGTTCATGGTATATATCTTGCCTCCTTCCTTTAATCCTCTTACACTAAAGCCATGAAGATCGCCGCGATCATCGGACTTGCGCTCGTACTTGTCTTTGTCGGCGTGAATGTATATTCCTTCGTAAAGGAACAGCGCGACCTTGGCGCGGCGCTGGCGGATGTGCAGGCGCGCCTCACCAAAGCCCAGTCGGACGAGGCGAACCTGGAAGCGGAGAAGCAGTACCTTGCGAATCCGGTCAATCTGGAAAAAGAGCTCCGGGCGCGGTTCAATTACAAGAACCCCGGAGAGAAGATGATCATCATCGTGCCGCTCGGCAGCACGACCGTGTCCACTTCCGTGAGCGACTGAGCTGCGGTTGCCGGGAGAGCAGCCCTCCTCTATAATGGAGGCACTGCCGTTGCAGGTATGGTTCGGTTCAGGGGCATCAATGATGCGGGATTAGTATAGTGGCAGTACGCGACCTTCCCAAGGTTGAGGCGCCAGTCCGATTCTGGTATCCCGCTCCACACATGACGCATTACGAGGTCACTCCGCTTAACGACGATTTCATGCTTCCTGACGCTTCGGCAGTGAGCAGCGTTTTTCTGCTGGCCGTCAAAGGGGATATGATCGTCGCAACGCGCGACAAAAAGCGGGGATGGGACATTCCGGGAGGCCATCTTGAGCCGGGCGAGACCATTGAGGAAGCTTTGCGGCGCGAGGTGTATGAGGAGGCCGGCATAAAGTTCACCGATGCGGTTCCGGTTGCCATGGCAAAAGATGACGGCTCATGGCCCCAGTATGCCGGCAAGGCAATGTATATTTTTATGACCAATGCCTATTCGCTTGCCGAAGATTTCACGCCCGCCGAAGATGTGGCGGGACGGGCAGTGATGAAGGTGGGGGATTTCCTGAAGGAGTATCAGGGGAGCAAGGAGACGCTCCGGAATATCCTTGTTGCGGCAGGGTTGTCCGGGATGCTTAGCTAGGGGAATTGTGCTAAAATACCTTTATATGAGTATGGATAATGATATGCTGGCGAATCTCGGCTCAAAGGCCGTGGTGGCCCATCGCGGCTATTTCAACAGGGCGTCCAAGCGCTTTTACCGGGAGAACTCCAAGGAGATCTGCGAAGCCGCAGCAAAGAAGGATTACATCAAAGTCATCGAGATAGATGTGAGGAAATCCAGGGATGGGGTCTTATACTGCTATCACGGGAAATTCCTTGAATATGTTTTCTCCCTCAAAATCCCGAGGAAATTTTCGCGCATCAGAAAGAAATACCGCGTGGATACGCTGGGCGAGGTTTTGAGCGTGATCCCCGAGGACAAGATCGTGTTCCTCGACATCAAGAGCAAATCCATCACCAAGGAGGATATTCTCGGCGCCCTGCAAGGGAAGCGGTTCAGGGAGGTGGTGCTCGGCCATACGTCGCTCACGACGTCGTTCCTTGACCGCTTTGAAGGCCTCCCGGAAGGCGTGGTGAAGGCGATGAACGGCCACGTGTTCTGCAAATTCTACGACATGAAAAAGCTGCGGGAAAAGAACTATAAATATTTTGAGGTGGTATTCCCGTTCCAGGTGGATCGCGGCGTGGTCCGGAGGACGGAACAGCACAACCTGCAATTGCTCTGTCTGGGCATGCTTTCCCGCAGCGCGGAAAATTACCTGCATACGGTGGATAAGTACGGCATTGGGCACGTATTCAGCGATTTTATCTAAGCCGCCGCGGGATGTAGTATAATAGAGACATGACTACCAGCCATCGTGGGGTTTCATTGACGGGCCTGTTTTTGGGGGTTTCTGCGGCGCTCGCGCTTGCCGTCGGCCTCGCGGGCTCTGTGCCGGTGGCCCGTGCGGCGACGCCGATCGTCCTTTCCGCGAAGATCACGAGCGGCACGAATGTGGCGATCTCCTTTTCCGAGCCGGTTGCCACCTCGCTCGGCAGCTATTCCAATTTCACTGGAGCGCTTTCCGGGCACTCGCTCATCGGCATCGCGGGCGGCGGGACCAATACGGTCACGCTCACCTTCAGCGGGTCTTCGTTCCCTGCGGGATCGAACGGAGGACTCACCATATCCGGCGCCACCGTGAGCGTGAGCGACGGGTCGCCCTATGCGGGCGGCGCGGTGAGCGTGGTGGACAGCCGTCCGCCGTCGCTCGTCGCGTTCTCCGTTTCGTCGAATGACGGGCAGACCGCGCTCGGCACGAGCGGCAACTATCTCACCATTTCCTTCACGCTGAGCGCATCGGTCACGAACGAGCATCTTACGCTTGCCGGCCATACGTTGTATCCGAGCGGCAGCGGCGCGGGGCCGTATACGATCGGCTATTCCCTTACGGCGCAGGATGCGTCTTATTCCGCCATCCCGATCGTGGTCACCTATACCGACCAGTACGGCAACTCGGGGACGATGAATTTCACGTTCAACAACGCGGTGACCTCGGGCGCGACGAGCGCATCCGGCGGAAGCCTGCCGGTCATCTCTTCCATCACTTCCAATGCGCGCACCGTAGGCTGGCTCAAGATCGGCGACTCGATCACCTTTACGCTCATCCCGCTCGCCGCAGAACCGAATGCGCATGTGCAGGGTTCTTATAACGGCGTGCCGCTCGTATGGAGCACGTCCAATGGCGGCGTGACCTACACTGCCACCTATACCGTGGCGACCGGCAATGCGGACCAGAATATCCCCGTGCAGATCGGCGGCGTGACCCTCACGGACCAGTATGGGAACGTGAGCGCGCCGGCGTCGGGAAACGACGTAGGCATGATGATCAGCGCCAACGGACCGTATATCTACGAATCGATTCCGGTGCCATCCGCCACGGGGAGCACGAATCCCACCTATCAGTTCGTTTCCAACAAGGACGGGACGATCACCTATGGCGGCGACTGCATAAGCCCCACCACCGAAGCCCAGCGCGGCAATAACACCATCACCTTCATCAATCTCAAGCCGGGCACGCACAGCACTTGCACCATCACCGTAACGGACGCCGCGGGAAATGTCGGGAATATCCTGAGGGTGAGCACGTTCACCGTACTTGGGTCCGCCACGGGCAGCACGACCACCGGCACGGTCACGCCGCTGGTGACAACCCCGGCCGCCACCCCGACCACCACTGCCGTGACGACGCCCACCGCCACCTACGCTTTCACGCTGTTCCTGGGGATCGGTTCCACGGGAACCCAAGTGAGAGACCTTCAGAATTATCTTGCGGCAAAGGGATTCTATTCCGGCCCGGTCACTGCCTATTTTGGATCGTTGACCCAGGCGGCGGTAAAGAAATATCAGGCGGCGCACGGCATCAGCGCCGTGGGATATGTGGGGCCGGGCACCCGCGCCGCGCTTAACGCAGGAGAGTGATCTCGCGACTTACGCCATGACCGCCCGCAGCCATAAAGGGAAGTTGCGCACCAAAATATTCCTTTTCATGCTCGTGGTGGGAGCGGTGCCGCTTCTTGTGGCGGCGGCGCTCACGGAATATGCGGTGACGAGCGCCCATCGCGACGATGTAGCGAAACTTGAATCGGCGGTGCTCGCAGAGACCGCTTCCCAGGTGCAGAATTTCGCGAACAGCGACATCCTGGCCCAGACGCACGTGGTCATCCCATACGGACCCGGCCTTGCCGAAGCCACTTCGGCCCAGCAGTATGTGCTGGCGCAGATCGTGACGGCTCGCCCGTGGCTCGTTTCGGAATCTTTTGTGAACCTTGCCGGGCAGGAGACCTTCCGCGTAAGCCAGGATATGCCGCAGGGCTATCCGGCCTCCGCGCTCGGCGATCTGAGCCAGGATCCGGGATTCCTCGCGGCGAAAGCCGGCGATTATTATCTTGGTCCGGTGGCTTATGCGAGCGGCACCCCGCAGGTGGCCTTTGCGTCGCCGGTAAAGAACAACGACGGCCAGATCATTGCCGTCACGACGGGCATGGCTTCGCTTGCGCCGCTGCAGGCCGTGGTTGCTTCGTCTACGGTGGGCGCTACGGGCTATCTGTATCTTGTGGATGGCACCGGGAAGATGATCGCCGGAGGAGGGCCGTTTGCAGGCGCCATCGGTTCGTCCGGTGCGGCGGGCGGGGTGGCGGGTTTTGACATTGTGCACAAAGTGGTCACCGGACAGAGCCTGCTCACCGCGGCGGCGCAGATGCGCTATCAGAACGTCTTCGGGCAGAATGTCGTTGCGGCGGCGCAGCCGGTCATGGAGTATGGGGGGCAGACGTGGGGCCTGGTGGCCGAGTGGCCGACCGCCGAAGCGGATGCCGTGACAAGCGCAGTCCTTTTCCGCGATCTTTTTGCGCTTATCATCCTGCTGATACTCGTGGGATTCGTCTCGGTCTTCCTTTCGATGATCATCACGAGGCCCATCGGCATGCTGGAAGAGGGGACTGCGCGCGTGGCGCAGGGCAAATTCAACGAAGGGGTGAATATCACCACGCACGACGAGCTGGAGGACCTCGGCGAATCTTTCAATACGATGGTCCAGGGATTGAAGGAGCTGGAGGACCTGAAGGACGAATTCGTGTTCGTGGCGGCGCATGAGCTCCGCACCCCGGTCGCGGCAATGAAAGGATACCTTCAGCTTATCCTGGAAGGGACGACCGGCACGATCGGCGACGGCACCCGCGCATTCATAGAAAAAGTGATCGGGGCGAACCAGCGGCTCATCCAGCTCGTGAACGACCTTTTGGAAGTTGCCCGTTCCCAGGCGGGCCGGTTGACCATCAAGGTTGCGGCCGTGGACCTTGCTCCGGCCATCCGCGCTTCGCTCGATGAGCTGAAATCCCTCGCCGATGCGCAGTCGGTGTCCATGGCATACGATCCGCCTGCGGGACTGCCCCGGGTGTTCGCCGACGAGGACCGCATCAAGGAGGTCATGGTGAATCTTCTTGGGAATGCGATCAAATATATGGGCGGCGCGGGCAGCGTAATGGTGTCCCATGAGGTCGCCGATGGGAAAGTGACGACACATGTTGCGGATACCGGCCTCGGCATCTCCCAAGAGGCGCAGGAAAAGCTGTTCCAAAAATTCTACCGCGTGCAGACCGACCAGACGAAAGCCATCCAGGGCACCGGCCTCGGCCTCTTTATCGTGAAAGAGATCATAGAAAAGATGGGCGGAACTATATGGGTGACCTCCGAAGAGGGGAAGGGCTCCGTTTTCAGTTTCCGCCTGCCTGTGGCACAATAGGCATATGGTGGCCAAGCATGTTTCCCAGATCGGCGAGCCGGTGATCCGCGCAAAGGCCAAGGCGGCCGCGATGCCGCCGTCGCCCCAGACCAGGAAGATCGTCCGCGACCTCATTGATTCCATGCGCCATTACGGCCTGATTGGGATGGCGGCGCCGCAGATCGGCATTGGCCTGCGGATCTTCGTGACCGAGCTGCGCGAGACGAAGGTCCGCGGCGGCGAGGGGAAGGACGTGGTGCGCGTCTTCATCAATCCGAGGATCCTCCGGCGCGCGAAAGAGGTGCGCCTCGGCGGCGAGGGCTGCGGCAGCGTCGCGCATTCCGGACTTTTTGCCGCGGTGCCGCGCGCGCGGAGCGTGAGCGTCACTGCCTGCAATGAGAAAGGGAAGCGATTCGTGCTCCAGGCAACCGGCCTTCTCTCTGCGGTCATTCAGCACGAAACGGACCACTTGGACGGCGTGGTCTTTTTAGACCGCCTTTCCGACATGAAGGGGCTTATGGACAGAGAGGCCTATATCGAGAAGCTTTCGAAAAGGGCAAAGCGCTAGGCAGCACCCCCAAAAAGCTTGCCTTTTTGCTGGTTTTGTGGTATACAATGCTCAGCGTCTTCATCGACACCGCACCTTGAAAAACACGTTTTTTATTGTCCTTTTACACTTTTATTTTCGTTAAAAGGCCGATAAAAAATACATAAGAAAAAAAAGAATGGAAACATTCCCTACGTTTTTTGCGTCTGCGCGGAACGTGGCGAAGGGATTCCTGAAAGTGGCGCTTTTCGGCGTCATCATTTCGAGCTCCGTCTTCCCGACGGCAGCGTTGATCCCTTCTGTCACTATTCCCTCAGGCGCTGCGAATACGCTCGGCGTCCCGGTGGCTCATGCTGCCGTGTGCGCAGATGCGCTCGCAGTCGGCGAAGCCGTGAATCAGAAGACCCCGAGCGTCGGTGACACGATCACCTATACGCTCGTCGGCGCCCCTGCCTTCACCTCGCCGACGCAAGTCAGCGTTACGGGCGTGCTCCCCGCCGGACTGACGTACGTTTCGTCAACTGCAGAAAACGGAACATACGACAGCGCCGCGGGCACCTGGAATCTTGGAACCTTGAACGGCGCTTCGATCATCAAGCTCTATGTCACCGCTACGGTGAATGCGGGCACCGAAGGCCAGACGATCACGCCAACCCCGACGATCGTCTATGGTTCCAACTCATGCGATGACAGCAGCAAGGCTGCTGCCGCATCGATCACGGTACAGAACGCTCCTGTCACGCCGACTTCAACTGTCCAGTATGCCGACCTCGCGATTGCGAAGACGGTGGACCATGCCAACCCCAGTGTCGGCGACACGGTGCACTACGTGCTTACCGTGACCGATCAGGGGCCGGCGACCTCCACCGGCGCCACGGCTACCGACCATCTTCCGTCCGGGCTCACCTTGGTGAACGCGACGGCATCGGTCGGCAGCTACGCCACCTCGACGGGCGTCTGGACCATCGGCGATATGGCAAGTGGCGCAAACGCCACGTTGGCCATCGCCGCGACGGTGGATGCCGGCACTGCCGGTACTACCATCGTGAACACCGGGACGGTGACGGAGAACGCCTCAACCACGGATCCGAACCTCGCGAACAACAGTTCGTCGGTGGCGATCACGGTGCAGAACGCTCCTGTCACGCCGACCTCAACCCCTTCCGTTGCGGATATCGCGATCGTGAAGACCGCCGATGTGACGTCGACGGTGGAGGGGGCGACCGTGCATTATACGCTCACGGCGACCGACAATGGCCCGGCGACGTCCACCGACGTGGTGGCCACCGACGCTTTGCCGTCCGGCCTCGATTTCGTGAGCGCCAATGCCTCGCAAGGGAGCTACGTCTCCTCTACGGGCATCTGGACGATCGGCACGCTCGCGGCAAGCTCTTCGGCGACCCTCGCGATTGCGGCGACCGTGAAGACTGGCACTCAGAGCTCCACGATCGCCAATACGGCGACCATCGCGGAGAATGCCTCGACGACCGATCCTAACCTCGCGAACAACTCGTCCACCGCAGATATTTGGGTGGCGGGCAACGCGGGAGGTACCTGCTCGGTAGCAATGGCGCTCGGCGAAACCGTGAGCAATCCGACCCCGAGCGTCGGTGATACGATCACCTATACGCTCGTCGGTGCGCCTGCCTTCACGGCGCCGACCCACGTGATCGTCACGGAACTGCTCCCTGCCACGTACCTTGCATTTGTCTCGGCGACCTCGTCGATCGGGACCTATACGAGCTCTACGGGCGTCTGGGACCTTGGCACGCTGAACGGTTCCCGTGCGGTTTCCCTCGCCCTCAAGGCGACGGTGAATCCCGCTGCGGCCGGACAGACCGTCAAGACCACGCCGAGCATCGAGTACATCCAGACCGGATGCACCAAGACCTCTGCGGTCGCCGGTGCCACCATCACGGTTCAGCCGGTGATTACGGCAACCACGACTGCGGACCTCGCGATCGTGAAGACCGCTGATGTGGCGACGACGACGACGGGATCCACCGTGCATTACACCCTCACGGTGACCGACCTTGGCCCTGCGACCTCGACCGGCGTCGTGGCCACCGACACCCTGCCTTCCAGCCTCACCTTGGTGAACGCGACGGCATCGGTCGGCAGCTACGCCACCTCGACGGGCACCTGGACCATCGGTGACATGAGCGCAAGCTCCACGGCGACCCTTCAGATCGCC
>DAIDLF010000037.1 GCA_027449645.1 Candidatus Parcubacteria bacterium | reverse complement strand
GCTGGTGCAGGATCCTGCTGCCCGGCTGCGGTTTGAGAAAAAGGACATCCTGCCGCTCGGCATGCTCCTTGCGGCGGTCACCGCCATAGTGCTCGCGCCGATGTTTGAAAAAATATTCACCGCGTTTTTCCAGGTCGGGCTGTTCACGTTCGGCGGCGGCTATACGGCGGTCGCCTTGATCCAGCGGTTGACGGTGGACGGCTTGCATTGGGTGACGCTTCCGCAGTTCCGGGACGGCATCGCCCTCGGGCAGATCACGCCCGGCCCGGTGCTCGAGACCGCGACTTTCATCGGCTATCATGTCGCCGGCATCTGGGGTGCCCTTGTTGCGACGTTCGCCATCTTCCTGCCCTCCATGCTCGCGATGCTTCTTGTGGTGGACATGCACGAAAAGGTGAGGGACCTGAAGTTCGTAAGGATGCTGACAAAAGGGATCCTTTCCGGCTTCATTGGGCTCCTTGCCGCCGTCACGCTCCAGTTTGCGGCAAAGTCGCTTCTTGGCTGGCAGACATGGCTCATATTCCTTGCCGCGGCCGCGGGCATATCGTATTTCAAAAAAGATCCCATTTGGGCGATCGTGGCCGGCGTCGCGGTGTCCTTCTTTCTTTTTTGAAACACGGAGACAAAGGCCGAAAGCATCAAACTATAAAAATCATCACTAATACCACACTGATCTATGATCAACAGCAAAGATTATTATGAGGCGGGACTCGCATTCCATGGGCACCAATGCCCGGCGATGCCGCTTGGATTGCGCGCGGGCGAGGCGGCGATGAACGCGCTTGGCGTGGGGCGTGCGAAGGACGGTGAGCTTGTTGCCATCCTTGAGCTTGGGGAGCGTCATTGCGCCACGTGCTTCGCCGACGGCGTGCAGGTCATCACGGGCTGCACCTTCGGGAAGGGCAACATCTCCAAGACAAACCAGGGGAAATGGGGCCTTACCCTCATCGACAAGAAATCCGGGAAGGCGGTGCGGGTCGTGCCGAAGACCGAGGCCATGATGGTAAGCAAGCAATCGGATTTCATGCAGAAGTACCGCTCGCAAGGCGTGCCGGCGAGCGAGGTGCCCGAAGAGGTTGTTGCCCCGCTTGTGAAGAATGTCATGGAGGCCCCCGAAAGCGCGCTTATCGCGGTCGGTCCGGTCACGGCATATGACCTCAAGGAGGCGCCGCACAGCTTCAATGGATTTGCCTGCGAGGAGTGCGGGGAGATGACCGTGACGGAATACGGCAGGATCAAGGGCGACAAGAAGGTCTGTATGGCGTGCGCGGCAAAAAGATAGCCGCCGCGGAACGATAAAAAAACAGCCCCGAGGGTCCGGGCTGTTTTTTTGTTTCCCGCCTAGCGGATGATGTTCGCGAGATGCAGCAGCCAGAGGCAGGCGGTGCGCCGCCTGCCAGTCATAGGCGAGGCCTTCTTTGGTGTTTGCTTCTTCCCTGTGGGATAGATTGGTTTTCGTATTCGACCTTTGGATGGACCCAAAGGTGGCGTGGATGGTCATGGTCTTGCAGATCGGGGTTCACGGTCCAAGATTTGGAAAACGCCGCTTATGCCACGCCCTTATTATAGAGACAATTCGCTTTGCGGCGAATCTGCCGTGCGGAGGCGGACGTTTTGGGACAGAAGATATAGGAGTACAATGACCATATGAAGAGAGCGTATGCCTGCTTCATCGTTCATCTGTTCTGCTTCGCCGATCTCAATGCGAGGACGATGCTTATGACTGCCTATGCGCTCCGCGGAACACCATGATTACTTACGAAGATATCATTCTCGGATGTTGGGTGGCCTTCGTCCTCGTGTGGGCGGTTTCGGCATTCAACACCAAGCGGGATATCCAAGGGGGAGACAGGGGCGCATGGCGGAAATTCGCATTGCTGCGTTGGATGATGGCCGCAATGGTCCTTGTGTTCGTCATATCGCGTGCCGCAACGGGGACGGCGCACTTTGCGAATTCCGGACGTATTTTTTCGCTGAGCATCTTTCCCCAGCCCATGATCCTTGATTGGATTGCCGCCGCGCTTTCCGTGGCGGGCGTCTGCTTCGCCATTTGGGCGCGGGTGCGCCTTGGCCGCAACTGGAGCTCCCGTCCAGCCGTGAAAATGGATCACGAACTCGTGACCTCGGGCCCTTACGCCTACGTCCGCCATCCCATTTACACGGGTCTCATCCTTATGGCGGCTGGCACCGCGCTTACGGGCAGCGCATGGGGCATCGGCGTGTTCGTCATTGCCTGCTTCGTTTTGCTCTCGCGCATTCCCATAGAGGAGAAGATCATGCTCGAGCTTTTTCCGAAGGAATATCCGGGATATAAGGAACGTACGAAGCGCCTCGTGCCGTTTATCTGGTAAGGCGAGAACTTTGGGGGCTAAGCCGCTCTAGAATCTTGCTTTGCGAACATATTGACCCTGTCCGTAATACAAGAATCCTGTCCGAATGAGGATTGCTCCTCCCAAGATATGCATTGCAAAATTGAGCATTGGCTGCTGGGTGTAGTAGTAGAGCAAAATTGAACAGATTCCCCAGGCAAAGGTCATGGGCAGCTTCAAACCCCACCGACTTGGATCGGTCATGTGCGCGATAGAGTATATGAAACCTGTTCCAACCGCCGCCCAAACCATTCCAACTTCCTGGCTCACAAAAACCGCTGCGAGCAATATGCAATATTCCTGGATGAAACTCGAAGCTATATAGAGCGGACTTAACCGAACGAGGATTAATGCTCCAACTATCATGCTTACGCACAAAAAAATGAACGGATATATCTGAAATGTTTCCCGCAGGCCTGCTCCGGCGAAAGTGAATAAAAAAATGGAAGCAATAAGCCCGATATGAACAATAACCAGGCGGAGAGTGAATGAGGTAAAGTGCTTTGACAGGAAAATTACCAATATCGCCGGAACCGCATAAAATAACATCCATTCCCAAATCATGATGTATTTAGCTTAGCACAAGTGCGGGAATCTGCTGAGCGGAATTTGAACAACGAGGTTTCAACGTCCGCTCGAATAAGGAGCGAACGCTCGTAGAGGTTTAATTCTCATACCTAAAAGAGCGAAGCACGGCAAGCCAACTTAATGCAAGAAAACGGTCTATGGAAAGTTCAGGGTATGCCGCGATAAGATTACCTCCCTTTTCCGCGCTTTCAAAAAATAGTCTGTAATTATCTTTCCAAAGGTGCTTTGTCCCGAGCGCATGAGAGAATGCAGAGCGCATAGAACCATAAATATCGTCGACGACCAATTCAATATTGTTGAATTTCTTTCCATTTTCCGATTGCTCTTTATTTTTATAGTCGTTAACGATGCCTTCCTGCTCCTTTGCATTAAGGAATTTTCCGTAGAATAACGCAACGCGCTTGGCATTCTTAGGAAATCGCTTTCGATGCTCCTCGCCAATAATATCAATATCTTTCTTCGTTTTTATTCTGTCAAAATTTTCCTTCAGGTATGCAGTGAAATCCGGCGAGCGCTCTCCTTTCGCTCGATTTTCTATGATGGAGAAAATGACATGGAGGGCGAGGTTTGAGCGAACGACGTTTTCGCGGACGGCCCATGATTTTCCTCTACGCTCCTGCGTGAAGATAAAGAGAGGCTCCATATATGTTTGGAAGAAGCCAAGATATCCAATCAGTGTCTCTCTTTCTTCTGAGCTGAGGCTATCAACCATCTTTCCCAGTGCCTTTTCATCAAAAACCAAGCGAGGATCTTTTAGGCAGCCCTCATCGCAAACCGCTTTTCGAATCTGAAAGACTATCTCGTTTGCCGTTGGCGGAAGATGCGTTGCTCTAGTAAGAAGATCCTTCAATTTTTCCTCGGCGCTTTTTTCTTCGCCAGATTTATCCATAGTTATATTGTATACAAAAAATCGGCCTGTGGGTCGCTCCAGTGCTTAGTTGATATTGCGGAGGCGGAAGGATGGGCGGATAAGCATCCGCCGAATCGGTTCGCTCACCGAGAATGAAGCCTGTCCGCAGGCTTCATTCTCTTCTCGCTGCCGATTCACGAACCCTAAAGGGTTCGCACCCTTCCGCTCAACGAGGTATTAAAAAATGATGACTCAAGTCATCATTTTTTAATACTGGCGGAGGCGGAAGGATTCGAACCTTCGGACCGGTTTCCCGGTCAACTTCTTAGCAGGAAGCTCCGTTCGACCGCTCCGGCACGCCTCCAAACGTTCCTGCGGTACCCGTTGAGTGTACAGAACTTTGCCGAAATCCTCAAGCGGCCCCTGCCGCAAACGCTTGTTATTTCGCGCAATTTCTGCTATAATACGGTGGAGTTCGCAGAATTCTTTTCTTCCCATGGCCAACAAAACCGCCAAAACCATTGCTGTTGCTTCGCCCGTGCGCCCGCGCCCCCCGATCGTGGTGGTGATGGGCCATGTTGACCATGGCAAAACGACCCTGCTGGATTATATCCGCAAGGCGAATATCGCGGCGCGCGAGGCGGGAGGCATCACGCAAGCGGTCGGAGCTTATGAGATCGAGCACAACCGCAGGAAGATCACGTTCATCGATACGCCCGGACACGAGGCGTTCGGCGCCATGCGCGCGCGCGGCGCAGAGGCGGCGGACCTTGCCATCCTCGTGATTGCCGCCGATGAGGGCGTGAAGCCGCAGACCAAAGAAGCGATCAAAATCATAGAGGAATCCAAGACGCCGTTCATCGTCGCGATTAACAAGATCGACAAGACGGGCGGCAACCTGGACAAGGCGCGCAATGACCTTATGGGTGCCGGCGTCCTTTTGGAGGGCTGGGGCGGCACTGTGAGCTATCACGGCATCTCCGCGAAGACGGGCGAGGGCGTCGACGAGCTGCTTGACCTCGTGTTGCTTTCCGCAGATCTCCAGGAGCTCACCTATCATGCCGATGCGCCTGCGGACGGCTATGTGCTTGAGGCGCGGCGCGATCCGAAGCGCGGCATTGAGGCGACGGTGATCGTGAAGAACGGCACGCTCCATCGCGGGGACCTCATCCGCACGCCGAGCGTGCAGGGCAAGGCAAAGATCCTGGAAAATTTCTTGGGGAAGACCGTGACGGAGATCGAACCGTCCGCGCCTGCGGTCATCATCGGCTTTGAGGACATCCCGAAAGTGGGAGAAGCCTTTCTTGCGGGGGAGGAGGGGGATGGCGCCATCCACACGCGCAATGCCGCGCGCGGCGGCGTTCGCCCCCAGCAGCTCGCCGCGTCCAAGCCCGGCACGCTGAGCCTCATCCTGAAGGCATCCGATGCCGGATCGCTCGAGGCGCTTTCCGCGGTGCTCCGCGGCGTGGACCAGAAGGGCGGCAAGGAGATCAACATCATCGATGAGAGCGTCGGCGACATCACCGACGGGGATATCCGCTATGCGGTGGCCACGAAGGCCACGGTGATCGGGTTCAAGAACCGCGTCGCCGGAGGAGCGAAGACCCTCGCCGAGGCGCAGGGAGTCACGGTGATCACGTCGGAGATCGTGTATGATCTTGTGGATGCGGTGGAAGACTTCTTCAGCGGCAAGCGCGGCCCTGCGGCGCAGGGAGAGCTGGAGGTGCTTGCGCTTTTCAATCAGGAGAAGCTGCCCAAACAGCTCGTTGGCGGCCGCGTGGCCAACGGCACCTTTCGCGAGAAGACGACTTTTGACATTGTGCGCGGGCCCCTCGGCACGGCGCCGCTCGGGCACGGCAGCGTGTTGGCGCTCCGCGACAAGAAGACGCCGGTCACGCAGGCCGAGCAGGGGAAGGAGGTCGGCGTGTATGTGAGCGCTCCCGTGAAAATAGAGGCCGGTGACCGGCTGGTCATCAGGAAATAATCTTTGCGCGCGGAACGAGCCGCGCGCCATTCACCATTCCATGCGATTCTTCCGTGCACAGCGAGTAGAAAGTCTCATCCACGAGGAGCTTGGCAGGATCATCAGCCGCGAGCTTGAGTTCAACGGCGCATTAGTGACCATTATGGGCGTGGACGTGGACAAGAAGCTTGAGCGCGCCAAAGTGCGCGTGACGGTGCTCCCCGCGGCGTCCGAACGCGAGGCGCTCCGCGAACTTGAAATTGCCGCTGGGCGGCTGCAGCATCTGCTCATGAAGAAGATCAACATCAAGCCGATGCCGCACATTATGTTCGTTGCGGATCATGGCGCGGAGAACGCCGCCGCCGTGGAAAAGGTATTTTTGGAACACGATTCCGCCCTGACGGCGGGCGAAGATGCCGTCGGCGAGGAGTAGAAATTAAGAATTCATTAAACACCCTTTGTTTGATGGTTTGTTTGCCCTCATACTGGACGTATGGGGATAAAATATCATGTCAATGAAAATTTTTTTGAAAAGTGGAACCCCGTCATGGCGTATGTTTTGGGATATTGGTACGCTGATGGGAGCTTAGAGGACGCATCTTACTTGCGAGGGAAATACATTCGCGTCACGAGCGTAGATAAAAGCACTATTGGAAAGATCAGGCACTGGATGGATTCTTCTCATGTAATAATAGTTTTAAAACCGCCGATTTTTGTCCCGAGGAAGATAAGATATTTTTTAAGGATTGGCAGCCATCGATTGTACGATAGCTTAGTTTCGCTCGGACTGTATCCCAGGAAATCTTTGACTGTACAATTCCCCAAGATTCCAGAGGAATTCCTTAGGGATTTTATCAGGGGCTATCTTGATGGCGATGGATGCGTCTTTTTAGAGGCTGCTCGCGGTATTCGCAAGAAAAAAATCATTAAAAGGCTTTTGGTTATTTTTACGTCCGGAAGTTTTGATTTTCTTGAGATTCTATGCCAAACTTTGAGCGATAAGCTTGGTTTGAAGCAGTGTAAGGTTTATCAGGGGGATAAGGCTTTTCAGCTGAGGTACTCTTCGGCGGATAGCTTTAAACTATTTGAGTTTCTGTATGCTGGATGTCCTCAAGACCTATTACTCAGGAGGAAATTCAACATATTTAGAGACTATTATGCATTGCGTCCTTCCCGATTAAACCCAATTACTGCTAGAATATTAGCTGATCTGGCCACGTAGCCAAGTAGTAAGGCAATTCTCTGCAAAAGAATTATACGCGGGTGCGATTCCCGCCGTGGCCTCATGGAATGCGAGAAGCATTGAAAAGCTGCCCGGGTGGCGGAACGGTGTACGCAGAGGACTTAAAATCCTTGACCCGAAAGGGTTTGTGGGTTCGAATCCCACCCCGGGTACCACAACAAAGAGAACATCGCGGGCGCGCCGCAATTTCCTGTTATACTTGATGTATGCAAGAGCTCATCTATGTGACGTCCAACGACCATAAGGCAAGGGAGATTGCTGAGACGCTTGGGATAAAGATCAGGCGGGAGAACATCGCCTTGGATGAGATCCAGGAGATGGACCTTGAAAAGGTCATCCGCCATAAGGCCATGGAGGCGTATGCCGCGCTGAAGCGTCCGGTCATCGTGGAAGATGTCGGATTTTACATAGATGCATGGAACGGCTTTCCCGGGCCGCTCATCAAATGGTTCCATGCGACCGTCGGTTACGACAGATTGACGAAGATGCTCCCCAAACGGGACAGGGGCGCCGAGTTTGTGGTGGCCTACGGCTTCTCCGACGGCAAGACCTTCCGCGCCTTCTTGGGGCGCGTGAAAGGCACGATCGCCGCTTCCCCGCGCGGGGAGGGAGGATGGGGCTTTGATACGATCTTCATCCCTCCGGGGTACCGGAAGACATTCGCCGAATTGGGAGGTTCGATCAAGCTGAAGATATCCGCGCGAAGGGTCGCCCTTGAAAAGCTGCGGCGATTCATCAAAAAGCGGCAAGAAGGGAGATAGCGTCCACAGGCGGCGCTACTCGACAAGAGATCGGGCAAATGTCTCAACTAAAGCGTTGAACGCTGGCGTGTCTGTGGTATTAGGATAAGGATACAACATGAATTCATATACGGTGTATTGCTTCGGAACAAAAATCGCGTAAATTAATGCGTTGTCTGCTTCCGTGCCGATCTCTGCCTTTATGGTCTGATAGGTGCCGAGGCTGCCCCAATCGCTTTGGGGCGGCGCCCCAATAGTGCCGCTTGCATTACCGATGTTAAGGCCCGCCCAATCGTCGGGGCTGTGGTCGAGTATCACGGCATTTGCGTCAATCTGTTCTCCGAGGGCAAATCCCTCGGTTGCCGATGGCATGGATAATGCCTGGTTTTTGGTGAAGACTATCGCTCCCATCTCTGTGCGGTGGGCATACCATCCTGATGGAGCGGCGATATCAGGCAGTGTCGGTATTCGGGAGATGAAGCCGTTGCTGCTATCGATGGTTGCCGGAAAGCCATGGGCATTCCATCCGCATCCGTATCCAGAAGCGGAAATCACCTGTCCGATTTTTGTGAGCGAGGAAGAAGGCGCCGCCGTAAAAAAATCGGGTTGGTAATAGCGGGTATATGGACCGATGGTTATGGTTGTCGTCTGATGAGTATAAGCATCGTAGGTTATAAGGCGATTTCCTGAAATGGCGACGATCGTGCCGCCCCCGCCGCTTACTCCCGTTTGGGAACAATCTGGCCGGGCTTCTTGGATGGCGAGTTGGGAGGTCGTCCGGTGCATTGTCCAAAAATACATTCCGCCAAAAAATGCCGCCCCAAGCAAGACTGTCATTATTGAGGCAAAATTCTTTTTGGTCATGGATGATGCAGCAGAAGACTGCCGCCGCCGATAATATGGGCCCGCGATTATTAAAAGAGTGCCCGGGGCGAGAGTCGAACTCGCAAGGCCTTACGGCCAATCGTGTTTGAGACGATCGTGTCTGCCATTCCACCACCCGGGCATGCGGTGCGGCTTCATTTGCCCCATCACGGATTGATATTAGCCATTTATCAAGGTAAAATCAAGGAAATATGGCACGCGTCATCGCGATCTGCAACCAGAAGGGAGGCGTCGGAAAGACCACCACGGCCGTGAACCTTGGCGCCTATCTTGCCGCCGCCGGCAAACGCGTCCTTCTGGTGGATTTTGATCCCCAGGCGAACGCGAGTTCGGCGCTCGGCCATGTGCCGCAACTCAACAGCGCGAGCGTCTATCATGGCATTCTGGAACAGGTGGCGCCGGAGGACCTCATCAAGCCGAGTGTCATCTACAACTATCACTATGCGCCGTCGGCGCCGCATCTCGCCGGAGCGCTCGTGGAGCTTGTGAACCTGCCCGAACGCGAGTATTTCCTCCGCAAGTTCGTGAACCGCGTGCGGCATGCCTATGACTACATCCTGATCGACTTGCCGCCTTCGCTCAGCTTGCTCACCGTGAACGGGATGGTTGCCGCCGACGAGATCCTGATTCCGGTGCAGACCGAGTATTATTCGCTGGAGGGGATCGGCCAGCTCCTGGAGACAGTGAACCTGATCCGCGAGAATCTGGCGCATCCGATCCGCGTGACCGGGGCCGTGATCACCATGTATGACCGCCGCGAACATCTGAGCCGCGAAGTTTCCAAAAACATCCGCCGCCACTTTCCGCATCATGTGTTCGAAGTGGAGGTCCCGCGCGCCGTGGCCCTTGCCGAAGCGCCGAGCTTTTCCAAGCCGATCATCCTCTATCGTCCCGATTCGCCGGGCGCCCAGGCGTATGAACGCCTCGCGCGTGAAGTGATTGCCCAGGAAATGGCAGGTGCGGTCCCTGGCCTGGGCCAGGGTTCCGGTGAACCTGCTGCGCCCGCGCCCGTCGTCGCGAGCGAGAACTTCGGGAACTTCAACATCTAACATTATTATGCTTGGCAAAGGGCTTGAATCATTGATACCCAAGAACGGTGGCCAGGGGCAACAGGGCCCCGGAGGGATTTCACCATCCCAACCGCAGCCACAGCCTTCGCTGCAACCGCAAGCGCATCCGCAGTTCCAGCCGCTGTCTCAGCCGCATCCCGGATTTGTTCCGCCTGCGAGGCTGCCGGATCCGCAGCCACAGCCCCCGGCGCAATCGCCGGTACAGCCTTCGCCTCAGCCGCAGGTTCAGGTTCAGCCACAGCCTCAGCCGCAGCCGTTGCCTGCCGCAAAAAAGGATACTCTGACCGTGCAGGAGTCGGTATTTCATATCGAAATGGAAAAGATCGTGCCGAATCCGGACCAGCCCCGGCGGCACTTTGACGATGATGCCCTGCACGAGCTGGCGGGATCCATCCGGGAGTTCGGCCTGCTCCAACCCATCGTGGTGTCCAAAGTGGAGCACGAGACGCCGACCGGCATTGAGGTGCAATATCAGATCATTGCGGGAGAGCGCCGCTATATGGCGGCAAAACTGCTCGGGCTTCCGCGCATCCCTGCGGTCGTGCGCAATGTGAACCTGGAACGCGAAAAGCTGGAGCTCGGCGTGATCGAGAACATCCAGCGCGAAAACCTGAATCCGATCGAGATGGCCCGGGCATTCCAGCGGCTTCAGGAGGAGTTCCGCATGACCCAGCGCGAGATCGCGGCAAAGCTCGGCAAGTCGCGTGAAGTGGTCGCGAATGCGGTGCGCCTGCTCGACCTTCCTGAATATGTGCAACAGGCCGTGGAGGAAGGCCACCTTTCCGAAAGCAACGCCCGGCTCCTCATCGCCATCGAGGACCCTGCCGTGCAGAAATCGCTTCTTGATGACATTGTCCAAAACAAGCTGACGACGCGGGACGTGCGGGAACGTATCCAGCGGATGCTTGCCATGCATGAAATTGCCCAGAATACCGCCGCACGCGCGGGGGATGGCGCCGCGGCGCCTGCCGCTCCCGGGCCGCGCCGCCGCGGCCGTCCGCCCCTGCACGAGGTCCAGCTCGCGCCGGAGGTGAAGGCCCTGCAGGATGAGGTCTCCACTTCGCTCGGTGCGCCGGTACAGATCAGCAAGACGGCGCACAACGGCCGGATCACCATTACGTTCTTCTCCGAGGAGGAGTTGGAGAATATCCTCCGGAAATTGGGAGGGGAACGGGAATAGCGCCGGCGCCGGAGGACTGTTCCGCCTAGACGAGCCGGTAGGTAACCTCCTTCACGTCCTTGATTTCCTTCAGTTTTTCCACGATCCGCTCCACTTTTTTCTTGTCTGCGGACTGGATCTCTATTTTATTGATATGCAGTTTTCCGCCTTTGGCGCTTTCCGTGTGGAAGCTCAAAATGCGGACACGCGATTCCGCAATGGTGCCGGAGATATCCTTGATTAGCCCGACACGGTCCACAACGGCCATCCTGATCTCCGCGCGCGCGGGCGATGCCGCGCCGAAGAGCATGCCGCCGAGCAGTTTCTTTTTCCGCAGGGTAAGCCGGATGTGATCTCTTGCAATGGAGGTTTTTGCAAACCGGAGCCAGTCCTCTGACGGCTTCTTCCCTTTCTGGGTGACGATTTCCACGACGTCGCCGGATTTGAGGGGATGATCCAATGTGGTGACGATGCCATTTACTTTTGCGCCGGTGGCGGAGTTTCCCACCTCGGAATGGACGTGATAGGCAAAGTCGATCGGCGTGGATCCGGCAGGCAGGTCGATCACGTCGCCGCGCGGCGTGACGGCGAAGATGCGGTCGGTGAAGAAATCCACCTTCATGGCCCGCACGAATTCCTCGGGGTCGTCCGCGTTGCCGGCAAAGCGCTCCTGCCAGTTTCTGAGCTGCTGCACCCAGGTGATCTCCTGGGCAAGTTTCCTTCCTGACGCCCTTTCGCTTCCTCCCTCTTCCTTGTAGAGCCAATGCGCGGCGATACCGTGTTCGTTCTCGTCGTGCATCTCCTGGGTGCGGATCTGGATCTCCACCTGTTTGCTTTCGGGGCCGATGACGGTGGTATGAAGGCTCCGATAGGCGTTGGGTTTCGGCATGGCGATGTAATCCTTGATGCGCCGCGGCATCGGGGGCCACGCCTCATGGATCACGCCGAGCGCGGCATAGCACTCGGGCAGGGTCGCGACGATGATGCGCATGGCCACGAGGTCATGGATGCGGTTGATATCCATATCGCGCTTGAGCAGTTTTTTATAAAGGCTGCTGTAGCGCTTGGCGCGGATCTCGATGTC
>DAIDLF010000036.1 GCA_027449645.1 Candidatus Parcubacteria bacterium | reverse complement strand
CCATCACGATCCCACGCACCGCCTCCGTCCAGGTCAACTGAATTCCAGGTCATCCACGGCGTCGATCCAGATCTCCGATCCGAGCCGGTGAAGAAAGACGTATTTGCCGCCAATTTTCCTGGGGAAAAGGGCTGCGTCCTTGTCATCCATGCCGGCAGGCGAAATGAGCTTCGGTTCCGACCAACGCCACATATGCGCCAGGAAATCCTTCACGCGGATGGAGGTGAACGCCACGCGTGGCGGATCTTTGCCGTCGAACGCCGCATAGCACATGTAGAGCGTATCCCCTATCTTCGTGAGGCGCGGGTCCTCGCAGCCGGAATTGCCGCCGGGCACCTTCTTCTGCTCAAAATCCGCGCGGGGCACGTAAGCCGGTTCCGGCAGGCGCTCTTTGATGTGGCATCCATCCCGCGAAACGGCATAGCCCATCACCGAGGTATTGTCCGGGGACATGGCGCGATAGAGAATGTGCACCAAGCCCCCTTCATACAGCGCGGCAGGGTTGAATGTAGCCCGGGATTCCCAGGGGTGCTCCGCGACCGGTGCGATGATGGGGTTTCCCTTATATCGCTTGAGTTGCCGCCGCGAGACGAAGAGCAGCTGATCGATGAGCTCCTTCTTCCTGAACGTGGCGAGACAGGAGACCGTATCGGCGGCCCCGTAATACAGGCGCACCTCATTGCCTTTGATGAGCGCTCCCGACGGGAACACGATGCTCGGCACCCTGCCGTAAATCTCATACTCCTCGCTCGGAATGATGAGCGGGCGCTTGACCTCGCCCACCACGATCCGCGGATCTTTGAGGTCGAGCAATGCCGCCTGGATGCCGAATATGGCAGGCGGGGCGAAGTAGTCATAGATGTAGGAATAAAAAATGAGCCATCCGTCCTCCGTCTTCAGCGGCGCCGACCCGACCTCAAGGTGGTCCTTTTCGTTGTGCTCCATCGCGACCACATGGTCATCGAGGTGCGCATACCAGTCATCCCAGTACTCTTTGGACCAAAGGTCCTCAATGCGGTCGAAGTAGGCGATGCAGATCCTTGCCGGAGGACGGTCGGTATTCACCGTGAGGATGGCGGCAATCTTGCCGTTGATGCGCTCGGGGAAAAGGGCCATTGCCTTGGCGTTGAACGGCGTCACGAGATGCCGCTCCTCGATCGCCGTGAAATCCCCGGTGATCGCCACTGCCACTTTGATGCCATCGGCGGAGAACTCCGAGACGGCGGTATAAAAAATATAATAGCGCCCCTGGAACGCGGTGACGCGGGGATCCTCGCAGCCATGCGCTTCCCATGGCGCCTCCGGCACGATCAGCGGGCGCGCCTCGCCGAACTGCACGCCGTCCCTGCTCTCCGCATGGCCGATGGAAGATATGCCGCCGCCCGCGGCGCGGAACAGCATATGGAACCGCCCGTCATTCCCCTCCACCACAGAAGGATTGAATGCCGCTTCGGACTGCCAGGGAATATCGGCGTCCGGGATGAGGATCGGGTTTTCCGAAGACCGTTTAACGCGCGCCATGGGTCCGTGATGAACGCTTTTGCGGTGCCGCATCCAATCGCGGCGCGCCGGATGCCTTGAGTTCGCCGAGGAACGTGTCGAGATTCGCCATAGCCACGCAGGTCACCGAATCGCCGCCGCCATAATAGACATACAATTCGCCGTCTTTGATGACGGCACCGCAGGAATAGACGATGCCCGGACGGATCCCGTCGTTTTCATAATCAAAATCGGGCGCAAGCACCGGCCCGGCCGAACGGTACAGGACCTTGGCGGGATCGTCCAGGTCAAGCAGCATCGCCCCCAATTTATACTTCCACGATTCCTTCCGGTCGATCGCATGGTAGAAAAGGAGCCAGCCGTCTTTGGTCTTGAGCGGCGGAGGGCCTGCACCCCGTATCAGATGCTCCCATCGCGAAGGGTCGGCGACCTCCATTTTGCGCATGCTGCCCTCAAGGACGTTTTCCTCCCTCTCGAAATAGTCCAGGGAATCGTAATATTCCACCATCACCTCCGGGGCGATGCTATGGAGGATGGCAAACTTGCCGCGTATCTTTTCGGGGAACAGCATCCAATTCTTATGGATCTCGCCCGGCGGCGAAATGAGCGACGGCTTTTTCCACTGCCAACGCTTCTTGAGGAAATCATCCATGGAGATGGACGAGAGCGCAATGCGCACCGAACCCCATCCGTCGAACGCGGTATAGGTAAGATACAGTTGATCGCCGATCAGCGTGAGCCGCGGATCCTCGCAGCCGCCGTTCCCTCCTCCACCCGAACGGTAGGCCGCACCCGCCTGAGGGGCTTCGCCATCCTTCGGAGCTTTTTTTACGCCCGAGGGAATGTACGCCGGTTCATCGGGCCGCTCATCAAAAGCGAGCCCATCCTCACTCGCGGCATAGCCGAGCACGGATACGTCGTCCCCGCCGATGGCGCGGTACAGCAGATGGATGCGGCCATCGGCATAGACCGCGCCCGGGTTGAACGTGGCCTTCATTTCCCAATAGTTGCCGGTGCGCGGCGTGATGATCGGATTTCCTTCATGGCGTTCAAGCTGGCGCGGCGGCGGCGCCTTGCGCACGAAACGGGCCGAAGCGGTGCGGACCGCCTTCAGCAGGCGATCCGACCGGCGTTCGCGCGAAGCGGACGGCGTATTCCCCTTCTGAAGCCCTTGCTTTTTTGTACGCGGTGGTCGCGAAGGCGTCGCCATGTTTTTTACAAACTGCAGGGAAGCTGTCGCTGAAGATCCAACCTATATGGGTATTATATATCGCCGATACCGCAGCCACGCATCCGACCTGTGGATAACCCCCTCTCCTTCTTGGCAAAACCCCCGCATGCGGGGGTTTTGGATGTCTCTACGGCTGTGCACCGTTCGATCGTACCTGAATGGATTGCGCCGTCACGCTGCCGTCGGAATTCGTCGTGCCTCCTACCATGACGTTCGTCCCCACGGCAAGCTTGCTCGCGGATACGAGCGTCGGCTCGGAGATCTGCGTGGAGCTTGCATAGAAGACCACTTCGGAATTTCCGTTCGGAAGCTGAAGGGTGATGCTTGTGGCATCGATCGAAGAAATCTGTCCCGCGACCAACCCGCTTCCGGAACCTGCCGTCCTTCTGGTGGTTGAGGCGCCGTACGCGCCCGCGGCACCGGATGCGCCGTTCAGGGATGCCGCGCCCCCGGCCTTCCCCCAGGCGAAGCCTCCCCCGAGCGCCACGATGGCAATGACCGCCCAGACGAGGTGCACTTGGTATTTTTGGATCATGCGATGGTGATGCATATGGTTATTTTCCCCGACCTTTCTCCGGCATGGATCATTCGTACCGCAACGCCTCTATGGGATTCAATCCCGCGGCGCGGCGGGCCGGATAATAGCCGAAAATAATGCCGATCCCCGCAGAAACGAAAAATGCGAGGACGATATAGGGCACGGACACGCTCGTGGTGATGCCGGTAAACAACGATATGAGGAAGGCCCCAAGCCAGCCGACCACAATGCCGATGAAACCGCCAGTGAACGTGAGCATCACCGATTCGGCGAGGAACTGGAGCGTGATGTCGCCCTTCTTCGCGCCAATGGCCTTGCGGAGGCCGATCTCGCGCGTCCGTTCGGTGACGGTGGTAAGCATCATGTTCATGATGCCGATGCCGCCCACAAGGAGCGATATGGCCGCGATCGCCGCGAGCAGGGTGGTGAAGGTGCCCGTGACGGACGATGCCGTGGAGACGATGCTTGCCTGGTTCAATATGGAAAAATCCGCCTGGGTCGGATCGCTGATGCCGTGCCTTTGGAGCAGGAGCGTCGTGATGTCGTCCTGCACCTGGGTCATGGCTCCCTGCGAGGCGGCCTCAACATCGACCTCCGTCAGATAGCCCGTACTGCCCAAAAGATAGTGCTGGGCCGCGGAGAGCGGCACATAGATCATGTCGTCCTGGTTGCTGAAGCCCGATCCGCCTTTGGCCACCGTCACGCCGACCACGGTGAACTGCACGCCCTTGATCTGGATCGTCTGCCCGATCGCCATGTCCGGCGTCGCGCTCGCATTGGCGCTCGGCGCGAAAAGGTCCTGCAGGACAGTCGGCCCGATCACGGCAACGCGATTCGCATTGCTCACATCGCTATCGCTCACAAAAGATCCCGTATCCACCGCAAGGTTGCGGACTTGCAGATAGGAAGGCGTCGTCCCCATCACGCTCGTATTGGCGTTGTTCGCTTTATAGATGACCTGATACCGCCCGCTTGCCTCCTGGGCCACTGCCGCGACATTCTGCACCTGCGACGCAATGGCGTCGGCATCATCCGGCGTCAGGGTCTCCGCGCCGCCCGCGGCGGAACGGACCGTGGTCCCAAACGATTTGGTCGCCCCCGGCATGATCATAAGGAGGTTCGCGCCGAGCGAATTGATGTTGGCCTGGATGGATGCCTGGGACCCCTGCCCGACCGCGACCAGCGCAATGACGGACGCAATGCCGATCACGATGCCGAGCATGGTAAGCCCCGACCGCACTTTATTCACGGTCACCGCGCTATAGGTCTCTTCAAAAAGGTCTGAGGTGGTCATATGGCGATATCTTTTTCATTGCGCGCCACGCGTTTATGCGCATTTTTCTCGTCGGAAACGATGTTGCCGTCGCGGATATGGATGATGCGGTCGGCATGCTCCGCTACGTAAGGCTCGTGCGTGATGAGCACGATCGTCTTCCCCTGCTGCATATTGAGCGACTGGAATGTATGGAGCACCACTTCGCCGGTCCGGGAATCAAGGTTGCCGGTCGGTTCATCGGCAAGGATGAGCGCCGGATTGTTCACGAGCGATCGCGCGATGGCGACGCGCTGCATCATGCCTCCCGAAATCTGGTTGGAATGGTAGGACCAAAAGGCCTTCGGAAACGCCGCATCATCAAGGGCCTTCTCCGCGATCTTTTCCCGCTCGGCCTTCGGCATGTTCGCATAGACGAGCGGCAAGGCCACGTTGCGCAGGACGCTCGTGCGAGGCAAGAGGTTGAACGCCTGGAACACGAATCCGATCTTCTCCCGGCGGATATCCGCAAGCTCCTCGTCAGACAGTTTGGCGACATCCTTCCCGTCCAGGAAATATTCACCGCTGGTAGGCGTATCGAGCGCGCCCAGAATGTGCATCAGCGTGGATTTGCCCGAACCGGAAGGTCCCATGATGGCCACGAATTCGCCTTCCTTTATGGAGAAGGTGATGCCTTTAAGCACGACCACTTCGGTCTCCCCCGTGCCATACGCCTTTTTGATGTCCCGGCAAATGATGATGTCTTGCTTCATTCGATTGTTATCCGCCCGCGCCTGGACGGAATGCGCCTCCGCCGGAAACCCGCGCACCGCCGCCAAGAAGCTGGAGCGCACTCCCTCCGGTCGCCGACGCGGTGGTTTTGGACGTTGCCGTCGATTTCACGCTTTGCACGATGATCTGGTCCCCGGCGCTGACCCCCGAAGTGACCTCGGTCATGGTGCTGTTCGCCGTACCGGTCGTCACCATCGCCCGTTTCGTCGAGGCAAGCTCTATGCCGCCCTGGGCGCTCGCCGCGACTTCCGCGGCGGAAAGCGGTTCGGCCGGCTCAAGCACGTAGGATACGCTGCCCGACGTCACGATCGCCGCATTCGGCACGGCAATGACGTCCTGTGCCACCTGCGTCACAATATTCGCCGTCACGCTCATGCCGGGCCTCACCTGCATGGTGCTCGAGGTGTCGGCAGGCTGGGAAAATCCTACCTGCACGTTATAACTCACGACGCCCTGGCTCACCGTGCCCACGGGATCGATCTCCACGACCGTGCCCGCAAGCGACACGTCGGG
This sequence comes from Candidatus Parcubacteria bacterium, assembly GCA_027449645.1. Lineage (GTDB taxonomy): Bacteria > Patescibacteriota > Minisyncoccia > UBA6257 > 2-01-FULL-56-20 > JAKAGE01. Next base: position 3,567 of record DAIDLF010000036.1, on the reverse strand, counting down.
AAGCGCATCGAACGTGAGCGTTGCCCGGTCGCCAAGCTGCACTTTTGCCGCATCGATCTCGTTGAGCGTCACTTGCGCCACCTGCCCGTCGCCCACGATCGTCACCGGGCTGGATCCCGGCGCGGCGCCTATGGTCGCACCGATCGCCGAAACCGTGCCGGAGATCGGTGCAGTGATGGCGGTATAAGCAAGATTTTCCTGTGCGGTCTGCAGATTGTTCTCTGCGGTCTGCACCGAGATCTGCTGGGAAAGCAGGGTGGTCTGCGTGGGCCCCGCAAGCAGTTCGCTCAGGGTCTCGCTCGCCTGGTCCAGAGAATTCTGCGTGTTCACGATATTGTTCCTGTCGCTTGCAATGCCGGTGATCGTGCCCTGCATGCCCGAGACCACGCTCGCCACGGTGGCGGTATAGCTTGCAAAGTTGGTCTGGAATGTGGACACGATGGCAGGAAGCGGCTTCGTGCTGCTTGATGCCGCAGGATAGGTATTCACAAGATAGTTCAGGAAATCCTTGCCGGCCTTCACGGCATTGCTCACGTCCTGCGACGTACGGTACGTCTCCGCAAAGATCGCATCCATCTGCGCAGGGCTGGCGTCCGAGGTGACCGCATGGTAATCCGTAAGATTCTGCTGATAGGCCGCAAGCGCTGCCGTATAGCTTCCCTGCAGCGTGGTCTTGTAAGGCATCAATCCTTCCTGGAGATAATCGGGCATGAGCGCCATGAAGGCATCCGGATCGGTCTGCGTCCTGCTGATGTCGTTTCCCTGCACGAGGTCCTGAAGGCCGGTCATCACCGTCTGAAGGTTCACGAATGTGGATCCGAGGTTGCTGAACCCGCTCGCATAATCCTGCGCGAGCGTGGTGGATGCGGTCACGACCGCCTGCTTGCCGGTAGTCACGGCGTTCTGGTCCTGCAGGAGGGTCGTGGTGGCGATCTGCTGGGTTTCCTGGAGCGAAAGCTGGGCCTGTTGGAGCGCGCGCTGTTCATTGGTGGGGTCCATCTGCACCAGCACCTGCCCCGCGTTGACGTGTTCGCCCACCGTCACCGGAATCCTTGTCACCGTTTCCGAGACCTTCGCGGGGACCACGATGGTCGTCCCCGCCTGGACCTGGCCGGTGCCCGATACGGATGCGACCACCGAACCGATGGAGGCGTCCTCCACCACATATTTCGTGACCGTGGCCGGAGCTGAAGCGGCCGCGTACCAATAATATCCTCCCCCGGCAAGAAGGATGACGAAAAGTCCGGCGACGATTTTATGCATCCGCGCATACGTTCCGCATTTTTTCAAAAAGTTAAACATGGTGATGGATGATAAGTGGTCGCGTTATGGATTTGCAGGGGGACGCAGGATGGAGGAACTTGCCAGGAAAACCCGGATAAAACGCGCGTGGATCTGCCCGGTGTCATTCGGTTCGCCGATGACGGCGATATGGCTCCCCTCCCGGATCTGCGAAGCGCTCACCGTGGCATCCATCTCCCGTATTACCGTGGCGGCATCAAGCATGATGGACTGTTCGTTCCCTGCCGGGTCCTGCATGCTGATCGTGGAGCTGCCGACCGAAATCACGGTGCCGATCACGCCATACTGGTTGACGATCGGAGGTGGCATCATGCCTCCCGGAAACATGCCCATGCCGCCATGCCCCGCACCGATGAAATTGCGGTAATAGTCCTGCCCGTACCGTGAAGCAAAGAGGCCGCTGCGATATCCTACCGCCACTCCGGACCCGAAGACGATCATAAGGATCACCAGGGTCCCAAGGATCCAAAGGACGGCACGGAATGGCTTGGTATGGAAGAGATCTTTCATGGAAAAGGATGATTATGGGAGCAGGGAAAATCTGCGGCGGTGCATGCGTGCCGCATCGTTAATGAGGAGGCCTATGGACCAAATGGCGAAGGTCACTCCGCCAAGGAGCGTGGCCGCGGAAAAGATCGGGAACGATTCTATCATGGAAAGCAGGAAATCCGGCAGGTTCGCGGCGACCACCGAGAAGTCCGAGAAGAGCAATGAGGCCAAGGTGAGGAACCCGGATTTGGCAAATCCTCCCATAAGGTCGGCATAGCCGAGCACGGCCACCCAAAACGAACCCGCGCACAGCGCCGCGGCCACCGCCGTCTTTACGGCCAAAATGCGGCGTTCCCGCCGCGCAATGGCGCCCAAAATCCTCTGCCCAAGCCCATCGGGGGGCTCGGGGCAAGGGATCTTGGAAAAAAGCCTTTCATAGCCATCCCGGGGTTCTGTGCCGCTCATGAGGAACTATACGACCGCCCAGGGCATTTAGGTGCGGAGGTCGTCTATCTTTGACCCAAGGACCTTGCGGAGCATGATAAGTCCCCGGCGATGCTTGCTTTTCACCGTATCGATCGGCTCATGCAGCATTTCCGCGATCTCCCTGAATTTGAGATGGTCTCCATAGCGGAGGCCGAGCACGGCGCGGTAGGCCGGGGCGATCTCCTGCAGTGCGGCCTCCAGGTCGGCACGTATGCCGTTCCGCTGGGCGATGTCTGCCGGAAGCTCCGGCGCCTCGAGATATGGCGCGAGAAAGGCATCCAGATCCCCGTCCCCTTCTTCAATCTTCGAGAATAGCACCGGCCTTTTCCGCTTGATGAAATCGAGCGCGGTGTTTTTTGCGATCGCAAGGACCCATGTGGTGAACCTCTTCTGCGTATCAAACTTGCGCATATAACGCCATGCCTTAATGAAGGTCTCCTGGGTCACGTCATTTGTATCATCCACATTCTGGAGATAGCGGTAGACAAACTTATAGACCAGCGGAAGATGGCGCTCCATAAGCAATGCGAACGCCTCCTCGTCGCCCGAAAGGAACGCTTCGGCAAGCGCCTCATCGTTCGCCGCGGCGCGGTAGGACGGCGCATTGCCCCAGGCGGCGGGACCATGCGAAAAGGCCTTCAAAAAAGATGTGCCGAATTTTAATGAAAAATCCATATGGGTTGACGTATCCGTGACCTCATTCTATCACATGCCTTCCTCGGAGGCGTAAAGGCCGACCAATTCGGCCTTCGCAATGACGCGCCCCTCCATGGCATCAAACAACGCTTCCGGACCCGCGCCCTCCGGAAGGTCAAGGCGGGCGTCCAGGGCATAAAGCGCGAAATGATAATGGTGGGTTCCCGAAGGCGGCTTGGGACCCATATAGCCAAGATGCCCTGCCCCGTTCACCCCTTCAACGGCACCCGGCGGCACGCTCTCCTCCTTGATGAGCGAAGTTCCCGGATTGATGTCCCATACGAGCCAATGGTAAAATCCGCCGCGAACAGGCGCATCCGGATCGTATACGGCGAGGACAAGGCTTTCCGCGTCCGGAGGCACGTTCTGGATCTGCAGTTCGGGATTGATGTCCCCGCCGTCGCCGCTGAACTTCTTCGGAATGAAATCCCCGTCCGCAAATGATGGGCTGATGATGATCATGATAAAAATTATGGGGTTGATGGCATATCGTTCACAAAATCCTCATACTGCTCCCGCATGAATCCGAGCGCCGCCGCGCTGCGGGGCTTGGTGACGCCGGGGTAGCGCCAGGCGCTGATCACCTTGCGCGCC
>DAIDLF010000035.1 GCA_027449645.1 Candidatus Parcubacteria bacterium | reverse complement strand
AAACCTTGCAGATGCTCACGGTCAATTTGGCGTACGATAACTACAAAGGCAAGATCGCCATTGGGCGGCTCTATTCCGGGACGCTCAAAAAGGCGCAGACGGTGGCGCACATCAACCGCGCGGGCGAAGTCAAGAACGTCCAACTCACCTCGGTCATGCTTTTTGACGGCCTCGGCAAGGCGGAAGTGGAACAGGCCGAAGCGGGCGAGATCGTCTGCATTGCCGGCATTCCCGACGTCTCCATCGGCGAAACGATCGCCGACCCGGACCATCCTATCGCCCTGCCGACGATCCATATCGACGAGCCGACGATCAAGATGACCTTCTCCGTGAACACGTCGCCCTTTCGCGGCAAGGAGGGAAAGTTCACGACCTCGCGCAACATCAAAGACCGGCTGGAGAAGGAACTCGAGACCGACGTTGCGCTCAAAGTGACGCCGACCGATGCCACCGACCGCTGGGTCGTGGCCGGACGCGGCGAACTGCACCTTGCGATCCTCATCGAGAAGATGCGGCGCGAAGGGTTCGAGCTGGAGGTCTCCAAACCGCAGGTCATCTACAAAGAGGAGGACGGCAAAAAGACGGAACCGATCGAGCTGGTCTCCGTGGAAGTGCCCGAGGCGTATTCCGGCACGGTGATCGAGATGCTCGGCAAGCGCTTGGGTGTTATGAAAAATATGCGCGTGGACGACAAGGGCAACGCCTTCATGGATTTTGACGTGCCGACGCGCGGCCTTATCGGCATCCGCAACAAGTTTTTGACCTCTACCAAGGGCACGGGCATCATGAACAGCATCTTCCTCGGCTACGAGGAGTACAAAGGCGATATCACCGCGATCCCGCACGGGTCCATCGTGGCCACGCAGAACGGCACGTCCAACAACTACGGCCTCGTGACGGCGCAGGGCAGGGGAACGCTTTTCATCAGCGCCGGCGTCGCGGTATATGAGGGCATGGTGGTGGGCGAGAACGCGAAGGAAGGCGACGTCCTGGTGCACGTGGCCCGCGAAAAGCAGCTTACGAACTTCCGCGCCAAGAACGAAGGGCTGGCCGACCAGCTTGAGGTGCCGGTGACGATGGACCTTGAGGCGGCGCTCGATTACATCAACGACGAGGAGCTCGTGGAGATCACGCCCCAGAACATCCGCATCCGCAAGAAGTATCTGAACGAGAACGAGAGAAAGCGGGCGAAATAACACCAGCAAGTCATGTTGTCTTTTGAAGGCACGACGTCGCGGCCTGGTGGCCGCGCGTCTCATTCTCGGCGACCTTCGTCGCCTCCGAAGGTCCTTCAAAAGACAACATGACTTGCTGGTGTTATTTCGCGCCGTAGTCGTCGTAATAAAAAAGCAGGGCCCTTTACGCGATCGTTTGCGCTAAGGGCCCTTGAGAGAGATGCCATCGTGGTTGAGTACTCATCAGCCTTCGGTAAGCAATATTCGCATGATTTCTCCGCGAACTGGTATAATGATCGAAACCATCAAAACGACAACATGGACGCAAACAACTCATCCATCCAGACCGCGGTCTTTGCCGGAGGATGCTTCTGGTGCACGGAGGCGATCTTTGAGCAGCTGCGGGGCGTGCAGTCGGTGATGCCGGGCTATACCGGCGGTACGGCGAAGGATCCGACCTACGAGCAGGTCTGCCGCGGGACGACGGGCCATGCGGAGGCGATCCGGATCACGTTTGATCCGGCGCAGATCTCCTACCACGACCTCCTTACGGTGTTTTTCGCCACGCATAATCCGACCACGCCGAACCGGCAGGGGGCCGACGTGGGGGCGCAGTATCGCTCCGCGGTGTTCGTGGCGACGCCGGAGCAGAAGGCCGAAGCCGAGGCTTTCATCAAAAAACTGGAGGCGTCGGATCCTGGCGGACATCCGGTGGTCACGGAGGTTGCGCCGCTCGGACCGTTCTACGAAGCGGAGCGCGAACATCGCCAATACTACCGCAGCAATCCGGATATGCCTTATTGCCAGGTGGTCATAGAACCGAAAGTGGAGAAGCTACAGAAGGAATTCGCCGCGCTTCTGAAGGAAAAATCAAAATCACGCGATACGCATTAAGCGATAACTATGAAAAATATGAAAGACGACAAGGCATTGGCGGCGGAATCGCCGGAACTCTATCACGTGGCGCGCGAGGGCGGTACCGAGGCGCCGTTCACGGGCAAGTATTGGGACAACCACGAGAAGGGCATATATGCATGCGCGGTCTGCGGTACTGAGCTTTTTTCCTCCGACGCCAAGTTCGATTCCGGCACGGGCTGGCCGAGCTTCACGGAGCCGGCAAATCTCGCCAATGTGGAGCTGCGCGCCGACGACAGCCATGGCATGCACCGCACGGAGGTGATCTGCAAACATTGCGGCGCACACCTCGGGCATATTTTCGATGACGGCCCTGCCGACAAAGGCGGCAAACGGTACTGCATCAACTCCGTGTGCCTGGAGCTGGAGAAAAAAACTGGATGATCCGCGTCCCAATATGAAAAAATGATTAACGCATATTTGACCTTTTGTGCATGGGCGTTATCATAAGGGCAAGATAAGGTTCTGCAGAAATGCGGATCATCGCTATTTGTCGCAAAAGCAGCTGCTCCGGCGGCTGTTTTTGTTTTAGGCGCTTTTATGGCTCACTCGCGTCCTAGAGCGTCCCGAGATCCAGCGTATAGTCTATCCGCACCTGCTTTACGAACTCCTCCATGTGGCTCACGAGCACCATGGCGCCTTCGTAGCGGTCCAGCGCTTTCGCAATGATGGGAATGTGGCGGAAATTGATGTGGTTGGTGGGCTCATCCAGGATGAGCAGGCCGGGATGTTCAAGGGCGAGCGTGGCAAAGGCGACAAGGCCTTTTTGGCCTTCCGAAAGGGAACCGATGCGCGCGCGGAGCAGGTCGGCGTCTATGAGGAATCCTGCGGCGTGCGAGCGGAGCTTCTCGTGATCGCCGCCCTGCATGGCGCGGGCGAGCGTGTCCCAGACGGTGGCGTCAAAGTCCAGCGTGGAGAAATCCTGGCGGTAATAGCCGATCCGGATGCCGGGAGGCACATGCTCGCCCTTGGCATGGCCGGTGGCGAGCTTCTCGAGGAGCGTCGTTTTGCCGATGCCGTTCGGGCCGACGAGATGAAGGCGTTCGCCCTTTTTGAGGATGACCGGCGTGGAAAGCTTTTTTGCGGCGGGCTTGTGCCCCTTCATCACCGAGACGGAGTCGAGCTCAAGAAGCTGGCCTTCAAGCTCGGGCTGGCAGGGGATGGCGAACTGGCGGATCGTGCGGTCTTCTTTGCGGTCGTCCGGAATATCCTCCTCCAGTTCATCGATCTTCTCCCACATCTTTTTGGCGACGTCGCGCATGTGTCCGCCCTTCTGCGCGAAGAAGTTCGCCTGGTCCTTGCGGTGCTGGATATCCTTCTCGATGCGCACCTTCTTCATGCGCTCGCGCTCCAGGCGTGCCGTGATCTCCTGTACCACGTCAAAGTAATTGCCCACGTACTGCTCCACTTTTTTGGTAAAGCTGTCCAGATAGAGCACGCCTTCCGTGAAGGCGTTCAGGAAGTCCGCATCGTGCGAGATGACGAGGCAGGTCTTTTCGGAATCCTTGAGGAACTGCGTGAGATGGGCGATGCCTGCGGCGTCCAGGTTGTTCGTCGGCTCGTCGAGCATCAGGATGTCCGGATCTTGGATGAGGGCCTGGGCGAGCAAAAGCCGCGCCTGCTGGCCGCCCGAGCACTCGCGGAGCGCGCGGTCCTGCGGGATCTGGAGGTTCACCACGTCCAAGATCTTCTTGATGCGCACCTCGATGTCATAGATCTTGCGGTCGAAGGTGCCCTCGAAGAATTCGCGCACGGTGCGGTCCAGCTGGTCCCGCGGGATGACCTGTTTTGCGATGCCCATGGTAAGGCCCTTTGCCAGCATGATTTCGCCCTCCTCAGGATGGAGATCGCCGGCGATCAGGTGGAACATGGTCGTCTTGCCCGCGCCGTTTTGCCCCATCAGGGTGATCTTTGCCCCGCGGCGCACGGAGAACGAGGCCTCGTCGAGGATCCTCTTTTTGCCATATTCAAATGTGACGTCGCTGAACCGGAGAATGACTTCGTTATTGGCCATGGGAGTGGGGAAAATGAAAATAATGACGCGCGCGCGGCGCGTCCAAAACAACGCTCACAGTATAGCACAATTATTTCTTCTTGGCTATGGAGTTCAGGAGCGTCTGCACCTTCTTGATGCTTTCGTCGTCGATGATGGAAATGGCGATCGCTTTCGGATCGATCTTTTTAAGTTTCGCCAATTTTGCACGCAGGTCTTTTTCCTCCACCGCATCGGATTTCGTCAAAAAAAGGTGTTCCGGCTTCTTGAGAAGCGCCTTGTTGTAGGCGCCGAGCTCCTTGCGGATGGTGCGGTAGTCCGCGACTGGCGAAGAGGATTCCGCCGAAATGAAATGGAAGAGCGTCCGCGTGCGCTCGATGTGGCGCAGGAATTTTATCCCGAGCCCTTTGCCGGACGATGAGCCCTCGATCAATCCGGGGATATCGGCGAGGATGAGCGAATAATAGCTGCCGAGGTTCGGCTCGAGCGTGGTGAAGGCGTAGTTCGCCACCTTGCTGTTGGCATTCGTGAGCTGGTTGAGCAGGCTCGATTTGCCCACGTTCGGAAGGCCCACAAAGCCGACGTCCGCGATGAACTTGAGCTCCAGGCGGAATTCGAAGCTTTCGCCGGGGCGGCCGCCCTGCGTCTGGGTGGGGGAGGTGTTGGTGGCGGAGCGGAACTGGAAGTTGCCCTTGCCGCCGATGCCGCCTTTGGCGAGCAGGATGCGCTCGCCGACCTTGGCGATCTCGATATCGGTGCCGTTCGTAAGGTTGTGCGCGATGGTGCCGACGGGCAGCTTCAAGATGAGGTCTTTGCCGACGTGGCCGTCGCGGAACTGGCCTCGGCCGTCCTCGCCGTCTTCCGCGGTGAATTCCTTCTTGAAGCGGAACTGGCCGAGCCCCGAAAGGTCGGATATGCCCTCGGCATAGACGCTGCCGCCCTTGCCGCCGCTCCCGCCTGCGGGGCCGAGCGACATCAGTGTTTTATTAAAAGCCGCGGAGCCCTTGCCCCCGTGCCCGGCGGATATGCGGATGGTGACGTCGTCGATGAGCATGATGGTGCGCGCGGCCTTACATTTCCGCCTCCGGCTCCTCCGATTCAATCAGGGCAATGGTCCTTTCGGCGACCTGTTCCGCGGTATCGATCGGCATGCCGTTCGCGCGGGCGCGCTCAACGGAATCCATCGGCGTGCCCATGGCGTTCTTCCCAAACCCGGTGGCGGTTATCTTGGGATGCATCACCGAGACCACAATGTGGTCCTTGGCGAGTTCTTCGCGCGCCGTGAGCGAGATCGCGTTGAGGGCATATTTGGTGGAGGCGTAGGCCGCGAGATTCGGATAATAGTTCTTGGAGACGCGGGAGCTGATGTTCACGATCATGCCGCCGCCCTGGGCGCGCATATGGGGGATGGCGAACTCCATGGCATGGACCGGGCCGAACACGTTCACGTTCATCATGTGGCGGTATTCGTCCATATTGACCGCCTCCATGGGACCGTACATACCGACGCCCGCATTGTTTACGAGGATGTCGATGCGGCCATAGACCTCCAGGGTGCGGTCAATGAGGTTCTGGATATCCGCCGGATTCGCCATATCGGTATGCACGGCAAGCGCATCCTTGAGCTCGTGGGCAAGCGCCGCGATCTTCTCGTCGTTCCGCGCCGCAAGCACGACCTTCGCGCCGTGCGCCGCAAGCTGTTCCGCGATGGCCTTTCCGATGCCTTCCGAGGCTCCCGTAACGACGGCAATTTTATCTTTGATTTCCATGGTGGTGGGTGATGAGGGGTTTCCTTGCTTCTATTATAGCAGGAGCAGGGGAAAAGCGTTTATGCGGCTTCCGGCGCGGTTTCCTCCTCTCCTTTCGCACTCGGGGTCCCTTCAAGAAGGGCAAAGAGCTTTTCCTGGAGCACGAGCGCCTGCGCGGTGCGCCGCAGGGTGGCCTCGTCGCGGTCCGGGTAGCGCAGCTTGAGCTGGGCGATCTGGATCTGCACTTCGCGCTCTTCCGGCGCAAGGTTCTCTTTGGTGCGGATCGCCTGGATCACGAGGCTGGTCTTGATATCGTTCTCGATGATCTCCCGTTCCTCCTTTTCCATGGCCTCTGCCGTCTTGCCGCTTTCCTTGAGGTACGCCTCGAGCGGCATTTTGGCGCGCTCGAGCTGTTCGTCGCGGTCGTGCACGAACTCGCCATACTCCTGTTCCACGATCATCGCCGGGATTTTCGCCTTGGCCGCCTTCACGATCTCCTTGATCATGAGGTCGCGCTTCATCTCCTTCTGGTTGAACGCCTTTTCCTGTTCCAGGCTCCGTTTGAGCTGTACCCGGAAGTCGGCGACGGTATTGAACGGGCCGAACTTCTTCACGTCCTCGTCGGTGAGCGGCGGGAGTTCCTGCTTCTCGCCTTCCGCCTGCGGTGCGATCATGGTGCGGATGCGGGTGACCGCCTCGTCTATCTCCGCTTCCGTCACGGCGTCGTCATCCTGCTTTTCGCCGATGGTCCGCGCGATCTTTTTGTAGTCGGGGAGCGATACTTCCGGTGCGAGGGCGTAGCGGATCTTGAACTCCACCGGATTGCCCGGCGCGAGCTTGGTCACGGTGAGCTGGGGCCGTCCGATGACGTCCAGTTTTTCGTCTGCGGCGATCTCCTGCATGGCCTCGCGGAGCGCCTCCTCGGCGGCGTCCTCCAAGAGGTCCATCTCGCCCACATATTCGCGCACCACATGGTGAGGGACCTTGCCCTTGCGGAATCCGGGCATGGCAAACTGTTCCGCCGCGCGCGCGAGTTCCTCTGCGGTGCGCGCTTCGAGGGCCTCTGCGGCGATCTCCGCCTGGAATTCTATTTCGCCGTGTTTGTCCGAAAGTTTCTTCAGGTTGGTATAGGATTGTGCCATAGTGCGCTCATTATAGCGGAGTCGGCGCATTTTTCCAACCTCCGTGCCGCCTGCAAGGGTTGATTGACGGCCTGGGTACGGCGTGATATCAATAAAGGCAGCGGCGCCAGCATGTTTGGCGCTTTGTTATTTCCGGGAATTCGCTTCCCGGTCAACCCCAACGAACACCACCCAAGAAAGGGAACAAATGAAGGCAACGAAGGTTCTTTTGTTGGAGTGCGGGTCGGCAGCCTCGTCGGTGCTGGCTCTGATGCAGGGAAAAAGTTCCGACCTCAACCAGGTGCGCATTGCGGTCCCCAAGATCTCGGACCGGGCATTGCGGGTCGAGGTGTGCTTGGAGCTTTTTCAGAAGTCGCGCAAGGCCGCGGATCTTCAGCTGGCACTGGACATGTGCCGGTGCCTGAAGAAAGCCGATCCGGCGGGCTGTGACCGGGCCCTGAAGAGCATTGTCCAGGTTGCGGTGGAAGTGGGCGAATTTCCCCGGGCACGCGACGCGGCGCACCGCATGATGAATCCGCGCCTGCGGCGTGAGGCGTTGAACGGCATCGTGCTCGCCGAACGCGCCTATGCCTCAGCGCGGCGGAACCGGCAGGATGCTGAGCGGCGCGAAAGCATCAACGCGCGACGCGTTACGGCAGCGATGGGCCGCGGCGCATTCGTTCCCGAACCTGCCATGGGATGAGGGGCAATAACAACAATATCGAAAGGAGGTCAGCAAGAGGCTGTGGTGCTATCGCATCGCGGCCTCTTTTCTATTTCTCCCGCTTTTCGTCCTCCTCGCTCTTCCGGAGCAGCATAAAGAGCAGGATGAGCGCAAAGGCGGTGAGCGACATCGTGGGGATGGTCACGTAGCCGTACTCGATAAAGTAGACGTATTGGCAGCTTGGTCCGATGGCGGAGCAGGGGATGATGGCACCCCCGCCGAGCTGGAGGTACGTGTTATAGAAAGCGACGGCGAAACCGCAGCAGGAGAGGGCGAGGCATGCCTTCTCCACGATTTTATCGTAGAGCCTCACTTTTTCCGCTTTGCGGGCAAGCATGGCGACGAGCAGGATGACTGCCTGCGTATAGAGGAACCCGCGCTGGATCCAGCAGAGCTCGCAGGGCGCAAAGTGGGCGAATTGGGAATAGAACAGGCTGGCCACGGTGCCTCCCGCCGCAAGCAGAAACGAAAAGAGCAGGGCGTTCCCGCCGAAAAAATCCGCGAGCTTCTTTCCCCAGCCTTTGTTCTGGAAGGACCCGAGGATGATGATGAAGAGGGCGAGCGCAAGAATATCGGCAAGGACGGTGCCGAAGGAGAGGAAGTCAGTGACGGCCTGTACGAGAGGGGTCATTATGGTGACAGTATAGCACGATTAGGTCGAGGTGGGCATGGGGCATCCGGTCCTTTGCGCGAGCACGGAGGGCGGTTGGGAGCCTTCTATCCGCGAGCCGTCCTTGAATACCCAGGTCGGATAGTTCGTGATGCCGGCATCGATGCATTCCTGGGTTTCTCCGGACCCGTTAGGGAGCGAACATTCGTGATAGGGGAGGTATTGCGCGCCGGTGCCGAACTTGGTTTTCTGGTCGCGGCAGTGCGGGCACCAGAACGCGCCATAGAACGTGGCCCCGCTTTGCGTGATGCAGTGCGCAAGGGAATCGTAGAGATGCGCCGGCGGCGGAAGATTTTCCATATAAATGAAGACCGCAAGGCCGATGGAGATCACAAACAGGATGCCGGTCGTGATCCTGATGCGCCGGAGGTCCTTTTTCTGCTGGGGAGTGGGCTCGGTACGGTACGGCATATTGCTCCATTGTAGCATTTTCAGGCGCCGCAGGGCACCATCCGAAACATTATCCGCGCGGCGCGCGTATTACCAGTATGGACGAAAGAAACGACGAAGCGGTCGCCGCTGCGGTCCAGCACGGCGAACTCGACGCGTTCAGGGTGATCGTCGAACGCTATGAGCCGAAGTTGGTTCGCTATGCCCGGCGGTTCCTTTTTGATGCCGATGACGCAAAAGATCTCGTGCAGGACGTGTTCGTGAAGGCGTATGTCAATATTCGGAGCTTTGACGCCGACAGGCGCTTTTCTCCCTGGCTTTACCGCATCGCCCACAATGAGTTCGTGAACGCCCTCAAAAAACGCACCAAGGAGCGCGGGACCATGAGCGTGTCGCTTTTTGATTTTGACGTGCTGTTCCCGCACCTGAGCGCCAAAGAGACCGCGGACAGCCCCGCGCGCCAGGGCGAGCTGAAAGCCATGCTGGAGCGCTCGCTGGACGCCATCCCGGCGAAGTACAAGGAGCCGCTCGTATTGTATTACTTTGAGGAGCTGGATTACCGCGAGATCGCCGATGTGCTGCGGATCCCCATCTCCACGGTCGGGGTGCGGCTCCAGCGCGGAAAGGCCATGTTGAAAAAAATCGTGGACCCGTGATGTAATAATAATCGCCATGGAAGACCTGGAAGAAAATATCATCGTGCGGTGCGAGCAGGCGAAGATGCGTTCGCGCTGGTTTTTCGCGGCCCGTTCGGGCCTGCTGACCCTCGCGGTCATCATCCTTTTCGCGGCCCTGCTCTATCTGGTGAGCTTCATCATCTTCGCGCTGGGGCAGAACGGCATCTCCCTTGCCCCGAACTTCGGATGGAACGGATGGCTCCTTTTCTTCGAGGGCCTGCCGTGGGGGCTGCTGCTGCTCGCGCTCGTGCTCATCCTTATCCTTGCGGGGCTCCTCAATCACTATGAATTCGTCTATCACCGCCCCTTGATCTATGCGCTCGCATCTTTCGTATTCCTTATCGTGTTGGCGAGCTTCTTTGTGGCGGCGACGTCGTTCCATAAGCAGGTGCTTGCCTATAGCGCGAGAAATCTTCCCTGGGTAGGCCAGTTTTATACCTATGAGCTGCAGGAGCCGCACGGCATCCATCGCGGCGACGTGATCACCGTCGGTTCCGACACCATCGTCATCGCCGACCCGAGCGGGATCACCTCTACGGTGGTCGTGCCGCAGGGCAATATGCCGCGCGCCTTCCGGATCGGCGACACCATCGTGGTGTTCGGCGGCCGCGATGCGAGCGGCGATATCGAGGCGTTCGGCCTCCAGCAGATGCCGTGACGCGCGGCGCGGACAGGCGAAAGAAACGCCGCATGGGGATGTAGTAATGGATGTCAGCAAAGGTCGGTACACACCACAAAAAACAGATCCATTACGCCTATGAACCACCATGGGGCGCCCGGGACGATATGACCCATATCACGACCACCCGCGCACTGCCCCGGTCAACCAATCCAACCAAAGAGAACACAATCTCATAGCGAACCCTCCCTCGCCTTCGACCCGAGCGGAGGGTTCATATATGCCCTGGGATTGCCGCCGCCGCGCACCTTATCCTCTCCGCTCCAGCGCGCTGCCGAGCGTTTCATCGTCGGCAAATTCAATCTCACCGCCCGTGGGCAATCCGCGCCCGAGGCGGCTTATTTTTTTTGCGAGCGGCACAAGCTCTTTCATGATGAGCGATGTCTGGAAGTCGCCGAGCGTCGTCGGGTTGAAGGCGAGAATGATCTCGTCCGCCTGCCCGCCGAGCCCTTCCTCAATATGGCGTTTCAGGCTCTCCAGGCGCGTCTTCTGCCATGGCTCGATGAATCCCGTTTTGGGGATGGGGCCGCATATGAAATAGCGGCCGGTGAACTTCTTCGTGTTCTCGAGCGAGAGCAGGTCCGTTTCCTTCTCCACCACCATGATGATGCGCGGGTTGCGCGCCGGGTTTGCGCAGATGTCGCAGAGGTCGCCTTCGCGCTGATGGATGAAAAAGCACCGCGTGCAGGTCTTGATGCCGCGAAGCCCGTCGATGCTCTCCGCGAGCACGCGCAGCGATTCCTTCTTTTCGCCAAGCAGGTAGAACGCCAGCCGGACCGCCTGGCGCGGCCCGATGGAGGGGAGGTCCGAGAGATTGTCCACCACCTTCTGCACCGGGTCGGGGAGTTTCATCATATAAAGAAAGGATACAGGAATCGCTACAGCGCTGGCAACTCGTCGTACCGCTTCTCGATCGTCTTGAAGGTCGCCCGTTCGGAATCAAAGTAGAGGTCGATGTCGCGCAGGGGGCCGTTGCGGTGCTTGGCGATGCGCAGATGGACGGTGCTGTCGCCGGCCGCCGCAGAGTCGGCGTTCGTCTCTTCGCGGTAGAGGAACATGACGACGTCCGCATCCTGCTCGATGGACCCGGAATCGCGGAGGTCGGAAAGGCGTGGCACTTTGTGGTCGCGCTGTTCGAGGCCGCGTGAGAGCTGGGAGAGGGCGACCACCGGCACCTTGAGCTCGCGCGCGAGGGCTTTGAGGCCGCGCGAGATTTCCGTGATCATGTTTACCATGTTGTCGCTCGAGATGCGCGGGCGGATAAGCTGGAGATAGTCGATGACGAGCAGGTCGAGGCCGTGCTCCACCTGGAGGCGCCGGGCCATGGAGCGCATCTGGAGCACGTTAAGCGACGGCGAATCATCGATGAAGAGCTTGATGCCGGAAAGCCGGTCCAGGGCGCCCTGGATCATGGCGAACTCGTTGTCGTTGCTGATGCGGCCCGTAAGGATGTTCCACAGCGGCACCTGCGATTCCGACGAGATAATGCGGTCCTGAAGCTGTTCGCGGGACATTTCCAGGGAGAAAACGCCGACGGTGAAGCCCGCCCGCGCGGCGTTGCGGGCGATGTCGAGCGCGAGCGATGTCTTGCCGACCGACGGGCGCGCGCCGAGGATGACGAGCTCCGATTTTTGGAGGCCGGAGAGCGTCTCGTCAAGCTGGGGGAATCCCGTAGGCACGCCGCGCAGCTTTCCGCCGCCGGCGTGGAGGTTTGCGATGCGCTCGTATGCGGTCGCAAGGTCGTCTTTCAATGCCGTAAAGTTCTGGGGCAGCGATTTCTGCGAGATCGAGAGGATCTTCTGTTCCACGTCGTCCAAAAGGTCTTCCACTTCGCCGCCGTTTGAAAAGACATTCTCCGCGATCTCCGCTGACGCCTTCACGAGGTCGCGCAGGACCTTTTTCTCTTTCACGATCGTGGCGTAGTGCTTGACGTGCGCGGCGCTCGAGACCTGGTTCGGGAGGTCGGCGAGGTATGTGGACCCGCCCACGTCCTTCAGGAGCTCTTTGTCTTTGAGGTAGGTAGTGAGGGAGAGCACGTCAATCGGCTGATGTTTCTCGTAGAGTACGAGAATGGCCTCGTAGATCCGTTCGTGCTGGGGAAGATAGAAATCGTTGGGCACCAAAAGGTCCGCAACGCTGAAGATGGCGTTCTTGTCGATGAGCACCGCACCGAGCACGGCCTGCTCGGCTTCCAGGTTCTGCGGCGGAAGCTTCAATAATGACTTTTTGGTGGGGGGCATGGGTGGATGGCTAATGCGTGAACCGTTTTGCGATGAACGATCCCTCCTGGGAATCTCTTATCACATATCCTAACCCTTCCAGTGCCGCCCGCAAGGCGTCAGACTGGATAAACTGTTTATTACTCCGGAAATCCTGGTATTCCATGAACTTGCGGGCGATTTCCGGCGGGATGGCGCCCGCCTCGCGTACCGTCTCCTCTATGGCGAGCCCCAGGAAGGCGTCCATTTCCGTGATGAGCGCGTATTTCGCGGCCGCATCGAGCTCCTTGTCTTTCAGCATGGCGAGCGCGAGCGCGAGCGCTTTCGGGGTATTCAAGTCGTCATCGAGCGCCGCCTCGATGTGTTCCTTCCAGGCTTTGCCCGCAGTCACACCCGCGGCGTGACTCGCGGCGTCATCCGGACCGTTCTGCCGCATCGCGGCCTCGCGCGCCTGGAGCGCAAGCCCGTACAGCATTTCGAGCTCGGTCACCGCCTGCGCGGCGATCCGTTCCGAATAATCGATGGGGGAGCGGTAATGGTGGTTGAGCACGATCCAGCGGAGGACGGCCGCCGAATGCACTTCGAGAAAATCGCGGATGGTGACGAAGTTGCCCGCGCTCTTGGACATCTTCTTGCCGTCCACCGTAAGGGACCCTCCGTGCATCCAGAGGCGCACGAACGGCTTGAGTCCCGACGCGGATTCCTGCTGGGCGATCTCCGCCTCGTGGTGGGGGAACTTGAGGTCCACGCCGCCGCCATGGATGTCGTATTGCGGGCCGAAATAGAATTCCGAGATCGCAGTGTCCTCAATGTGCCATCCGGGCCGTCCGCTGCCGAGGGAGGAGGGCCAGCGGGGTTCCAGATTTTCGAGCGAGGTCTGGGTGAATTTCCACAGGCAAAAATCGCCCTTGTTGCGCTTGTGCACGGATTCGTCGATGCGCGTGACGCCGTCTTCCGCCTGCGCCGCAGTGCGTCCGGAGAGTGTGCCGTAGTCGGGGTCTTTGGCAATATCGAAATACCAGCCATCACCGTCGATTTTGTAAGCGAAACCCTTGTCGATGAGGCGTTCCACCTGCGCGACGATCTGCGCAATGAAGTCGGTCGCGGGCGCATAGGTGGTCACCGCATCCACGCCAAGCGCCTTCATGTCCTCGAAGTATGCCTTCGTGAAGCGCTCCGCGACCGCCTTGGTCTCCTTGCCCTCCGTGATCGCCTTGGCGATGATCTTGTCGTCGATGTCGGTGATGTTCTGGAGGTAATGCACCTCGTAGCCCCGCGCCCTCAGCAGTTTGGCGAAGAAATCGAAGAAGAGGTAGGTGCGGGCGTTGCCGATGTGCAGATAGTCGTAGACCGTCGGGCCGCATACGAAAAGCCGGAGCTTGCGCTGTTCCGGAAGCGGTTCCTCCTGCCGCGAGAGGGAATTATAGAGGGAAAGCATATGAAGATAGTACAATTTTTTCCTCAGAATAGGAACGCAAAGCCCTCACTTTGCTGATATCGCACGTTCCGTGAGCCATTTCCGCTCGCTGTCCGCAGTGGTATTTGCGTTCCAAAAGGAAGGACTGCGTTCTCTAGAACCACCCTTTGCGCTTGAAGTAGGCGGCGAGGGCCACCATACCGACTACCATGATGCCGAAGATGATCCAGAAGGCATGGGGGAGGCCGACGATGGGCATGTCGCGCGTGTTCATGCTGAAGATCGCCGCGACGAGCATGAACGGGAAGGTGAGGAAGGAGAGCGACGTGAAGGTCTTCATCACGCTGTTGATCTTGAGGTTCATCAACTGGTTGTTGGTGTCCTCAAAGTCGGCGATCGCCTCGCGGTAATCTTCCAGCTGGTTCACCACCTTGAGCTGGTCGCCGATCAGGCTGTTCAGGTAGACCTCCGCGGCCTTGCCCCAGAACTTTTCCCCGCGGATGAGGAGCGAGTGGAAGATCGGCCCCTGCAGGCGCACGATGATGCGGTATTCGGAGATGTCGCGTTTGAGGTAGGTGATGCGTTCCAGCACCTCGCGCTCGCGGTCCTTGAAGATCTCCTTGCCGACCATCTCCACTTTTTCCCGGATATGGCGCAGTTCGCGTTCCTCGAAGTTGATCAGGTGCTCGATGAGCTCGTACATCACGTCCATCGGCGTGCCGAGCGCGGGCGGAGCGAAGTTCTGCAGGACCTTCTTCGCGCCGTCGTAGTGGACGGTGATGATGGTGTCCTTGGTGATGAGGAAGTCTATTTCGGCGCGGGTCGATGCCTCGTCCTCTGCGTCGTAGATGGGGAAGTAATAGATGAAAAAGAGATAGTTCTTGTAGACCTCCACCTTGCCGCGCGCCGAGGGGTTGCGGAGCTCCTCTATAATGATGGGGTGGAAGTCGAATTCCTTCTGTAGCCAGTCGAGGTCCTTTTCGGACGGTTTTTCCAGATTGATCCAGGTGGCGTTCTTTCCGATCTTCGTTTCCATAGGAATATTGTAGCATATCCTTCCTGGGGAAATCTGCGCCGGAAGGCCTTTAGCAAGCACTTGACTCGCTTGCTAATCGCGTTATAATCAAGGAGTCATTAAAGGATTCACCGGACCATCATGCCCATGACCGAGCGCACGGCCCAGATATTGGAAGCGGCCATCCAGGAATATATCGCCACCGGCGTGCCGGTGAGCTCCGGCTTGCTCTATGCGCGCCATGATTTCGGCATCAAGCCGGCCATGATCCGCATCGAGCTGGACGCGTTGGAAGATGCGGGATACCTTGAAAAGCCGCACTATTCCGCGGGGAGGATCCCCACCAACACAGGATACGAATTTTTCGCGGACCGCCAGCTTTCCGCCGCCACCGCAGACCATGCCGAGCGCCGCGCCGGGCTGAAGCGCATGGTGGAGGAGCAGGCCTTGCCGGATTTCCTCCGCGAGCTTTCCTCGGAGCTGGACCTTTTGAGCGCCGCCGCCGACCTTGCCGCGACCGCGGTCTATAAATGCGGCCTGGACCATCTCATTGATCACCTCGACTGGGAGGATCAGGCCGGCATCCGTTCGGTCATCCGCGATTTCGAACATGTGGACGACCGCCTGCTCCATGCCGCACGAACCCTCGGCGAACGCACGGAAGGGCCGAAAGTGTTCGTCGGCAAAAAGAGTCCGCTCACCAAGAGCGAGAACCTCTCCGTGGTGTGCGGGAACTATCAGGTGGACGGCGACATCATTTCCATTTTTGCGATCGGCCCCAAGCGGATGGATTATCGAAAGGTCATACGGGTCTTCAAAAATCTTTAACCATTATCGCATCACTACCATGGAAGAAACATCAGCGCAGCCGCAGGAGCCTGGATGGGAGGAGCGCCTCGCCGCCGCGGAAAAGGAACGCGACGGGTATCTTGCAGGATGGCAGCGCACCAAGGCAGATTTCATCAATTATAAGAAGGAAGAGACGCAGAAGCTGGAGGAGATCGCGCGGTACGGGAGCGTGGGCCTCGTGAAGGACCTCATCTCGGTGCTGGACAACTTCGACCTTGCCCTGCGGAGCTTCGAGAAAGAGGGGCCGGTGGAGAAAGGGCTGTACCTCATCCGCACCCAGCTGGAGGATATCCTGAAGAAGCGCGGGCTGGAGAAGATCAGCGTGAAGCCAGGCGATCCCTTCGATCCTGCCGTTGCGGAAGCGCTGTCCGAGGTGGAGTCGGAGCACCATCCGCCCGGCGCGGTGGTGGAAGAGATCGAGCCAGGCTATCGGATGCACGACAAGGTCGTGCGGCCTGCGAGGGTGATCGTCAGCAAAGACAAAGGGCGCGAATAAGGCATTAACCATTATTTAACCAATAAACCATCATGGCAAAAATCATCGGCATTGACCTCGGTACGACGAATTCGGCAGTGGCGGTCATGAAGAACGGCGAACTGCAGATCCTGGAGAACGCGGAAGGCAACCGCACCACGCCTTCCATTGTTGCGTTGTCCAAAGGCGGCGAGCGCCTCGTGGGATTGCTCGCCAAGCGGCAGTCGGTGACGAATCCCAAGAACACCATTTTCTCGGTGAAGCGCCTCATTGGCCGCAAGTGGAGCGATCCGGAGGTCCAGCGCGACAAAGCATGGCTTCCCTACGAGGTCCAGGAAGGCCCGGGCGGCGGGGTGCAGGTGAAGATGGGCGACAAATGGTATTCGCCGGAGGAGATCTCGGCGATGGTCCTCGCGAAGCTGAAGGCCGATGCGGAAGCGCGCCTCGGCGAAAAAGTGGACGAGGCGGTCATCACCGTGCCTGCCTACTTTGACGATTCCCAGCGCCAGGCCACGAAGAATGCCGGCGAGATCGCGGGCCTCAAAGTGGAGCGCATCATCAACGAGCCGACGGCGGCGGCCTTCGCGTACGGCGTGAACAAGGAGAGCAACCAGAAGATCGTGGTATACGACTTCGGCGGCGGCACGTTCGACGTGTCGGTGCTGGAGATCGGCTTTGATCCCGAGACCAAGGAGCAGACGATCGAGGTCCGCGCCACGGGCGGTGACACGCATCTCGGCGGCGACGATTTCGACAAGAAGATCCAGGAGTTCCTCGTGGAGGAATACAAGAAGCAGGAGGGCATCGACCTTGCCAAGGATCCTCTCGCCGTCCAGCGCCTCAAGGAGGCCGCCGAGCGCGCCAAGCACGAGCTTTCGAGCGCGACGGAGACGGAGATCAACATTCCGTACATCACCTCCGACGCGAACGGGCCGAAGCATTTCCAGATCAAGATGACCCGCGCCAAGCTGGAATCGCTGGTGCAGGACTATCTGGACCGCTCGGTGAAGCTCACGGAGGAGGCCGTGACGGCGCCGGCGCCGAAAGGCGCGGGATTCAAGCTCGGCGACATCAATGAGGTATTGCTTGTGGGCGGCCAGACCCGTATGCCGGCCATGCAGGAGGCAGTGAAGAAGCTCTTCGGCAAGGAGCCGCACAAGGGCATCAATCCGGACGAGGTGGTGGCCTTGGGTGCCGGCATCCAGGGCGAGATCCTCGCGGCAAAGAAGGAGGGCCGCAAGACCGAGGGCGAAGTGAAGGACATTTTGCTCCTTGACGTCACGCCGCTCACGCTTGCCATAGAGACGCTCGGCGGCGTCGCGACGCCGATGATCCCGAAGAACACGACCGTGCCGACGGCGAAGACGCAGACCTTCAGCACGGCGGCGGACAATCAGACCTCGGTGGAGGTGCTCGTGCTCCAGGGCGAACGCCCGATGGCGGCGGACAACAAGGTGCTTGCGCGGTTCATGCTGGACGGCATCCCGCAGGTGGAGGTGACGTTCGACATCGATGCGAACGGCATCCTCAATGTCTCCGCGAAGGACAAGGCGACGGGCAAATCGCAGTCGGTGAAGATCGAGGCTTCCACGAACCTTTCCAAGGATGAGATCGAGCGCCTCAAGAAGGAGGCTGCCGAACACGCCGCGGAGGACGAGAGGAAGAAGGAGCTCATCGATGCCCGGAATCAGGCGGAGTCGCTGGCGTACCTTGCGGAGAAATCCCTGCGCGAGGCGGGCGACAAGGTTTCTGAGGAGATCAAGACCGGCGTCACGGAAAAATTGGAGGCGCTCAAAAAGGTGAAGGACGGCGAGGATAAGGCGGCAATAGAGACCGCTACCGCAGCACTTTCGCAGGAGATACAAAAAATCGGCCAGGCAGAATATAATAAAGGGAATGGACCTGAGGAAAATAATGCTGGGGGACAAGGCGGCGCCGAGTCCGGACCACAGCCAGAACCTGGTCAGCCTCAATAGGATAGAGACCGGCCCGCGCAAGCCGCCGGGCTTCTATAAGTCCATCGTGTTGGACGTGCTCGCGGTGCTCTTTGCCGCAGGGTTCGGGTACTGCTATTACCGCTATCTCACCGGAGGGATCCCGGTGTGGGTCTTGCTTGGGGCATTCACGCTGTTCGGGGTGATGGTCGCGCTCCAGGCATTCCTCGCCAAGCACGGCGGGAGGACGCTCGGGGTCATCGTGCTGGAGACGCTCGGCGTGATCGGGTTCTTCTGGCGCGACGACTGGCGCATTCTGGCCCTCAACGGCATCATCGTGCTGGTGTTCCTTGCGTGGGGGTATTTTGAGGCGCGCGTGCGGTTGGGCAACAGCATCAACATCCCGTTTTTCGGCGTGGCGAACCTGGCCCTCGGCAAGTTCACCACCGGACTCCTGGTCTTTATGGTGCTCATCTACGCGCCGCAGATCGGGGGCAACCCGCTGCTTGTGTCGCAGAAAAGCTTCCGGACGTTCTTTGACTGGTCGTCGGGGATCGTCACGGATTTCTATCCGAGCCTTTCGCTCAACGGCTCCTTCGGCGGCTTTACGGAAAGTTTTGCAAAGATGGAGCTCACCAACAATCCGGAATTCCAGAATTTGACGTCGGCGCAGCAAAGCGCCGCCGTGGCCCAGCAATCGCAGCAGCTCGCCCAGAATCTCACCGCAAAACTTCCGTCGTCATCCATCGCCTCGTCGTCGGCCACGAGCGATGCGTTCTACAGCATCCTTCAGGGCATGATGCAGGCATGGCAAAGCCAGTCGGGCGGCTGGTTCGATATCGGCTGGGCCGCGGTCATTTTCATCGCCCTGCGGAGCATCGGCATCATTTTCATCTGGCTCGCCGAATTCTTCGCGCTGATCGTCTATGAACTGCTCCTTGCGACCGGATTCGTGAAGGTGGGGGAGGAGATGCGCACCAAGGAAGTGATCGGCTATTCGTAACATTACTACCATGAAGGACTACTATGACATCCTTGGCGTCGCAAAGACCGCCAATGAAGAAGATATCAAAAAGGCATACCGCAAGCTTGCGCACAAGTACCATCCGGACAAATCCGGCGGCGACGAAGCGAAATTCAAGGAGATTAACGAGGCGTATCAGGTGCTTTCCGACAAGGCCAAGCGCGCGCAATATGACCGGTTCGGTTCTGCCGGCCCGGCCGGGGCGCAGGGCGGGCCGTGGGGCGGTTTCGGGGGAGGCTTCAATGGCGCGAACGTGAACTGGGAGGGCATGGGCTTCGACCCTTCGCAGTTCGGCGACATGGGCGATATCGGCGATATTTTTGAGAGCATCTTTGAGGGCATGGGCGGGCGGCCGCGGCGCAAGACCTATTCCAAAGGATCCGACCTTGAGATGCACGAGCAGATCACCCTGGAAGAGGCGTTCCGCGGCGTGAAGAAGACCGTGCGGTTCCGCACGCTCGTGCAGTGCGCAAAGTGCGGCGGCAAGGGCGCCGAACCGGGCAGTGCGCTTGAGCAATGTTCCACCTGCGGCGGCCAGGGCGAGATCCGCGAGCAGCGCCATACGTTTTTCGGCAATGTATCCCAGGTGAAGACCTGCGTGAAGTGCCACGGCATGGGGGAGATTCCCAAAAAGCCCTGCACGGCATGCAAGGGCGCCGGGCGCGTGGAGGCGGAGCGCTCGGTGGCGATAGAGCTCCTTCCCGGCATCGACGACAATCAGATCATCAAGGTGGCCGGCATGGGCGAAGCGGGCGAGCGCGGCACGGCGTCGGGCGACCTTTATGTGCGCGTGCGCGTGAAGCCGCATCCGGTGTTCGCGCGGCACGGCGCGGACCTTGTGGTGTCCCACGAACTGGATCTTGTGGACCTTCTGCTTGGCAAAAAGATCGAGGTGCCTTCCATTTCCGCGGTTGCGGGCGGCACGTCGGCGGGTATGGTTTCCGCAGAGATCCCTCCGCATTTCAACCTGAAGGATATGTTGCGCATCCCGCGCGAAGGCATGCCGCGGTTCGGTTCGTCGGGGCGCGGCGACCTTCTGGTGAACTTCATCATCAAGGCGCCAAAACGCCCCGGTTCGAAAGCGCAAAAATTGCTGGAGGAGCTGGAGCGGGAGCGATAGCCGGCATCGCGGCAGGGCCGGCATGGGTGCGCTTTGCAAGGGGCGCGGCGCGTTTTGCGGCAGTTGAAAATAGGGCGATTTTTCAGTAAGATGTCAAAGTGTTTTGGCGGTGCGTTATTGCGCCCCCGATCGCCCCTATAGCTCAGTTGGTAGAGCAGCTCCCTTTTAAGGAGATGGTCCCAGGTTCGAGTCCTGGTGGGGGCACCCCGCGCGGAAGTCGCATAATCTGATATAATGGGACCATGGCATCATCACCCCTATCATCTGGCACGCGTTTCCATTACCAATGGAAAAAGGACAAGAAGTTCACGGTGACATTCGCGAGCGGGGTTTCGCTCCACGGCCATACCTGGCACTCGCACGAGGGCCTGCTTTTTTTGCCTACTGGGGCCAAGAAGATCAAGATCCGCCTTTTTTCCAATCTTCTGCGCAAGATGGAGGAGGGTTATGCAAGCACATGGGGCGAAAAGTTTGATTATCGGAAGGGATATTGGACGACGCCCATATCGCCGGATGTGGCCTACGGGCTGGAGGCGCGGCAGATTGCGGGAGAAGGATTTCGTCCGATCGTTTCCCTCACCGACCACGACGAGATCGCGGCCTGCGAAGGCCGGGGGATCACGTCGCTCGAATGGACCGCGCCATATCATCGCGCCGTATTTCATATCGGCATCCATAACCTCCCCGGGGCGCATGCCGCACGGATGTTCGCCGCGCTCCGCGAGGCGACCCGTAACCCCGATGATCCGGGAATGCTGAGGGCATGCCTTGAGGATATCGCTTCCTTCCCTGATACGCTCATTGTGCTGAACCATCCGCTGATCGACCAGGGCCGCATCGGGCATGCCATGCACGTTTCGGCCGTGGACGATTTTCTTTCCCATCATCCCGGATTGGTCCATGCCCTGGAGATCAACGCCCTGCAGTCATGGACCGTGAACAAGCGCGTGGTGGCGATCGGCGAACGGTTCGGCGTGCCGCTCATCTCCGGCGGCGACCGGCACGGCATTGAGCCGAACGGCGCGATCAACCTTACCGCCGCCGCGGACTTTGGGGGTTTTGCGCGCGAGATCCGCGAGGAGAAGAAGAGCGATATCCTTTTCATGCCGCAATTCCGGGATCCGCTGTCGCTCCGCTATCTCCGGAACGCCGAGGTGATTATGGGATATTATCCCGAGTTGGGGGACCGGAGCCACTGGTATGACCGGGTGTTCTACCAGTGCCCTGACGGCGTCACCCGTTCCGTCGCCCAGATGGTGGGGGACCGGAGCACGCTCGTCAAAACGACCGAGCGCATTGCCAAGATGCTTCGCGCGACCGCAGACGTCTCCACGCCGTTCGCGCCGCTCTTCGCCAAGACCAAGTCCACTACCATCATCCATCATTAACTATCCATGGCAGATCCCATGACCATTCCGAGCGTACCGCAGCCGCAGCCGCCCGCAGAGGCTTCGCAGGTTTTGGGGGCGCAGATCTGCCCGCAATGCCATCTGCCGGTCCAGCCGGAGTTCTATTTCTGTCCGAATTGCGGCGCCAAGCTTCGCGTGCCGCCCATTGCCACGGACGTCCAGGCGCAGGTATTGCTCTATCTCTTCAGTGCGGTCCTGCCCTGGATCGCTTATCTTGCGATCACGAAGTGGGAGGGCGTGAAATATATCCGCGCATCCGACCGGCAGGCACGCACGATCGGCTGGATCGCGCTCGGCATTTTGGTGGCATCATCGGTCGTGGCGTTCTGGCTGGCTACCGTATGGATCAACCAGCAGATCAATGCCGCCATGACCGACGTGGGCAATATCGGCAGTTTTGGAAGCGGACTCTGACGGCAATGGGGCAGAAGGCGCGCTATGGCATCGGGATCGATGAGGTCGGGCGGGGAGCGCTTGCCGGTCCGGTCGTCGTAGCGGCAGTCGCCCTGCCGCGCGGTGCCGCCGGCGCCGCGCTGGTGCGTGCCGCGAACCTCGGGGCATTGAAGGATTCTAAAAAACTCTCTCCGGCGCGCCGCACGCAATGGGCGCATTATTTCCGGCGGCATGCGTCGGTGGCATTCGCCATCGCGCGGGTATATCCCCGGGGGATCGAGCGCCTGAACATTTCCGCGGCGGCGAATCGTGCGGCCCTGCGTGCCCATGCCCGGCTCGTCCGGGAGTATCCGGCGTGCCGCACGGCGCCGGTCATCCTTGATGGCGGCCTGTTTTTAGGCAGCCGCGATAGGCAAAAAATCCAGCAAAAACAGGCAAAAACCGTCATCAAAGGGGATGAACGGGTGCCCGCGGTGGCTGCGGCATCCATTATTGCCAAAGTGGCCCGCGACCGGTTCATGGAGAGGCTCGCCGTCCGTTATCCGGAGTACGGTTTTGCGGTGCATAAGGGCTACGGGACGGCGGCGCACCGTGCGGCGATCCGCAGGCACGGCTCATGCGAAGCGCACCGATTGACTTTCCTCAAAAAGAAGCCTATCATAAAGCGATAAATTAACTTTTACTCCAATGGGTGGCGTACCGATAAAGCATCATACCAAAGGGAAGACGGGCCGCAGGCGCTCGCATCTTGCCATGAAGAAGCAGGTCTTGCTCGTCTGCAAGAATTGCGGCGCGCCAAAAGCCGCCCATCGGGCGTGCGCGGCGTGCGGGAAGAAGTAGCGGCGTGCGCGGCAGGAAGAGGTTCTTTTCAAAGCTATGGCAACAAGGCATTTAATCAGAACCGTAGTGCTCCAATCCCTTTATGAATGGGATTTTTACGGAAAAAAGAAGGATATCACCGAGATCCTTGAGCGGAACATGGCCGAATTCGCGCCTGGCGTGGACGAGCCTGAGTTTGCCTGGAAAATCCTCCATGGCGTGGCGGCGCACCTGAAGGACATCGATGCCACCATGCGCAAGGCGGCACCGGAATGGCCGCTCGACAAGATCGCGATCATCGACCGCAATATCCTGCGGATCGGGCTTTATGAACTTTTATATGCCGATCCCGAGGAAGTGCCGCCGAAGGTGGCCATCAACGAATCCATTGAGCTCGCCAAAAATTATGGCGGTCCGAATGCCGCGCGGTTCGTGAATGGCGTGTTGGGTTCCGTCTATCGCGAAGCGATCGAGAAGAAGCCGCCCCTGAAGCCCAAATCTGAACCCGCCGCTCCGGCGAAGCCCGGGAGGCAATAACGACGCATGGCATCCTCGGACGCGCTCGAAAAGAATATCGGTTTTTCCTTCAAGGACAAGCATCTGCTCACTGAAGCGCTCACGCACCGCTCATATCTGAACGAAGATCCCAAATGGCCCTTGCCGCACAATGAGCGGCTGGAGTACCTGGGCGATGCCGTGCTGGAGCTCGTGGTGAGCGACGCCCTGTTCAAGAAGTTTCCCACCCAACCGGAGGGGCGCCTTACGGTATTGCGCGCCGCACTCGTGAACTATCAGATCCTTGCGAAGGTCGCCGAACGGATCGCGCTGCAGGATTTCATCCTGATGTCGCGGGGGGAAAAGAAGGATACCGGCAAGGCGCGCGAAGTGATCCTCGCGAACGCCATGGAAGCCCTGATCGGCGCGATCTACCTTGATCGCGGCATTGATCCGGCGCGGAAGTTCATCGAAGCGTTCGTGATGGTGAATCTCGACGAGGTGCTCAAGACAAAGAGCTATAAAGACGCCAAGAGCGAGCTTCAGGAGCTCATTCAGGAAAAGCTCAGGCTTACGCCGACCTATAAGCTGGTCATGGAGGATGGCCCTGCGCACCGCCGGATATTCACCATGGGCGTCTATTTCGGCGACAAGATGATCGCGCAGGGCGAAGGCGCGTCCAAGCAGGACGCGGAGATCGACGCCGCAAAAAACGCGCTGAAGAAACACCGTTCATGAAATTTGATCCTGAAAAAATGGAGCACTTCGCGGAGGGCGCGGAAAAGATCATTTATCACCATCCGCAGGATCCGGAGAAAGTTGTTGCGGAATTCCGGTCTGACGCCATTGAGGCGAGGGAGATGAAGGGAAGGTTTTATCTCACCAAGGTGCTGCATGCGCTATTCCCGCGGAATATACCCGATATTTCCCTCGCGGCAAAAGAGGGCGGGAGCAACCCTTATATGGTCCTTGAGAAGAAGCATCTTGA
Source organism: Candidatus Parcubacteria bacterium (assembly GCA_027449645.1). Classification (GTDB taxonomy): domain Bacteria; phylum Patescibacteriota; class Minisyncoccia; order UBA6257; family 2-01-FULL-56-20; genus JAKAGE01. Next base: position 13,083 of record DAIDLF010000035.1, on the reverse strand, counting down.
CCGGCAGCACGAAGAGCTTCGCGATCTGAGCACCCATCAGCAAATGAAATCCCATCAAGGCGAGAGCGATCGGGAAATCGATGATGCGATATTGGATAAAGAGCTTGCCTCCATGGAATCGCTGAACCGCGATCCCGATATTGAGGCTTTGAGCAAAACGATGCGCGAGGCGGGGCTGGAGATGCTGCTCGACACGTCGCCCAGGAATTTTGGACGAGATCAGGAAGGGAATCTGGTCTATGTGGACAATAGCTTTTATCCCTGGTGGGCAGGGGAGGACGGCAGCATTGAGCCTCGGGATTACCACGTCCTCCGAGAGGCGATCCAGAAAATAGACGATAAAGAAGCGAGGGATCGGGCCGTGGCATATCTTGAAAGGCTTGAGGCCCTGCGTGCGGAAGCCGAACAGGAGGCAGAGCGCAATTCCCAGGAAGGCCATACCACGAAATAGATGTCTAATTTTCTCAAAAAGCTCGAATTGAACGGTTTCAAATCCTTCGCCGGCAAGACGGTGCTGGAATTTCCCGCAGGCATCGTGGCCGTGGTCGGTCCGAACGGTTCGGGCAAATCCAATATTGTGGATTCGCTCCGGTGGCTGCTTGGCGAACGCGACGCAAAGAATCTCCGCGGCGCGAAAGTGGAAGACCTCATCTTTGCGGGGACTCAGAAGCGCGCCCGGGTGGGCATGGCCCAAGCCAGCTTGTATTTCGAAAATAAGCATAAGTTTTTTCCGGTAGATTTCGAGGAGGTCGTCATCTCGCGCCAGATCTCGCGCGACGGGCAGAGCAAATATTATCTGAACAAATCCGAGATCCTCCTGCGCGACCTGGTGGATTTTCTCGCCAAGGTGCGCCTCGGCTCCCGCGGGCTTATCATCATCGGCCAGGGTGACAGCGACGTCTTCATCCGTTCCACTCCGCTTGAGCGGCGGGAAATGATAGAGGAGATCCTCGGACTCCGCGAATACCAGATCAAAAAGGCGGACGCCGAGCGGAGATTGAAAAATTCCAAAATAAATCTTGACAAGGTGCAGGCGCTCATCGAAGAGATCGTGCCGCACTTGCGTTCGCTCAAGCGCCAGACGAGCCGATGGGAGCGCCGGAGTGCGCTGGAGGAGGAGCTGCGCACGCTGGAAAACCAGTTTTTTGGATTCCAGCTCGCCGAACTGGGCAAAAAGGGCGACGCCGTGGATGGCGCCGTGGCGGGGCATCAGAAGGCGTTTGAGGCGCTCGCCAAAGAAAAGAAAGCTGCGGAATTGCGCCAGACGGCAGTGGAGGAAAGCCAGCCCGAGGAGCGGAAGCGGCTCGTGGGCGTGAAGGCGGAAGTCTCGGCGCTCATGGAGACGCGCAGCCGCCTGCAGAAGGACCTCGGCCGCATCGAGGCGCAGATAGAGATGGCCAAGCGCGCCACGGCATCCCCGCACGTTGCGGCGACCGCCGACCGGCTGAAGGATCTGGTGCAGAAGATCAAGGCAGAGCTCGAGGCGGCGCTCGACGAGGAGCCGCTTGGCGTACATGCCGCGATCGAGAACATTCTGGAAGAGATCGCCATGGCGCTTGAAGAGGGGAATGCGAGGCCGGCAAAGGAACCGTCCGCCGCAACCGTGCCGGATGGCCTTCGCCGCGAGCTTGAACAGGCAACCAGGGACCTTGCCCAATTGGAAAAGGATATTGCCGCACTCCGCGAAACCGAGCGTTCGCTTGAGGCCGGACAGGAGGAGTTCTATGCGACCTTCAAGGGCGCCGTTGCGGATGTCCAGCTTGCCCAAGGGAAGATCGATGCGTGGGAGAAGGAGAACCGTGAGCTGCTGCTTGAGAAGGAGCGGATCGAGTTCCGCCGCGAAGAGGTATTGCGGCAGATCGAACAGGCCGGGCGCAGGCCGGAAGAGTTCCGCGGCGCATCGCAGGCTGAAGCCAAGATCGATTTTGGCGAGGCCGAACACCGCATGTTCCGCTTGCGCGGCGACCTGGCGAGCATGGGCGAGGTGGACCAGGCACTCGTGAAGGAGGCGAACGAAACGGAGGTGCGGTATCAGCATCTCCTCAAGGAGTCCGAGGACCTCGTGAAGGCGGTCGCCGACCTCACGTCGCTCCTCGGCGAGCTTACGGAAAAGATCACGAACGAATTCGACAAATCGCTTGCAAAGATAAACGAAGAGTTCAAAAAGTTCTTTGCGCTGATGTTCGACGGCGGATCGGCATCGCTCCGCGTGCTGAAACCGAAAACCAAAGATGCCCCGTGCGACGACGGGGATGAAGGCTCGTCCGATGCGGTGCCGGGGCAGGATGCCGAAACGGAGGCCGGGGAAGATGAAGGCGGCGCCCTTCGCGCGCCCGGCGTGGAGATCGAGGTGAAGTTGCCCCGCAAAAAAATCACCTCGCTCGACATGCTCTCCGGCGGAGAACGGTCGCTCGTGGGCATCGCCGCGCTTTTTGCGATGGTATCCGTCAGTCCGCCGCCGTTTCTCGTACTCGACGAGATCGATGCGCCGCTTGACGAGCGCAACGCGCGCCGGTTCGGCGAGATGCTCAAGGAATTCTCCAAGCAGACCCAATTCATCGTGGTCACACACAACCGCGCCACGATGGAGGCCGCCGAGATCCTCTATGGCGTGACCCTTGCCGAGGATGGCAGCTCAAAAATCGTCTCGCTCAAACTGGAGAGGGAAGAGGCTGCCTAGCCCTGTTCCTGAACGCGTTTCGCCTGAGTGTGGACCCGGGGAGAATCGAACTCCCGCCTCAGCAATGCGAATGCCGCGTTATACCACTTAACTACGGGCCCATAAGATATGGATCGGCAGCGAAGCGCGTTCAAGGACCTTTTCAACACCTCACAGTATACCGATTTGGTATAATGGAATCAAGAGAAAGGTCGAACCGCAAACATTAACATTCTGATTTATCAACATCATTTATGGCAGTACAAAGTTGGAGCGACATCCTGATGGGGTCCTTCGTGAATCTGTGGGCCGGCTTTGCGAGTTTCATCCCGAACCTCGTGGCCGCGCTCATCGTGCTGGTCGTCGGGCTCATCGTAGCCGCAGGCCTCGGCGCGCTCGTGGAGAAGATATTTGAGGCGGTGCGGCTCGATCCGTTCCTGGAGAAGCTCGGCGTGAAGCCGATCTTCGAGCGGGCGGGACTGCGGGTCCGCGTGGCGTATTTCCTCGGGCGGCTGGTCTATTGGTTCATCATCGTGGCATTCCTGCTCGCGGTGTCCGACAGCCTCGGACTCTACGCGCTCTCCGGGTTCCTGACGATGGTGCTCAATTACCTGCCGAACGTGATCGCGGCAGTGCTCATCCTTCTCGCCTCGCTCGTGCTCGGGCATTTCCTGCGGCGCGTGGTGACGGCGTCCGTGCTCTCGGCCCAGCTCCATGCGGCGCATTTCCTCGGGACGCTGGTGTGGTGGGTGGTCGTGATCCTCGGCTTCTTCGCGGCGCTCACGCAATTGAACATTGCATCGGCGATCGTGCAGACCCTGATCACGGGCTTCATTGCCATGCTCGCGCTCGCCGGCGGCCTGGCCTTCGGCCTCGGCGGCAAGGATTATGCGAACCATCTGCTCAACAAGCTGCGCGAGCGGACGGAGGCGCACTAAAAAGGGCAGATAGCAGAAAAGAAAAAGACGCGGCGCTCTCAGGGGCGCTGCGCCTTTTTTGTCCGATCTTTTTTATCCGGCCTGTTCCGGCAGGCGCACGATGGTAAAAGCGACCGGACCCTGAAACCATTTCTGCGCCAGGATTTTCGTGGCATCCATGAGGTCGGTGACGAGAAACCGTCGCGAATGGCCTTTGCCGAGCCTGGTCTCCACCTCGGGATGCCGCCGCAGATAGGCGGCGAGTTTTGCCGGGAGGATCTCGTCCTGGGCAATGATCCTGATCTGCGGGCCGCATATCGCTTTCGCCTGGCGCTTGATGATGGCGTAATGGGTGCATCCGAGGATGAGCGTATCGATGCGTTTGCGGAGAAGGGGCTGGAGATAGGATTGCAATGCGGGCCGGATCTCGCGCGCGGGCGCGCGGCGTTCAATGAGCGGCACGAGAAGCGGGGCGGCGTTCTGGAACACCCGCGCCCCTCGGCGGAGCTTCCGGACCTCTTTTGCGAAAGTTCCCGAACGGACCGTGCCGCGCGTGGCGAGAATGCCGATCCGGGCCGCACCGGGATTTTTTACCGCCTGTTCCGCGGCCGGGATGATGACCCCAAGGACCTTCCGGTCCGGATAATGCCGGGGGAGATATTCCGTTTGGATCCGGCGCAGGGCCTCGGCAGATGCCGTGTTGCAGGCGACCACCACCAGCCCGCAGTCCCGGCGGAAGAGGAAGTCTACGGCCTCCTCGAGAAAGCGGTATACCGTCTCCCGGGACCGGTCCCCGTAAGGAATGCGCTTGGTGTCGCCAAGATAGACATAATCATAGCGGGGGAGCCGCGATACGATCCTGCGCATGGTAAAAAGCCCGCCAAGGCCAGAATCAAAGATGCCGATCTTCATGGAATCAGTATACTGCGGTTTTTGCCCCATGGCGCCTTGACCTGTGCCGTGAATTCGGTATAATGGAACGCATGTTGGCTATCAAATTACAGCGCATAGGAAAGAAGCATCAGCCGAGCTACCGTCTCGTGGTCGCCGAAAAGCGGTCCAAAATGGCGGCGCCTCCGGTAGAGGACCTCGGTTCCTACAACCCGAGCACCAAATCGGTCACCATCAAAAAGGATCGGGCGGCCCATTGGGTCAAAATCGGCGCCCAGCCTACGGTCACTGCGCACAATCTTCTGGTCAGCCAGGGAGTCATTGCTATCGCCAAGAAGGCGGTGAAGATGCCGAAGCCGGTGGCGAAGGCCGCCGCGGCGGCAGCCGCTCCCGCAGAGGCTTCTGCCGAGGCTCCCGCGGAAAATCCGGCAGCGTAACCGAAGGTTGCCGCGCGGCGGCGGACAGTTTCCCCTTACGATGTTTGTACCGGAAACGGTGATATGAAAGGTCGGCACAAGATCGGAACACTCAGACCATCCTATGACGAACGCACCTGCAGCAGATCAGGAATTTCTCGAATATCTGGTAAAATCGCTGGTTGACCATCCGGATGATGTGCGCGTTGACCGCAAGGTCGACGAGATGGGCGTTTTGCTTACGCTTCATGTGAATGCCGTGGATATGGGCCAGGTGGTCGGACGCCAGGGCGTCACCGCCAAAGCCATCCGTTCGCTTCTCAAGATCGTCGGCGTCAAGAACAACGCCCGCGTAAATCTCAAGATCGAAGAGCCGGAAGGCGGCTCGCATGCGCCGCACGGCGGCCATGACGGAGACGCCGCGCCGCACGGCGAGAACGAATAGCAAGGGAAGGTCCCGCGAAAGCGGGATCTTTTTTTTATGCACGCGCCGCGCGCCATCGCGCCCGCTGCCGCGGATACCGCGGATATCGTGGATACTGCACGGTTCCGGTTGCAAACATTTTAAATTTCGCTATACTGATATCCGTTATGTCGCTCGCGTATACCGATCTTACGAAGGGAGTGCTGTTCATCATGGACGGCGCGCCGTATGAGGTCATTGAGACCCATTTTTTGCGCATGCAACAGCGCAAAGCCGTCGTGCAGACGCGCATCCGGAATCTCATTACCGGCAAGCTTTTGGACCGCAATTTCCAGGCGAGCGATTCGTTTGAGGAGGCGGAGATCGGGCGCAAGCAGGCGATCTTCATCTATGAGAGCAAGGGCCAGTACTGGTTCCATGAGGAGGGCAATCCCAAGGCGCGGTTTGCGCTGGAAGGCGACGTGGTGGGTGATCAGGGCCAGTTCCTGAAGCCGAACACCAAGGTACAGACGATGGTGTTCGAGGACAAGGTCATCAAAGTGGAGATTCCCGTGAAGATGGAATTCAAAGTGACGGAAGCCCCTCCGGCGATCAAGGGCAATACCGCGCAGGGCGGCACCAAGGTGGTGACGATCGAGGGAGGCGCAAAGATCTCCGCGCCGCTCTTCATCAATGAAGGGGACATGATCCGCATCAATACGCAGACCGGCCAGTACGTGGAGCGGGCATAGATCGCGTCCTGCGCTATCTCTCAAACCGGTTGCTGCTCGGGCATCGTTCTCGCTCATAACGAAATTTTTCCACCCAGCTCGCAGACTCGCGGGTACCCGGAAAAATTTCTACTCGCTTCGAACGCTGCAATTTCCTCGCGTCAACAAGGTTTTCGAAATAACGCAGGACGCGAGCTATGCCCGATTCAGCAAAGGTATAAAATAAAGAAAGCGGCGCAACACGAGTGTGTTGCGCCGGCTAGGGGATAAAGGCGACAGGGAACCATCAGCGAGCCTTTACCTGATTGGTAATTGTCTCTATGCCACTTGCAACTACTAGTGCCACCAACAGAGCAGTCCACCCAATTTCGTGGTTGAATGCAGTATAGACGGCTTCGGCGGCTAAAGCTGCGGGTACAGCAATCCAAAGCTTACCTACTCTCATAATTCCTCCTTTACCTCGGAATATATAATATGTTATTTTATTAAAAATGTCAAGTCCCCATAACAAGGTTTTCGTCGGCATGTCCGGCGGCGTTGATTCATCCGTTGCGGCGCTGCTTCTCGCGCGGGGCGGCTATGATGTCGTCGGCGTGTTCATGCGCTCGTACAATCTCGACGGGTGCGCCGAGCGGGACGCCGAAGACGCCCGGCGCGTGGCGGAGCGGATCGGCATGCCGTTCTATGTGTGGGATTTTGAGGCGCAGTACCGGGAGCGCGTGGTGCGCTACATGATCGAAGGCTATCGCGCCGGCATCACGCCGAATCCTGACGTGATGTGCAACCGTGAGATCAAATTCGGGCTCTTCATGGAGAAGGCGCTTGCGATGGGCGCTGATTTCGTGGCCACGGGGCATTATGTGCAGACAAGGAAGTCCGGGGCCGGTCGCCGGGCCGAACAGGCGCTCTATGCTGCCGAGGATCCGAACAAGGACCAGTCCTATTTCCTGTGGACGCTCACCCAGGCCCAGCTTGCCCGATGCCTTTTCCCGATCGGAGCCTATCCGAAGCCCAAAGTGCGCGAGCTTGCGCGGCGCGCCGGGTTGCCGACGGCGGAGAAGAAGGACTCCCAGGGCATCTGCTTCCTCGGGAAATTTTCGCTGGATGATTTTTTGCGCGAACATATTCCCTCGCGCCGAGGACCGCTCGTGACCACGGCAGGGGAATCCATCGGCGAACATCATGGTGCGGAATTTTATACCATCGGCCAGCGCCATATCGATGCGGACTTCCGTTTTCCAAAGACCGGCGCCGGGCACGGCGCCCCCGCGGCGCGCAAACCCTTCTATGTGGCAGCAAAGGATGCCGCCACGAACACGGTGATCGTCGCCGAAGGCGGCGAAGATGAGGCGCTGTATCGGAAGGAGGTCGCGCTTGTCGGGGTCAATCTCATCAACAAGGATATCCAGGCTGCCGTGCAGAAGGGGCCTGTGGAGGTGTTGGCGCGGGTGCGCTACCGCCAGCCGCTCGCGAAGGCGGTATTGCAGGAATCCGGATCCCGGGATGGAGGCTTCCGGCTGGCCTTTGCCCGTCCCCAGAAATTCGTGGCTCCGGGCCAGTCGGCAGTGTGCTATGCCGAAGACGGCCGGATGCTCGGCGGCGGGGTGATCGTTTAGGGGAGGTTGTGGTATGATGGATGCATGAAAAAGGACGACTTGCATGCCATCGCGGACTTCATCTATGAGGCCGGCATCTTGAGCAAGACGCCCCGCTCGGGATTGTGGTTCCTTGGCACCGGGAGCCAGTCGGTGGCGGAACACCTGCTTCGTACCACCTATATTGCCTACGCGCTTTGCTACCTCGCGCCCGAAGCGGACCGGGCAAAGGTGGTCTATATGAGCATGTTCCACGATTTTGCCGAGGGCCGCACGTCGGACCTCAATTATGTGCATCAGCGCTACGGCCGCCTTGCAGAAGCTGAGGCGTTCAGGGACCTCTCCGTGGAGATCCCCTTCGGGAAAGAGATGGCGGATTTCTATGCCGAGGAGCAGGCCAAGCAGTCCTTTGAGGCGAAGCTTGTGAAGGATGCCGACCAGCTGGAGTGGATCGCCACCCTGCGCGAGGAGGAATTGCGGGGCAATACGAAAGCGCGGGCATGGCTCACGAGCGCGATCAAGCGCCTGAAGACCGAGCAGGGGAAGGCGGTGGGGAAATATCTCCTTGCCACCCATTCGGATGCCTGGTGGTTCGACGAAAATGACAAATGGTTCATTTCGCGGGACCCGAAGTTCGCGAAGAAAAAGAAGGGTCCGGGGACGGCAAAGGCAAAAAAGGAAGCAAAGGCGAAGAAGAAGGCATGAAGGAGGCGATCATCCAGTGGTTTGCATTGGTCACCGGCATATTGATGTCGCTCGGCTATTATCCCCAGATCTGGAAGATCATCAAGACGAAATCCGTGGGGGATATCTCCATTTCCACCTTCGCCATTTTTGCCGTCGGCACGGCGTCGTGGTTGAGCTACGGCCTCTATCTTGGGGATGTCACCATCATTTCGGGGTTCGCGCTTGGCGTGATAGGGTCGTGGACAATATTGGTGTTGAGTTTCATCTATCGGAAAAAGGAGGAGCAACAATCAGGCTGAGCTCGGCGCCTCTGCGCCGCTTTTTTTTATCAAAAATCCATGCTACTATGGCGCTATATGCGCCAATCCCAATTATTCACCAAAATTGAGCGGAACGCCCCCAAGGATGAGGCGACGGTGAATGCCCAACTGCTTGCCCGTGCCGGGTTCGTGTCCAAGCTGATGGCGGGGGTATACAGCTATCTGCCGCTCGGCCTGCGCGTGCTGAACCGCATAGAGCAGATTGTGCGCGAGGAAATGGATGCGGTCGGCGGCCAGGAGATCTCCATGCCGATCATCCATCCGAAAGCGAACTGGATGACGACCGGCGGCTGGGACAAGATCGACGTGCTGTTCAAGCTCAAGAGCCGCACGGAAAAGGAATATGCGCTGGGGCAAAGCGAGGAGGAGGTGGTGACGCCGCTCGTGATGAAGTATGTGAATACCTACAAGGACCTGCCGAAGGCGGTGTACCAGATCAACTGGAAGTTCCGCGACGAGCTGCGTTCGAAGTCCGGCCTGCTCCGCGGCGTGGAGTTCCTGATGAAGGACATGTACAGCTTCCATGCCACGCAGGAGGATTTTGAGCGCTATTTTGCCGAGGTAAAAAAGGCCTATTTCAAGATCTTTGCACGGTTGGGGCTTACGGCGAAGGCCACGGAGGCGTCAGGCGGCGCGTTCACGCAGAAGATCTCCTACGAGTTCATGGTGCTCACGGATGCCGGCGAGGATGATATCCTCTATTGCGATGCATGCGAATTTTGCGTAAACGTGGAGATCGCGAAAGAGAAAGAAGGGGAAACCTGCACGCGCTGCGGCAAGGGCACGCTTTCCCAGGCCCGCGCGTCGGAAGTGGGGAATGTCTTCGATCTCGGGCAGAAATTCGTAAAGGACTTTGAGGTGACGTTCACCGACCGCGAAGGCAAGAAGCAGCATCCGGTGATGGGGTGCTATGGCATCGGCATTTCGCGCCTGATGGGCGTGATCGTAGAGAAATTCCACGATGACCGCGGCATTGTGTGGCCGGATGCCGTGGCTCCTTTTGCGGTCCATCTTCTCGGCATCAGCGGCGCGGATGCCGATGCGGCGTACCAATCTTTACAAAATGCGGGCATCAAAGTACTCTATGACGACAGGGATCTTTCCGCCGGCGGGAAGTTTGCGGAGGCCGATCTGGTCGGCATTCCGTGGCGCATGGTGGTGAGTCCCAAGCTCGGTGAGGGCACCGTGGAGCTGAAGCGCCGCGATGGCGCGGAGGCCAAGGTCATGGGCCTCCCTGAAGCGATCGAAACCATCAAAAAGTAACCTATTATGGCACTCTTCGACAACGTATTCAAAGATATCGGCATCGATCTCGGCACGGCGAACTCTCTCATCTATCTCAAAAACAAAGGCATCGTGGTGAACGAGCCGTCCGTCGCGGCGGTGAACGTCAAGACCAATCATGTGCTCGCGGTGGGCGATGATGCGAAGAAGATGCTCGGCCGCGTGCCGCCGCACATCAACGTGGTGCGCCCGCTCGTGAATGGCGTGATCTCCGACTTTGAGATGACGGAAGAGATGCTGCGCCACCTCCTCAGCCGCCCGAAGGCGCATCCGATCATGTCCTATCGCCGCGCGCTCCTCGCCATTCCGAACAACCTCACCGAGGTGGAACGCAAATCCGTGGAAGATGCGGCGCTGAACGCCGGCTGTTCCAAGGTGTACCTTGTGGAGTCTCCGGTCGCCGCGGCGCTCGGCGCGGGCCTTCCCATCATGCAGCCCTCGGCGAGCATGATCGTGGACATCGGCGGCGGTACGACGGACATTGCGGTGATCTCCATGGGCGGCATCGTGGTCTCGCGCACCCTGAAGATCGCCGGCGACCGCTTCAATGAGGACATCATCCGTTTCGTGCGCGACGAGTTCCATCTTGCGATCGGCGAGCCGACAGCCGAATATGCGAAGATCGCGGTCGGTTCCGCCATCCCGCTCGACGAGCGCATGGAAGTGGCGATCCGCGGCCGCGACTTTTCCACGGGCCTGCCTCGCGAGATCACCATCAAGAACAACCATGTCCGCATGGCGCTCGCGAAATCACTCCGCACCATCATCGATTCGGTGCATGAGGTGATCGAGGAAACGCCGCCGGAGCTTGCGGGGGACGTCCTGCGCCAGGGCATCGTGATGTGCGGCGGCGGCGCGCTCCTGCGCGGCCTGGATGAACTGCTGGAAAAGGAGACCGGGGTGAAGGTGACGGTCGCCGACGACGCGCTCACCTGCGTGGCGCGCGGCCTCGGCCAGATGGTGGACGACTTCGAGGGCCATCATGGCCTCCTCGACAATCCGCTCAAACCGCTTTACATTAATCTGTAAGGCGGGGATTTTTATCATGACAAAAGAGCGAAGAACCAATACCTTGCTTTTGGGCGGACTCTGCGCCGTGCTCCTGCTTTTCATCGTCTTCGCGCCCACGTATGGCGCCCGCGTGCGCAACTTTTTCGTGGCGGGACCGGCGGAGCCGGGCGGGGCAAATGGGCAAAATGCCGCAGCGGAGAGCGAGGTCCTGAAGGCGCAACTCGCGCAATTGGAGGTCATCCAGTCCGAATTGCCGACTTCCACGCCGCATACCGTGCGCGCCATGGTGTATTCGCAGTATCCGTTTGGATTCAAAAATGAACTGATGGTGGACGCCGGCACGAACCAGGGCGTGGCACAGGGCGATGCGGTGCTGTTCCAGGGCGTGCTCGTGGGCCAGGTGATGCGCGTATGGAGCGACGGCGCCGCCGTACAGACCATCTTTGACACGAGCCTCCGCATGCCGGTGCGCATCGGTACAAAAGGCTACGACGGCCTGCTCGAAGGAGGGCTCTATCCCATAGTCGGCTCCATCGCCAAAAGCTCGGCGATCAGCCCCGGGGATATCGTCTACTCGGCCGTCTCAGGCCTTCCTTATGGCCTTCCGATCGCCGAAGTGAAGGCGACGAGTACCTCCGCCGACAGTCTGTTCCAGGAGGCGTCGCTCAGCTTCGCATACGACATCAATCGCATCCAGACCGTCGCCATCCAAAAAGCACCCTGATGCGATTCGCCCTTGCCCTTGTCATCCTCCTGCTCGCCGCCGCCGTCCAGTTTTGGCTCATGGGCGGCGGGGTCTTCTTTGATCTGATATTTGCCGTACTCACGGTATTCGGCCTTTTTTTCGGATTTTGGGAAACGGCGTGCCTTGTCCTTATGGGGATCTTCCTCCTCGGCTGGAGGCCGGGGATCAGCATGGAGCTTCTTGTGGTGGCCGCCGTCCCGTTCGCCGTGTTCGCGCTCCGGGGGATCTTCCGCATGGAACCATGGGCCGCCGCGCCGGCGGGGATCCTCGCAGGATTGCTGGTGCTGTACGCCGCAGCCGCGCCGCACTTCCTGCTTGCCAACCCCGTCATCTTCCTTGAGGATGCGTGCGCGAGCCTCATCGCCGGCATGCTTGCCTTCGCCATCCTGCGCCGCGACACGGAACACCGCATGCCATGAAGAAACCGGACATTCCCTTTGAAGAATCGCTGAACGACGACTGGAGCCAGGACCTCAGCATGGTGGAGGTTCCCATCGGCAACAAGTCGCTGTGGCACCTTTCCCTGGCCGTGCTCTGCGTCGTCCTCGCGGTCGCGGGCCGGGTCGCCTATCTTTCCGTCTGGAACGGCGGCTATTTCGCCGCCCGTGCCGCGGACAATGCGGCATCCGAGCAGGCGACGCCCGCGCCGCGCGGGATCATCTATGACCGCGAGGGCGATGCGCTCGTGGAGAACAAAGCGGTGTTCACCGCGCTCCTCGATGCGCGGAAATTCCTTTCCGAGCCTGCCCTGCAGGCGAACACGCTTGCCGCCGCGACCAATGTGCTCGGCGTATCGTCCGATACCGTATGGAGCGACCTCAAACAGAGCGAGTCCCAGGACTTTGCGACGCCGGTCGTCCTGGTGGACGACCTGAGCCAGGCAGAACTTGTGAACCTTCAGGCGCTTGCCCTTCCCACCATCCAGATCCAAGGGGATTTCGAACGGGTGTATCCGAACGGGCCGGTATTCTCCTCGGTGGTCGGGTATACCGGGCGGGTCACGCAGGCCGATCTCAAGGCTGATCCGTCGCTCGCCGCGACCGACGTCATCGGGAAGACCGGGATCGAGGCGTACTACAACAGCACCCTCCAGGGCGTGCCGGGCATCAACGTCAAATTTGAAAATGCGCAGGGCAAGGTCCTGGGAGCCAAGGAGCAGTCCGCGGCGACCATTGGCACGCCGGTGCACCTCACGATCGACGGCGGTTTGCAGAAGGAGCTTTATGGCAGCATTCAGAACGAGCTTTCGCTTCTGGGCAGGCAGGTGGGCCTCGGCCTCGCGATCGATCCGCAGAGCGGCGCGGTGCTTTCCCTCGTGAACCTGCCGGGCTTCGACAATAATGCGTTCAGCACGCCGGCATCGAGCAGTGTCGAGATCATAAGCTATCTCACGTCGCCGGACCGCCCGCTGTTCGATCGCGTGG
>DAIDLF010000034.1 GCA_027449645.1 Candidatus Parcubacteria bacterium | reverse complement strand
TCCCCTTTGCGGGGTGTGGATAATTCACCCGCGGTCGCCGGCAGCAACAATGGCAAGCGCAAGGGCATCGCTTGCGTCGTCGATCACCTTAAGGTCATGGATGCCGAGGATGAGGCGCACCATTTTCCATACGGCTTTCTTGTCGGCAAGGCCGTAGCCGGTCACCGCGAGCTTCACTTCGTTCGGGGTGATTTCCCTGATGCGGATGCCCCGCTCTTTGAGCGCAAGCAGCACCACGCCGCGGGCCTGGGCAACCGCCATGGCAGTCTTTTGATTCTTTGAGAAAAAAAGCTTCTCAACGGCCACGGTTTCGGGATGATATTCGTCAATGAGCCGGTCTATCTCCTTTTTCGTCTCCTCAAGCGCGGGAATATCGTCTTTGGCGGTGATGCGGAAAATGCCCGCCGCGAGATAGCGGATTTCCCCCTGGTGGGCGTCCACCAGGCCATAGCCTATCCTGCGGCTTCCCGGGTCTATGCCAAGCGCAATCATGGTGATATATGCCCTCAGTATACCTCACCGAGCCTTGAAGTGGTCGGGCCGAAAAAGGTACTATACAGAGACATGGCAGATTCGCCGCAAAAAGAACTGCAGGACAGGCTGAACAAGCTCAGGCGCGACGGAGAGGAACGCGCCGCCCAGCGCTTGGCGGCGCAGCTTGGGCTCCCATATGCCGATCTTTCCAAAATCCCCATCGCGCTCGATGCGGTGCGCGTGATTCCCGAAGCTATGGCCCGGGATGCGAAGATCGCTTCCATTGAAAGCAAGTCCAACAAGATCGCGGTCGCGGCCATCAATCCGGAACTGCCTGCGGCCAAAAAGGCGATCGAGGACCTTTCCGCCCAGCATCACGAAGTGAAAGTGGTGGTGGTATCGCCGACCAGCATGCAGGCCGCGTGGCATTTCTACCAATTCATCAAAAAAGAGGAGGGCGGCATCACCGGCAAGGTGAACATCACCAAAGACCGCCTCACCGACCTGCGGGCGCGGCTTGTCACCATTGATGCGGTCCACGACGAGCTCGCGGCGCTGGATTTCAATAAAATATCCCCGGTCGCCCTCATTGAGATCGTCCTTGCCGGCGCCATGGGGCTCCGCGCGTCGGATATCCACACGGAAGCCCAGGAGAAATCCGCAAAAGTGCGGTTCCGCATCGACGGCCTGCTTCACGACATCTTCACCGAGCTTCCGATCCATACCTATCAGGCGTTTGTCTCCCGCATCAAGCTGCTTTCCGAGATGAAGCTCAATGTGCGGAGCGAGGCGCAGGACGGCCGCTTTACGATAGGGCTTGGCGACAAGGAGATAGAGATGCGCGTCTCCATCATTCCCGCCGAGTTCGGCGAGACCATCGTGATGCGCATCCTCGACCCCTCGGCGACCATGGTGGGCCTTCCGGACCTTGGCCTTCGGCCTGACAATCTGGAGCTTGTCAAAAAGCAGCTGGACCGGCCGAATGGCCTGATCCTGAATACCGGTCCCACCGGTTCAGGAAAAACCACCACGCTATACGCTTTCCTGAGGACCATGAACGATCCGACGGTAAAGATCATCACCCTGGAAGATCCCATAGAGTACCGCATTGCGGGCGTGGAGCAGACCCAGGTGAATGATGAGGCAGGTTATACCTTTGCAAACGGTTTGCGCGCCATCGTGCGGCAGGATCCGGACGTGATCCTGGTGGGCGAGGTGCGCGACCTCGAGACGGCGGACATTGCCATGCAGGCGGCATTGACGGGCCATCTGGTATTGTCCACCCTGCACACCAACGATGCCGTGGGCGCGGTCCCGCGGCTCATCAACCTCGGCGTGAAAGCGGTTTCCATCGGGCCCGCGCTTGCGCTTGTGATAGCCCAGCGCCTGGTGCGCGTGCTTTGCAAAGAGTGTAAAAAAGAAGCCGCAGTGGATCCTGCAGTTCAGGAAAAAATAAAGGGATTCTTGCAAAAATTGCCCGCACGCGTGGATCGTGCGGCATACGAGCATTATGCGATCTATGAACCGGTTGGCTGCCCCCAGTGCAACAACCTTGGGTACAAGGGACGCGTCGGCGTCTTTGAGTTCTTGGAGGGCGGCAGTGACCTCGAAACGACGATCCTTAAGGAAGCTTCGGAGGTCGCCCTGCGAGGCGTGGCTGAACGGCAGGGGATGGTCACCATGCAGCAGGACGGCATATTGAAAGTATTGGAGGGGAAGACCACGCTTGACGAGGTCAAGGATGCCACGGGGGAAATAGTGTGGTAACAAGCTCAAACCTGGGGGCAATTCCTCGCGAAAGGACAATATCTCTTTTATCTAATGATAAAAGAGGCTAGAATTACTCAAAGGATGGAACCAGCCGGAACCGATTCGTCCTAAAAATATTTAGAAATAATTCCCGCCCCCAGATGTGAACTGACTACCTGCCAAAGGACTTTCCAACCTTTGACTGGTATATGTTAGCATATAGTTATTTCTTTGTCAAGCCCTTCTTTTCCCCATGCCTAAAGACCCCAATATCAGCTTTACCAGCGCAAAAGATGACCCGAATGTGGACCTCACCCTAAGGCCGGTGATTTGGGATGAGTATATTGGGCAGGAAAAGATCAAAGACAATTTGAAGGTGCTCCTGGAGGCCGCGAAGCGGCGCGGCGAAGCGGCAGACCACCTCCTGTTCTCCGGTCCTGCGGGGCTTGGCAAGACCACGCTCGCCTATCTGGTGGCGCGAGAGCTCGGCGGCAGCATCAAGACGACGTCGGGTCCTGCCCTTGAGAAGGTGGGCGACCTCGCGGCCGTGCTCACGAACCTTGCGCCGGGAGAGATCTTGTTCATTGACGAGGCGCACCGCGTGAATCCGATGATCGAGGAAGTGCTGTATCCCGCCATGGAAGCGCGCAAGCTGCATCTTGTGGTGGGAAAGGGCCCTTCGGCGCGGACGCTTACGCTCGATCTGCCGCCCTTCACCCTGATTGCCGCGACGACGCGCGAGAACCTGCTTTCCCAGCCGCTGCGTTCGAGATTCGGCGCCACTCTGCGGCTTGGCTATTACACCATCGATGACATCAAAAAAATCCTGACGCGTTCCGCAAAAATATTGGGCGTGCAGGCGTCGCCGGAGGCCGTGGACATCCTTGCCCGCGCGTCGCGCGGGACGCCGCGCGTGGCGAACCGGCTCCTCCGCCGTGCGCGGGACTTCGCGGACGTCCACGGAGAGGAAGGGACCATTGACGCCGAAGCGGCGCGCCGCACCCTCGCCATGCTTGAGGTTGATGAAGTGGGCCTTGAGCCGCAGGACCGCAAGCTGCTCCTTACCATCATTCAGAAGTTCAATGGCGGCCCGGTGGGCGTGAATACGCTCGCGGCGGCGCTCTCCGAAGAGCGCGGGGTGATCGAGGATATCTATGAACCTTATCTGATGACGCTCGGGTTCCTCCAGAGGTCGCCGTCCGGCCGCGTCGTTCTGCCGGCGGCATATGCGCATCTGAAGCTTAAGCAGGACGGGGAATTGCTGTAGCCGCAGGACCGCGGATTTTATCTTTTTTTGAGGGCGGGGGTGGTAGGCTTGGCCTGTGGTCTATCTTAATGAATGGTTCCCCAATCCCGCAGGGGCCGATGCGGCGGGCGAGTTCGTGGAGCTCTATAATAGCGGCTCGGCGGCATTTTCGCTGGATGGCTATGCGCTTGGAACCGGCGCCAAGAAGAGGGTCTCGCTCTCGGGGCGCACGATCCCGCCGGGCGGCTATCTGGTGCTTAAAAAAGCGGAGACAGGCCTTACTTTGAAAAACACCGACGGGGCAGTATTCTTATATGGTCCAGGAGGGAAGACGGTGGACCAAGCGGCTTTCCAAGGGTCTGCACCGGAAGGGAAAAGCTTTTCCCGCATGGATTACGGAGCTTCGGCAATAACGGGACATTTTGCCTTTGCCGATCCCACATCCGGCGTGCGGAACAAAGAGGCGAGCGCCATGGTGGCCTCGGTGAGATACCCGGAGGGGGTATCGCTCGTTCCGCAGGCATCGCTTTCTTCATTGATCCTTCTTTCGTTCGGCACGTCGCTCGTCATGCTTTCCCTTTTCGCCTATATTTTTTCCAAAAATGAAGACCTATCACACTGCCTCTTCGGAGGAGACGCAACAGCTCGGTGAACATTTCGCCTCGGAGCTGTTTGCAGGGTCCCCTGCAAAGCGCCGCGGCGCCCTGGTGGTCGTGCTATCCGGGGAGCTTGGCGCAGGCAAGACGACGTTCATCCAGGGATTTTTCCGCGCCGCGGGGATCCGCCGCCGGGCGCAAAGTCCCACGTTCGTGCTGATGCGCCGCTATCGGATCCCTCCGCCGCGGCGGCAAAGGAAGAGCGGGATTGCCGAGGTGTTGCATCTTGATGCCTATCGCCTGAAGGACGCGGCGCAGCTTGCCCCGCTTGGCTTCGATGCCCTCCTTGCCGATCCGAAAAACCTTCTGCTTATTGAGTGGGGCGAGCGGATCAAAGACGCTTTGCCGAAAGGAATGCGGCGGTTGGAGTTCCGTCACGGAAAAAAAGAAGACGAGCGGACCATTGTCATCAAAGGAAACTAGCACCATGAAAAAACTCCTTCTCATCGATGCAAATTCCCTCATTCACCGTTCGTACCACGCCCTGCCGCCGTTCACGACCCCGGAAGGAAAGCCTTCCGGCGCGATCTATGGCATTGCGAGCATCCTCTTGCGGCTATGGCGGGATGACCGGCCCGATTACGTGGCGGCGCTCTTTGACCGGCCCGAGCCGACGTTCCGGGATGAAAAATATGCCGAATACAAAGCCCAGCGCCCTCCAGCGCCGGATGAGCTGATTCAGCAGATCATAGAAGCGCACCACCTCTTTGCGGCGTTCGGCATTACGACCTTCGAGAAGGCCGGCTATGAGGCGGACGACCTGATCGCGACCCTGGCGGTCCATTTCAAACCGGTGCCGGACCTGCAGGTGGTCATCCTTACCGGGGATCGCGATACGCTCCAGCTTGTGGACGGCGAGAAGCTTGTGGTGCAGGTCTTCAAGACGGGCATCAGCGATACGATGGTCTACGACGAGCCGGCAGTAAAGGAAAAATACGGCGGCCTTGCGCCGGCCCAACTCGTGGAATATAAAGCGCTCGTCGGCGACAGCTCGGACAACATCAAGGGCGTGCCCGGGGTCGGACCGAAGACGGGGACGGAACTCATTAAGCGCTTTGGGACGGTGGAACATCTCTTTGCGCACATCCATGAAGACCCGAAGCTCGCCCAGCGGTTCGGGCAGTATCGCAAAGATGCGGAACTTTCGCGCGAACTGGTCCAGCTTGAGACGCATGCGCCGATAGACATGCCGGAGCTCGAGGCGCTCCGCCCCTTTCCCAACACGAACCCTGCGGAAGCATATTTTGTGGCGATGGGGTTCGCCACGCTCGTGAAGCGGATGCACGGCGAAGATCCCTCGGGGAAGCGCCCGCCTGCCGCGCCGGCGGCGCGTGCGCCGCAGCAGCCGTTGTTTTAACCGACGGCATTTGGTGTATCATTATAGGTATTGAACGATAACGCGAACATCAGATTCAAAGACGTGGTTTCGTCGCGCGAATTCCGCGTGGCGTGGTTCCTGTTGGCCGCCGCGGCGGCGGCGATTGCGGCGGTGTTCCTCGGCGGTGCGGCGATCGTCTGGGAGGCCGTGGCCGCGGGGCTGGTGATCGTGGTGGCGGCGCTCGCCGCGGCAAGCGTCTATCTTGGCGTCAAAAAGAACCGCGGGGCGAGCCTTGGGGACAGCGAACTCACCGGCATCCTCACCAACATCGACGACGTGCTGGTGGTATATGACCAGGATTTCAAAGTGGTCTTTTTCAACGGCGCCGCCGAGAAACTTTTCAAGCTTTCGGCCAATGTGGCCCTTGGGCACGTGCTTTCGGCGCGCGACGTGGAGAAGGACGGGTGGCGCATCCTTGCGCAGGTGATCTTCCCTTCGCTCGCGCCGCGCGTGATCGTACGCAGCAAGGAGGGCGATGTGCCGCAGGTCGCGGACGTGTCGTTCACCGATCCGGAGATCGAGCTCCGGGTGACGACCATTCCCGTCATGGACCCGGTGAGCCGCAACCCGCTCGTGTTCATGAAGATCATCCGCGACCGCACGGCGCTCGTCGCCGCCCTGCGCGCAAAGAACGAGTTCATCACGGTCGCCTCGCACCAGCTGCGCGGGCCGGCCACGGACATCAACTGGGCACTCCAGTCGCTTTCGTCGGTCGCCGGACTGGATGATACCAACAAGATGATCGTGGAGACCGCGGCGGCGGCGAGCCAAAATCTCCTGCGCCGCATCGAGGACCTTTTGAATATCGCCCGCATGGAAGACGGCCAGGTGGGCTATCAATTCGAGGACGCTGACCTCGTGGATTATGTCGGACGGATGCTCGCAGACGTCCTCCCTGCGGCGCGCAAGGCCGGCGTGAAGATCTATTTTGACCGGCCCACAGAACCGATGCCGCATGTGCAGATCGACACCAAACATCTTTCGCTTGCAGTGACCAACCTTCTGGAGAATGCCATCCGGTACAATGTGGAGAACGGCGAAGTGACGGTGAAGATCGACAAGATGCAGGACAAGCCATATATAGTGGTGAGCGTGAAGGACACCGGCATCGGCATCCCGCCCGAGGCCCTCGGGAAGCTCTTCACGAAGTTTTACCGTGCGGACAACGCGGTGAAATCCCAGACTGAGGGTTCGGGGCTCGGCCTTTATATCTCCAAAGGGATCATCGCCGCGCATGGCGGGCAGATCTGGGCGGAATCCGAACTGAACCGAGGCACCACGATCTCGTTTGCGCTTCCCACCGACCCGTCGCTCGTGCCCCGGCATGAAGTGGGGACGGAGGATTTGCTCTAAAACCGCGCGGATCATTGGGGATCCGCGGGTTCCGGGCTCTTGAAGGGCCCGTTTTTGGGCCGCCTTTGCCTAGGATATTCCTTTCTTGTACACTGATAGGCGATATGACCACCACCAACAAAAGCAAGACCAAAAAATATATTTTCATCACTGGCGGAGTGATGTCCGGAGTCGGAAAGGGCGTGGCATCTTCCTCCATTGCAAAAATTCTCCAGTCGCGGGGGATAGAGGTTACCTCCCTCAAGATCGATCCCTACATCAATGTCGATGCGGGCACTATGAACCCCACCGAGCACGGTGAGGTTTTTGTTTTGGATGACGGCACGGAGTGCGACCAGGACATGGGGAACTACGAACGCTTCCTGGACCGCGACCTTTCCGGCACGAACTATATGACGACCGGCAGCGTATACAAGGCGGTCATTGAGCGCGAGCGGAGCATGGGTTACGGCGGCAAGTGCGTGGAAGTGGTGCCGCATATCCCGCTTGAGGTCATCAGCCGCATCGATCATGCGGCGGCGAAAGCGAATGCGGAGATCGTGATCACGGAGATCGGCGGCACCGTCGGGGAATACCAAAACATCCTTTTCCTGGAGGCGGTGCGCATGCTGAAGATCAAACATCCAAAGGACGTTTTGCTCGTGCTGGTGAGCTATCTTCCGATGATGAACGAGGACAACGAGCCAAAGACGAAGCCGACGCAGTATGCGGTGCGGACCCTGAACGGCACGGGACTCCAGCCGGACATCATCATCGCCCGGTCGCGCGACCCAATCGATGAAAAGCGCAAAGAGAAGATCGCCTTCAACTGCAATATGCGCGAAGAGGACATCATTTCCGCGCCGGACGTCTCCAACCTCTATGAGATCCCGGTCAACTTCGAGAAGGACGAGCTTGGCGACACCATCCTCCAGAAGCTTTCCATGCGTCCGCGCCGGAAAGACATGAAGGAGTGGCGGGCATTCGCGGAACGCGTACGGGACGCGAAGGAGCCGGTGCGCGTCGGCATCGTCGGAAAATACTTCTCCACGGGCAAATTCGTGCTCGCCGACTCATACCTTTCCGTGATTGAATCCATCAAGCACGCCTCGGCGCACTGGGGCGTGAAGCCCGAGCTTCATTGGCTCGATTCCGAACGGTTCGAGAAGGGCGGCGCGGAGGGCGTAAAGGCGCTTGAAGAGCTTGCGCAATATGACGGCGTGATCGTGCCCGGCGGCTTCGGCGCGCGGGGCGTGGAAGGCAAGCTTGCCGCCATCCGTTATTGCCGCGAACACAAGGTCCCGTACTTCGGCCTCTGCTATGGCATGCAGCTTGCCGTCGTGGAATACGCCCGGGACATGCTCGGGTTCAAGGATGCCAACACGACCGAGATCAACGCAAAGACCAAACATCCGGTCATTGATATCCTTCCGGAGCAGAAGAAGCTGATGGCGGAGCAGAAGTATGGCGCCACCATGCGGCTCGGCGCATATCCGGCAGTGCTCAAAAAAGGGACGATCGCCGCGCGCGCCTATGGCGCGGAACATATCTCCGAACGTCACCGTCACCGCTACGAGGTGAATCCCGTGTATGTGAAGCGCTTGGAAAAAGCCGGACTGGTATTCTCCGGCCAGTCGCCTTCGCGCCGCCTCATGGAAGTCGCGGAATTGCCGCGCGAGGTGCATCCGTTTTTTGTGGGCACCCAATTTCATCCCGAGCTCAAATCCCGCCCGCTCCGGCCGAACCCCTTGTTCCGCGAATTCATGAAGGCTGCCCTCGAGCGGCACCGCGCAGAAAAAGCCTCACGTGCATAAGAGGGGATGATCATCTTCCTTTACGGCCCGGACGATTATCGGCGACAACAGAAGAAGCGTGAGCTTGCCGCCGAATTCGTCAAGAAGCGTTCCGCGGCAGGTTTGGAATTTTTCGACCTTGAACGAGGGGCGGTAAGCGAAGACCTTCTTGCGTTCCTGGAGAACCAATCCATCTTTGAGGAGGCAAAGCTTGCGGTGGTGGAACATGCGTTCGAGGTTCCGGCGGCGGCACTCGCAAAATTCCTGAAGCCATTCCTTGCCGCAAAGAACACCACCCTGCTTCTCGTGGAGAAGGATAAGCCGGTAAAGGCGCTCGCGTTCCTGCTCGAGAAGCCGGCGGTGGCACAAAAATTCGAGACTCTCGCCGGAGTTCCATGGACCGGGTTCGTGAAGGCTGAGGCGAAACAGCGGGAGGTGAAGCTTACCGACGCGGCGGCGGAGTTTCTCGCAGCCGTCTATCAGGGCGACACCTGGGGGCTCGTGACGGAGCTGGACAAGCTCAGCGGGTTCATCCCTAGTACCGGCAAAGCGATAGACAAAAAAGATCTGAACGGATTCGATCTCGAAGTTGCGCCGAACTATTGGGGGCTGATGAGCGGGCTCAAGCACCCCCATCTTGCGAACCGGCTGTATGCCTTTGAGTCCATGCTTGCGGCGGGCGATCCGGCGGCGAAGCTGTTCAATATTCTTGCCTCGCAATGGCAAGAAAAAATTCCGCACATGGCGGAATATGATCTCGCAGTGAAGTCGGGGAAAGTGGACTATGAAGAGGCCTTGGTGGACCTGCTGACGAGCTGAGCAAGGCGGGACTTCAGGCGGCTGGCTTTGTTCTTCTCGATGACCTTCGTCTTGGCGGCTTTGTCGAGCGCTTTGAATGTGGCGGGAAGCGCCTTGGCGGCCTCATCCAGCTTCTTTGCGGTGACAAGCTTGCGGAGGCCGGTGACGGCCTTCTTGTATGCTTCCTTTTTGATGATGTTGCGCGTGTTCCGGACCTTGTTTTGGCGGAGCGCCTTCTTGGCTGATGTCGTGATCGGCATGAAGATGAGTATATAACAAAGCCCTAAAATTGCAAGCCGCCGCCGCAATATCCCGCGGGTGCCCTTTCCTGCGCCGCGCGCTATAATAAGGGCAATGATCTATGGCGTTTCAGGAATATTGACGTGGAAGGGCGACGGATTCGTGGTGGTGGAGGCCGGCGGCGTGGGATTCAAGCTTTTTGTAAGCGCGCATACCATGGGGGCTCTTCCGGCCATGGAAGCGGGCGGCGAGGTGAGGCTTTTCTCGCACCTCCATGTAAAGGAGGATGCGTTGGACCTCTATGGGTTCATCACCCAAAAGGAGATGGATTTCTTTGAGCTGCTTATCTCGGTTTCCGGCGTGGGGCCCAAATCGGCACTTGCGATATTGGACATCGGCTCGCTCGATGAGCTTTCCGCGTCCATTCAGGAGAATCGCCCGGACCTGCTGACCCGGGCATCGGGCATTGGCCGCAAGACGGCAGAGCGGGTTATCCTGGAGTTGAAATCAAAAGTGAAGAGCGCGGCATCGGGTGCCGTGGTGGAGAAGATGCAGACCGATGCGGATCTTGTGGAGGCGCTTGTGAGCCTTGGCTATCGCCGCGAAGAGGCGCGCTCGGCGCTTGGGAAGATCGAAGGCGAGGTGACCGGGGCTGAAGAGCGTCTCAAGGCCGCACTCAAAATAGTGAGCGGGAAATAGGCATATCCTCCATGGGCATCAAGGACCACCGCATTGCAAAGCTTTTTCATGACATCCCGGGCGCCGCATCCACGTATCATTTTTTGTGGGCATGGTCCGGCGCGGTCTTCTACCGCCATCCGAGCAGGAAGCTCATCGTTATCGGCGTGACCGGCACCAAAGGGAAGACGACGACCCTGGAGCTTCTGAACGCCATATTCGAGGCCGCCGGGCATCGCACGGCCCTGCTTTCTTCCTTGCGCGTGAAGATCGGCGATGCCAATGCGAAGAACCGGACGGGGAATTCCATGCCCGGCCGCGCATTCCTGCAGAAATTCCTGAGCGATGCCGCCCGCGCGGGCTGTGAATATGCCTTCGTGGAAGTCACCTCGCAAGGGGTCGTGCTGCATCGCCACCGTTTTGTCCATTGGGATGCGGGCGTGCTCACCAACCTCGCGCCGGAGCACATCGAGGCGCACGGGTCGTTCGAAAACTACCGGGCGGCAAAGCTCGCGTTCCTGGAATATGTATGCGGCCGGGGAGGGCAGGTGTTCCTCAATCGCGACGACAAGCATTTCCCGTTTTTTGCCGAAGCGCTGTCCCGCCATGCGCCCCTGCGGTATTCAAAAGAGGACGAGGCAGTGAAGGATTCCATGCCGAAGCTGCTTGCCGCGCACGATGGAGGATTTATTCTGAGCGATTTCAACCAGGAAAATATTGCGGTAGCCGTGGCGGTGGCCAAGCGGTTCGGCGTGGATGACGCTTCCATTGAGCGGGCCATCCTCCATTTCGGCGGCGTGCCGGGAAGGATGGAGTTTGTCCGCAGGGACGGCTATACGGCCGTGGCGGATTATGCCCATACCCCCGATTCGTTGGAGGCGGCCTATCGCGCCGTAAAGCCCAAACCCTCGCCGGAGCATCCTGACCCCCGCCTCATCTGCATCCTGGGCGCCGCCGGAGGAGGACGCGACGTCTGGAAGCGTCCGGCAATGGGTGCGGTTGCGGCACGGTATTGCGATGATATCATCCTCACCGACGAGGATCCTTATGACGAGAATCCTGCGGCGATCATCCAGGCAATCAAGGAGGGTGTCTTGAGCGCCGGATTTCCGAAGGAGCGCCTGCGCGAGACATTGGACCGCCGCGAGGCGATCCGCATGGCGCTCGCGCTCGCGCGGCCCCACCGCGGCGATGTGGTGATCGGTACCGGGAAGGGGAGCGAGGAGTGGATCCATCGTGCGCACGGGGCACGGGAGGCATGGAATGAACGCGAGGAATTCGAGCGCGCGCTACAAAAAAACCGCTAAGGGGCGTATACTTTCCTTATGCAACTCACTTTTTATGGCGGCACCGGCGAGGCGACCGGCTCCAATTACGTGCTTGAGTCCGGCGGCGTGAAGATCATGGTGGATTGCGGATTGCATCAGGGAGGCCACTATGCGGACCGCCAGAATTTCGAACCGTTTGCATACGATCCGAAGACGATCACGGCGGTCTTCATCACCCATTCGCACTTGGATCACATCGGCCGCCTGCCGAGCCTGCTTGATGCGGGATTCCCGGGAACCATCTATTCCACGGAGGCCACGCGGGGGTTCGCGGAGCTCATGTTGATGGATGCGGAGCGCCAGCTTTCGCGCGAGGCGGAGCGCGAAGCAAGGCCGCCGCTCTACACCGCCGGGGACGTGGAGAAGGTGACGCATATTTGGAAAAGCCTGCGCTATCACGAGCCGTTGACCGTCGGCCCATTCACCATAGAGGCCTATGATGCCGGCCATATTCTCGGATCGGCGAGTTATCGCATCCAGGCGGAAGGCAAGACGATCGTATTCTCCGGCGACCTTGGCAACATTCCTTCGCCGCTCATCAAGCCGACCGAGCATATTCCTTCCGCGGACTATTGCCTCGTGGAATCCACCTACGGCGACCGCATCCACGAGGACGTGACCCGGCGCCGCGAGATGCTTTTGAGCGCGATCGAGGAGACCTATGCGCGCGGCGGGGTGCTCATGATCCCGACCTTCGCCATGGAGCGCACCCAGGACCTCCTCTATCACTTCCATCAGCTGAGCGATGAAGGCAAACTGCCGAAAGAGCCGATCTATCTCGACAGCCCGCTCGCGATCAAGCTCACGGAACTTTTCCGAAAACACGAGGACGCCTTTAATGATCAGGCGGAGACCCAGGTGAAGAAGGGCGAGGACGTGCTCACCTTTCCCGAGCTCAAAGTGACGCTGACCACCGAGGAATCCAAGGAGATCAACGGTACGCCCGCGCCGAAGATCATCATCGCCGGATCCGGCATGTCGAACGGCGGACGCATCCTCCATCATGAGATGCGGTACTTGTCCGATGCCAAGAGCGAGATCATTTTTGTGGGATATCAGGCCGAGGGGACCATGGGCCGCGAACTTCTGCAGGGCGCCGAGGAGGTGCGCATTTTCGGCGAAACGATCCCCGTGCGGTGCCATAAGATCGACATCCCCGGCTATTCGGCGCACGCCGACCAGCCGCACCTCATTGCATGGCTTTCTTCCATGAAAGGGTCGCTGAAGAAGGTCTTTGTGGTACAGGGCGACCCGCCGTCCTCGGAAGCCCTCGCCCGAAAAGCGCAGGAGATGCTTGGCGTGGCGACGGAGGTGCCGAAGACGGGGGACAGCGTGACATTATAAGAAAATCAGGAAGGGCGGGCATGTATCTATTAATCAACCATTTATAAACTGCTATGCCGAAAAAACCATCAGCATCAAAAAAGAAGAAGCCGGTCGACCTCGGGAGCATGTATCTCAAATATAAAGTCTGCATTTCGGGTGCGGCAGAGACCAAGTTCTGTCCGCCGGGCACCATAGAAAAAGCGATGGAGGTGGGAAGGTTGATCGCCGAGCGCGGGGCGGTGCTCGTGACCGGCGCCACAACCGGTATCCCGTACTGGGCGGCGCGCGGCGCCAAGGAGGCCGGCGGCATCGTCATCGGGCTCTCTCCTGCGGTGTCCAAGGTGGCGCACGTGAAGACCTATCGTTTGCCCCTGGCCTACCACGACCTCATCATCTATACCGGCTTTGATTACTCCGGGCGCAACTTGCTGCTTACCCGGTCGGCTGATGCCGTCATCACGATCTACGGCCGCGTGGGCACCCTGAACGAGTTCACGATCGCATTCGAGGACAAGAAGCCGCAGGGCGTGTTGACCGGCACCGGCGGCGAGAGCGACGAATTGGAGCACATCCTCCAGATCGCGCACCGCGGCATGGGAAGGGTGGTGTTTGATCCGGATCCGAAGTCGCTCGTGAGCAAGGTGTTCCGCGAGATGGAGAAAGATGAAAAGAAAGTGAGCGCAAAAGACGTGCGGGCGTCGGCGAGGCACGCTGCAGGATAGCGCCATCGCGCCATGAATATCGCGCAGAGGTTCAGGATTGCAGGGTTGGTCGCCGCCGCCACGGTGGGCGATGGGATTTTTGCCTTGCCATACGTGTTTCTGCAGTCGGGGTGGCTCCTTTGCCTCTTTTATTTTGCGGGCTTAGGGGCCCTCGTGATCCTCGCACAAAGCGTATATCTTGAGACCCTTGAGAAGGTGGGCGAAAAGGAGCGCTTGCTTGGCCTTGCGAGGCTCTACCTTGGGCCAGGAGGATTTTGGGTGGGCTTTTTGGCCATTGTCCTTGGGCTTCTCCTTACGCTTCTTGCCTACCTCCTGCTCGGGACGCAGTTCATGCATCTTGCATGGCCGTCCCTCGCTGCGCCGTATGCATTCCTCATTTTTTGGGCCTTTATCTCCATACCGCTGTTCCTGGACGCCCGCGCCGCCGCGGAGCTTGAGATCGCCGGCATTACGGCGATCGTCGCCATGGTCGCCGTGATTTTTGCGGCCGCGATCCCGCAGGTCACTTTTTCCGGCATCCCCGCCATCGTCGGACGGAACTTTTTCCTTCCTTTTGGGGCGATACTTTTTTCCCTTGCGGGATGGACCAGCATCGAGCCGGTCTATGAAACGCGCAGAAAGGGATTCGCCTCGTCGCGCCCCTGGATATCCCTCGCATTCGGCACGTCTTTCGCCGCCCTGCTTTTCGTCATGTTCACGGCAGGGATCCTGGGATCAAGCCCGTTCATCACGCCGG
>DAIDLF010000033.1 GCA_027449645.1 Candidatus Parcubacteria bacterium | reverse complement strand
CGGTGTTCAGAAGTTTGTTCTTATCGGAACAGTATGTTCTTATCCTAAATTCACCCCAATCCCTTTCAGGGAGGATGATCTTTGGAATGGGTATCCGGAAGAGACCAATGCACCATATGGGCTGGCGAAGAAGGCGCTTTTTACTCAGGCGAAAGCGTACCAGGAGGAATATGGTTTTAGCATCGTCTCGCTCCTGCCGGTGAATCTCTATGGGCCGGGTGATAATTTTGACCCAAAGAGCTCCCACGTGCTTCCCGCTCTTATAAAAAGGGTTTATGAGGCGAAAAAGTCAGGGGCCCCCTCGCTGGAGGTTTGGGGTACTGGTCGCCCCACCAGAGAATTTCTTTATGTAGACGATGCCGCCGAAGGGATCGTGCTTGCCGCCGCGCGCTATGAAAAACCGGAGCCGGTGAATCTAGGTTCCGGGATGGAGATATCCATAAAGGATCTCATTGGTCTTGTCGCAAGGCTCATGGATTTTTCGGGTGAGGTGATGTGGAACATTTCCAAGCCCGACGGTCAGCCGCGCCGCCTATTGGACGTTTCCCGCGCCGAGCGGGAGTTCGGGTTTCTGGCGAAGATTGGCTTTGAGGAAGGCCTGAGGAATACCATTGCTTGGTATGAGAAAGAACAAGCAATGGTACGCGGCATATAATGACTCGGCAAGGATTTACGGGAGATGATTGGGTGGTATAATGCTTAAATATGAATGAAAACCTGATCGTGCGCAGGGACACCTGCAGGATATGCGGTAAGGGGAATTTATCCCCTATTCTTTCGCTGGGGGACCTCTATGTTTCGGATTTCCTAGATAAAGATGACGAAGACAGGGCTTTTAAAGCTCCTCTTGAGCTGGTCTTTTGCAACCCTCAGGATGGCGGTTGCGGGTTATTGCAACTTGCCCATACGGTCTCCCATGAGGCGATGTACCGCAATTATTGGTATCGTTCCGGAATGAACCAAACGATGACCGATGAGTTGCATGGCATCGCACAGACCGTGCAGTCTCTGGTTGATCTGAAGAACGATGATTTTGTGGTTGATATAGGCGCGAACGATGGAACTTTGCTCCGGGGCTACGGAGTGGAAGGCCTGAATCGCATTGGCTACGAGCCTGCAAATAATTTGGAGCAATATAATAGCGTCGGGACCACCAAAATTTTTAAAGATTTCTTTAATGCGACTGCTTGGGAAAAAGAATTTCCCGGAATCAAAGCAAAGGCCATCACTGCCATTGCCATGTTCTACGACCTCGAAGACCCAAATGTTTTCGTTGCGGACGTGGCAAGTATTTTGGATAATGATGGCGTTTTTGTCATACAGCAAAGCTACCTCCCATCGATGTTGCAGACCAATGAAATCGGAAATATTTGCCACGAGCACCTCGAATATCATTCTCTCTTTTCTATGGAGAATCTATTAAAGCGTCACAATCTGGAGATTTTCGATGTTGAGTTGAACGATATAAATGGAGGAAGCTTCCGGACTTATATAAAGCATGTCAATGGAGGCAGTGGAATCCATGTTGCAACCAAAGCCAAAGAGCGCGTTTCTGCACTGCGTGCCTCTGAGGAAAAACTAGGACTAAACACCCTTGTGCCTTATCAAGCATTTGTGAAGAGGATTGATGATATACGTGCCGCATGTCGTGTCTTTATGAAAGAAGAGAGAGCAAAGGGGAAGATAATTTATGGTTATGGAGCTTCTACAAAGGGGAATACCCTCTTGCAGTATTTTGGCATAGGTCCTGATTTTATTACTGCCATTGCCGAACGAAATCCAGAGAAATGGGGGAAGAAGACTGTTGGCACAATGATCCCGATAGTTTCAGAGGAAGAGTCCCGACTCGCCAAACCAGATTATTTCTTTATTTTGCCATGGCATTTCCTCGAAGAATTTCGAGCGCGCGAAGGGGATTTTCTTGCACGAGGAGGGAAATTTATCGTCCCCATGCCTGAATTTAAGATCATTGGCATGGATGAGAATTGATATGAAATACGCCAGCAAGATAAAGTCCATTTATGAAGAACGAGGAATCAGTGGCGTCTTGCTAGCATTATGGCGCCGCGTCTTTTTGATTCTCTATTCTTTGCCTCGCAATATTATCGGAGGTATTTGGGCAAAGAATTTTCGAGGGCCAAAGCATGAGAAATTCTATTTTTTAGGGGAGGAGTATGAATATTTTTACCATCGTTATAATGCCACATGGGATAACGAACGCATTATTGAGGTCCCTATTATCCAAAGAATCATAGAGAAAAATCTATCAAAAAAAATATTGGAAGTAGGGAATGTCCTCTCTCATTATTTCCCGACATCTCATGATATTCTTGATAAATACGAGCATGGGAAAAATGTTATCAACCAAGATGTTGAAACTTTCGAATCAGCGAGAAAATACGATGTCATTATAAGTATCTCGACCATGGAGCACGTTGGATGGGATTTCCCGGATGTTCGCGACCCAAGAAAAATAGGAGCATCACTTCTCAATTTAAAAAAATATCTCACTAGCGGAGGAGAGATGTTTGTCACGATGCCTCTTGGATATAACCATGAAATGGACAAGCAATTATTTGGTGGTACACTCGCGTTCGATGAGGAATATTTCTTAAAGCGGGTTGATAAAGGGAACAGATGGGAACAAGTTTCGAAAGATCTCGTTCGAGGATCCAAGTATGGAAGCCCTTTTTACGCCGCCAATGCCATTGTTCTGGGCGTTATTCGACAAAAATGAGGATAGCATTAGTAAGCCTTGATTTATGGGAAGAGTGTGGTGGGACCCGAATGCCTTATCTTTTGGCACGTGAGATAGAGAAAGCAGGACACGATATCACTATTTATACTGCGAAATTTAATCCAGCAACATTTTCCGATCTTCGCGGTGATTTAAGAATAAAGGAAGTCGCCTCCCCTTTGGGTGATACCGTGATGAGCCGAGGACCGTTAGAAAAAATAAAGGAGCGCATACGGAGAGAGCGACTGAACACCGCGGCGGTAAAAAAAATCCTTGGTGCTATGGATAAGGACTATGATGTGGTCATTTGTGAAAATGATCAATCATATAAATTGGGGAAATGGTATCGGGGAAAAAATCCAAAAGCAAGGATTGTTTGGGTGATGCACAATGCCCCGTTCCGGCATACGCCTAAACAATTTTTTATAACGAACATCCTGAGTATCATTGCTAATCTCTTTGAACGTTTGCGCGTGCGTTTTTATCTTCCCTATATCGATACGATAGTGGTAAACGATGAAGAACACAAAAAATTGTTGCAACTTTTGGGTCGTAGGGCGCGGCTTCTATTTATACCAGTGAATTTCGAAAAATTTTATAGAAAAATTTCCCCAAAAACAACAAATCAACCCATTCTTCTTGGGGTGGGGTCCCTCTCTCCTGCGAGAAATTATGAAGATATTATCTCCGCAGGAAATATTCTTCGTAAATCAGGGATTGATTGCCGCATTGTCCTTGTCTGTAATAATTTTTGGAAAGCCGATTCCTATAAAGAGAAACTCATCACTCTTGCGAGGGAACTAGATAATGGAGAGTGGGTAGACTTTCGTTTCGAAGGGGTGAGCGATAACGAGCTCATGGAGATACAAAATAAAAGCTTCGCATTTATCTTTCCTAATCACATTAGGATATGGGGGATGGCTGCAATTGAAGCCATGGCCTCCGGGCTTCCTTTGATTGTCTCAAATAGCACAAGTTTTGCAGGGGTTTTTCACGATAAAGTGGATGCACTTTTTGTGAATCCGGCTCATCCGGATGAGATTGCTGAGAGAGTAAAATTTCTTCTTGATGATCCAAAGCGGTACGAATCTATTGCAAAAGCTGGCCAGGATTTTGTGAGAGAGCACTTTCAGTGGAGCAAATACGTAGAAATGTTTTTAGCTGAGGAGAAAATATAAATTAAATGGAAGACTTTAACAAGAAAAAAGTGCTTCTTGTGCAGCCATCAAGCGATTTGGCTGGCGTTTCACAGTATATACTCAAGATCGTCAGGCATGGCAGCGGGCGCTTTGCATTTTATTTTGCAGGACCAGCTGGTGGGGCCTTATTGGCAGAGGATGACTTTAAAAAAAATGTAGAATTTTCCCCGCTTTCTGAGAATTATCAAATATTCAAAGGCTTTGCTGGTCAGATAAAAGCACTTCAAGAAATTATTATTGGGAAAGGCATTGATATTGTACACGCACATACACTAAGGGCTGCTTTTCTTTGTGCTTGCGCACTGCGAAAAAAACACCTAGTAAAGTTCATTTATACTCCTCACGGATTTAGATTTATCCAAAAGAAAAATGTGGTAAGCAGAGCTATCTTCTTCCTTATCGACTATTTCGTTTGCGCCCGCGCGGATCAAGTTGTCGTCCTTTCCCAAAGCGAAAAGAATGACGCAATATATAATCACCTGCCCAAAGCAGTATCATATGCGATAATCCCAACTTTTATTGATATAGTAAAACCGGCATCTGACTCTAATATCCCCATGGGGATATCCAAGAAAGAGAAGTCTTTTATTGTGAGTATGATAGGAAGAATCACTTCTCAAAAAAACCCTTTTGGATTTTTGGAAATAGCCCAAAATATCAAAAAGGTTATGCCAAGTGCATTGTTTGTATGGGTTGGCGATGGGGAGTTAAGGAATGAATTTGAGTCCCGCATAAAAATGTCCGGAATGGAAGAATTTTTCTTTATTACAGGGCAGGTAAGCCACGAAAAAGTCCTTTCTGTCCCTTCCTATACCAACGCCATTTTATTTACATCTTGGTATGAGGGATTGCCGATAGTGCTCCTTGAGATGCTCTCAATAGGGGTTCCTATTGTTGCTGCACAAGTAGGGTCTGTCTCTGATATCATAAAACAAGGGGAGACAGGATGGCTTTTCCAGCCCAATAACTATGCGCTAGCTGCGGAGCTTATACTAAACATATCAAAGATGGCAGATAGTGATATAGAGCATATGAAAATAGTGCAACGCCATCTTATTGCTGAAAAATATTCTCCTGAGTTTCGAGAGGCGATGGAATATGAAAAGATTTATCAATAGATAGAACAATGGATAAAAAGATCCTCATCACGGTCATCCTCCCCACCTATAACCGCGCCGGCTTGCTCAAGCGTGCCGTGGGGAGCGTCCTCTCCCAATCATTTTCTGATTTTGAGCTGATAGTAATCAATGATGCCTCCACTGATGGTACCCGTGATTTTTTGGAGGCGCTTGCGAAGGAAGACGGCCGCGTGCGCGCCGTCCATCATGCAACGAATCATTATCCTGACATTTCCGGGACGCTCAATGAGGGGCTTGCTATGGCGCAGGGGAAATATGTCGCCCGGCTGGACGATGACGACTATTGGTGCGATGCCGACAAGCTCAAGAAACAGTACGAGTTTTTGGAGCAGCATCCGGACCACCTCATTGTGGGCGGCGGCACGATCGTGGTGGATGAGCATGACCGCGAGCGGTTCCGCTACGAGAAGCCGGAAACCGATGCCCAGATCCGCGACAAGGCCCTGCTCGCGAACCCTTTTACGCACTCTGCCGTGATGTTCCGCCGCGAAGCCGCACTTGCCGCCGGCGGTTACGGCAGTTTCAAGAATGCCGAAGACTGGGACCTGTGGCTGCGGATGGGAATGCGCGGGAAATTCCATAATCTCCAGGATTACTTTGTGCGCTATCTGATGACAGAGCAGAGCAAGACCTTCCTCTTTAAGCGGTCGCAGTCCAGGGAGATCCTGCGCATCGTTGCGGCGCACCGAAAGGAATATCCGCATTTCATAAAAGCCTACGCCGTCGGCATCGCGCAATATTGCTATGGCCTTTTGCCCGTTATCGCACAGCATTGGTTGCACGGCCCTCTTTCCAAAGCTAAGCGGAATATATAACGCGGTTCGCCGGGGTTGTGCCGTTTGCGCTCCTGTTCTCTGCCTTTGCTATCCCGCCGCCTCCGGCCGCACGATGCTTCTCATCTCGCGGAGCAGGGGCTCGCGGAGCGCGACAAGGACCAGGGCATAGACGGCGCCGCCCGCGAGGACGCTCAGGATGACATGCACATGGAGTGCGGCAAGCGCCGCCACAGTCATTCCCATGACCGCCCCTGCCACGAGGGAACGCTTGAGCGCCGGGACCACCTCGAAGTAGTTGATCTTTTTCATCACGTGCCAGAGGTACCAGTTGGAGATGATCTGCGTGATGAGCGTGCCCACGGCGGAGCCCAGCATGCCGAACGGCGGGATGAGGATGAGGTCGAGCGTCACGTTGACCGCGCCGGCGAGCGCCGAGGTCACAATGAGGCTCTTCTGATGGTCATAGGCGAAGATCGCGCTCGAGATGAGGGCCGCGGGGAAATCGAAGATCAATCCGATCAGGAGGAAGCTGAGCGCAGGGCCGCCCGGGGCATAGGCCGAGCCGAAGAGGAGCGCCATGAGCGGCGCGGCAAGGATCGCCCCGCCGATGCTGAGGGGGATCGCCGCCATGAGGATCACCTTGGTCACACGCTCGAGCACCGTGCGGAAATGCCGGGGGTCGCGGTTCGCCAGGCGCGCGAAGATCGGCATGGTGCTGAACTGCAGGATGGCGGGGACGAGATAGAGGAGTTGGACAATGCGGATGGCCGCCGAATAGATGCCCACTTCGGACGCATCGCGCATCCAGCTCAGGATGATGAGGTCCGCGTTCGTAAGGAGCGCGCCCAGGGCGCCGGTGAGCGCGAAGGGCCATGCGGTTCGCAGGATCGGCGCAATGAGCTTCGCGGAAAAGAATCCCACGAGATCCTTGAAATAGCGGCGGATCAGGAAGACGGCGAGCGCGATGCCCAGGATGTCGCCCGCCACATAGGCCCAGGCGAAGGCGCCTGCGGTGGTGGAGAGGTGGAGGAAGAAGAATCCGAAGGCGAGGATGCCGAGGTTCGTGAGGAGGAAGATGGCGGCATCCCACTGCATCTGTTCCTTCGCGCGGAGCACGGAAGTGAAGAATTCGCGGAGCGTATCCAGCGCGAGCACGACCGCCACGACGGGGAGAAGCGCCTTCGCGCCCGGCAGGGTGGAAAAGTACGGCGCAAGGAAGATGATGAAGCCTATGCCGACAAGCACAAGCACGAGCTTCAGGAGGAAGGTGGTGGAGAAGATCGTGCGCCGCTCGGATTCCTCGGCCTTCGCCGTTTCGCGCACGAGGGTCCAGTTGATGCCTGGGTCCATGAAAAGCGTGAGGAATCCTGCGAGCGTGATGGCGTAGGAAAAGACGCCGTACTGGGCGGTGCCGAGCACGCGCGCGGCGTAGATGATGACCCCCGCTTTGATGATGCGGCCGCCGAAGTTGGAGACCGAAAGCCAGAACGTGTTTTTGGCCACCGTCTGCTTGGTGGAGGTATTCTTGAAGAGGAATGCTTTTATCTTTTGGGGCATATAGGGTATACTTGACTCATACAGGATAGCCGAAAATGCGGCGTCCGTAAATCGCTATGGCACCCAAAAAGAAACCGGCGCAACGCCGCGGGGCGGCAAAAAAAGTAGTGGTCGCCGTCTCCGGGGGATTTGATCCGGTGCATATCGGCCACGTGCGCATGTTCGCACATGCGCGGGCCCTGGGCGACGAGCTCGTGGTCATCCTCAACAACGACAACTGGCTCAAAAAAAAGAAGGGCTATGCCTTCATGCCGGAAAAGGAGCGCAAGGAGGTGCTCGAGGCGCTCCGCGCCGTGGATCGCGTGGTGATCACCAAGCACAAGCCGGACGACGAGGATGCGAGCGTGGTGCGCGCGCTCCGCGAGATCAAGCCGGACATCTTCGCGAACGGCGGCGACCGGAAGCTGGACAACATCCCCGAGGTGGCCGTCTGCAACGCGATCGGATGCGACATGGTGTTCAATGTGGGCAAGGGCGGCAAGATACAATCCAGCTCGTGGCTGCTCAAGAACCACTTTGACCATGCCGCAAAGAAGGGCCGCAAGGAGGCACGTTCGCAGGCCAAGAAATATTAAAAAAAGGTTAAATGGAGTTTGACGATATGGAGTAAAAAGCCTAAAGTGATCAGGTATCCACATGAAAAAGCGCTTCTCGGGATAATATCCTGGGAGCGCTTTTTCAATGGTAGGCAAGTTCTTTCCTGGCATTGTTCATAAAATATATTTTCCCCTTGGCGGCGGCGTGCAGCAATGTGGAGCAATATTTCTTGTTGGGGCTAAGGACGGCCTCAAGTCTTTCTTTTTCTTGAAGATAGTGTACCAATGAATAAAAGTCTCCATCATTGGAGGCGATGACTGCTTTGTCATAAAAAGGCAGCTCGGTTATCGCCTTAAGCACCAGATCGGCATCTACATTCCCCTTGATCTTTCCATCGGGGCCGATTCTCGTTGGTTTGAAGATAAGTTCAAAACCGACTTCACTCAACCTTTTATATAGTTTTTGATTTTCGGTTATAAAACCAATGAAAAGATATGCCTTCTTTACGGCATATTTTTCTTTTAGATAAGCATGGAAATGATGATAATCCAGCTGCCATCCCAAAGTCCTCACGCCAAGATTGACGTTTTGGCTGTCAATGAAGGCGTAATTATTTTCTTTTCGCGGCATGCGAAAAGTATGCCAAACTACCCATAAAGAAAAGATTAACCGGGGGAGATTTTACAGCGTCTCCATGGTTGCGCGCACCCCGTCCTTGAACGTCGTCTTCGGCTTCCAGCCAAGGATCTTTCTGGCCTTGTCCGCTTTGATGGAGATCTGGTACACCTCGCCTTTCCGGTAGGGTGCGAAGATGGGCTCGTCCGGATAACCCGTGGCAGACGCGATGGCGTCGAAGATCATGCGGTCGGTGGTCATTTTGCCCGAGCCGAGGTTGATGATCTCGTTCTTGCCCTTTTTAAGCGCCAGCTCATTCGCGCGGACGATGTCATGGACGAACGTATAGTCGCGTGCCTTGGTGCCGTCCCCGAAGATGATCGGCTGCTTTCCTTCCTTCATGAGCCCGCCGAAGATGGCGACGACGCCCGCTTCGCCCTTCGGGTTCTGGCGCGGACCGTAGACATTCGGATACCGGAAGATGAGATAGGTGAACCCATAGTGGCGCGCATAGAATCTGATCACTTCCTCGTCGAGGAGCTTGGAGAGGCCGTACGGCGAGAGCGGGGAAGTTTCCGTGGATTCGTCTGCCGGGATCTTTTTGGGTTCGCCGTAGATCGCGCCGCCCGTGGAGGAGAAGATGAACTTCCGCCGCGGTCCGGATCCGTGCATGCCGAAGGCAAGCAGGACGTTCGTGGTGCCGAGCACGTTTACCTGCAGGGTAGGGATGGGGTCGCGGAGCGATTTGACCACTTCTGCGATTGCGGCGTGGTGGTTCACCGCCTCGGGCTTCTCTTTGGCGAATATCTTCGCGATTGCCGCCTGGTCGCGGATGTCGGCCTTATAGAATTTCGCCTTCGGGTTGACGTTCCTGCGGAAGCCCGTCGAGAGGTCGTCAATGACCGCGACCTTATGGCCTTTTTTGAGGTAGGCGTCCGTGATGTGGCTGGCGATGAATCCTGCCCCGCCGGTGACGATGATTTTCATGATGCTTTCATTATAGCCGATGCCGGGGGTGTATGTGAATGCGCACCAAGCCCTTTGGCGTTTAACATGGATTTAATGGGTAATGAGCTAGGGTGGTCCAATGGAGATAAAAAAAAGATATGAAGACAGAGAACGGGAAGCAAAGGATTTTTATAAGACCATCGGGCATGTTTGGTGTCCGGCATTGCATGCAGAGATTATTTTTCATAGGCAAGGATTTGATCATCTTATGGGGAAGGCGGGCATCTTGAGGCCGAAAAGCGAGCGGAGGCGGCGTTTTGCATTGCTGCCTTTGGCAAAAGAAATACTCATCGATCCTCATGCCTGCATTATCAATGAGAGAAAAATGATAACGCATCATAGTAAGATCAATGGAGTGCGCGTTGCCAATGTTATTGAAGCTCATTTTTCAACCTTCAGAAAAGCATACAAGGGGAAAGCAGTGATCATGGTGGTGAGAAAGATAGATGATCGCGCCTGGCACTTCCTTAGTATTTTTGAAAAAACGAAAAAGACCGCTCAATGAAGAACGGCCTTTTTCATGCTCGCTATCAGCCTTTTATGCCGATCGGGACAACCGCCCCGCAAGCATGGTTTCATAATAATCCTGCAGTTCAGAATGTCAAAGCAGATTTAATGATTTTTTAAAATATTTTTATGGATGATTGCCTTTTGCACATAGATAGGTTCACCCTGCTTACCTCACGATGCGCCCCTTTGGCTATTCCGGATTCACGAAAACCGACTTGATCGTCTTGAGGACGATGGCCAGGTCGAGGATGGGCGAGCGGTTCTTGAGATAATAAAGGTCGTACTGGAGCTTTTCTGCGACGTCCGCGTCGGTCTGGTCGGCGCGGTGGTGGATCTGTGCCCATCCGGTGAGCCCCGGCTTGATGAAGAGCCGAGCCTCATAATAGGGGATGCGCGCCTCGAGCTGGGCCACGAACTCCGGCCGCTCGGGCCGCGGACCGACGAAGGAGATGTCGCCGCGGATGATGTTCCAGAGCTGGGGCAATTCGTCCAGGTGCGAGGCGCGGAGGACGCCGCCGATGGCGGTGGTGCGCCGGTCGTGCTTGGAGGCCCATTGGGCGCCGTCCTTCTCGGCATCCACCCGCATGGTGCGGAATTTATAGAGCGTGAAATGCCTCCCTTTCTCGCCGACGCGGACCTGGCGGTAAATGACGGGTCCGCGCGAGGTGATGGCCACGAGGATCGCGATCGCGATCTCCACGGGAAGGAGCGCGAGGCCGACGGCGACCGCGCCCACAAACTCCGCCGCGCGCTTGAGGGAATCGTAGAAGCGCACTTCTCCGGCAATGTTCTCGAGGAACCACGTTTCCTGGATGAGGGCGAGCGGCACCTTGCGCATGATGAGCTCATAGAGGTCCGTCATGTCGGTGACGAGGATGCCGCTGCCGAAAAGTTCGTAGAGTACGGCAACGAGCTTCGGTTCCTGTTTGAGGTGTCCGGAGATGACGATGAGGTTCACGCGTTCGCGTGCCGCGATGGCCTTCACGGATTGGGGAGCCGCATAGGCGGCCTGGTCGTCCATTTCCGCCTTGATGCGATAGCCGAGCTGGGGATTCTTCGCCACGGCATCCTTGATCTCCGCGGCGATCGGTCCGTCGCCGATGAGCAGCATGCGGTTCGGCGCCTCGCCGGAGGCCATCGCGCGGTTCAGTGCGCGGCGCCACGGGATTTCGATGACGGCAAAGATGACGACAAAGAGCAGAAGGTTGGTCTTCGGCGCGATGCCGAATGCGGGAATGAGATAGAAGAGCGTGACGGCGAGTGCGGCATTGATGCCGATGCACAGGAAGAGCGTCTTTACGAAATCCAGGTTGTTGGCGAGCCGGCGGATGTCATACAGCCCTGCAATATAGAACACGAGCACCCAGAGCACGAAGACGGCAGTGAAGGGGAATGCATGCTCCGTGCGGAATTGGAAGGAGAAGTCATTGCCGTACCGGATGATGAGGGTAAGGAAAAGCGCCGCATAGAGTGCGGCGAGGTCGGCAGCGACGAAAAGAAGAGCCTTGATTTTGCCGGCGAAGCCCATGACCTCCTTGTTTTACCACGTTTTGAGGAAATAGGCGATGATGGCAACGAGCAGGAAGATGCAGGTGAGGCCTCCGGCCCAGATGGCGAATTCCATGGTCCTGCGGCATGACGGGCCTGGCGCGGCCGCCTGGACGTCCTTGCCGCTGTGGCCGTCGGAGAACCGCGCTTCCGTGGAGACCGTGGTAAAGGGCCGGTGGAAGAACGTGGTCCAGAAATAGTTTATGCCGTAGCGCACGCCCATAGTGAAGGCGCCTTCTTTGGCAAGGCGGCGTCCCGAGGAGCGCATGGCGAAGCGGAACGAGAAGACCACCTTTCCCGCCTTGCGGAGCCGCCGCGCGAGGTCCGCATCGTCGCCGTAGAACTTGAGGTCCACGTTGTGGCCGCCGATCTTCTTGAGGGCCTCGCTCCGCACGACTTCGGTGCCGCCCTGGATGACCGAGGTGTTCCTGATGAGGAAATTGTTCACGAGGTATACGAGATAAGAAAGGCCGTAGAAGGTCTTCACGAGCGCCCGCGTCAAAGCCGGCAGATCATAAAAGATGAAAGGGCCGCTTACGCAGACGAGGTCCGGATCGGCGGCAAAGGATTGCTCCACGCGGGAGAGCCACGGCTCCTCGACTTCCGTGTCGGCGTCGATGAACGCCGCGAGCGCGCCGTGCGACGCCTCAAAGCCCGTTTCTCGCGCACGGTTCGCGCCGCGCCGCGGTTCGCGGATCAGCGTGACGTGGTGGTATCGCGAGACCACGGCTGCCGTGCCGTCCGTGGAATTGTTGTCCACCACAATGATCTCATAGTCGGCGTCGCGGCCCGTCGCGCGGTCCGGCCCGCCGATCGCGGAGGTGATGGCATCAAGGCACCGGGCGAGATAGTGCTCTTCGTTATAGGCGGGGATGATGAAGCTCAGTTTCATCGGACCTGTTTCCATTCCTTGCTGTAAGACCGGTGGAAATGTTTTACGTAATAGTTGTTCATGAACCACTCGTACCACAGGCGCGGCCAGCCGATCTGGTGCGCGCGCCGGCCGGTGTGATAGACCACGAGGCGCCATTCCATGAAAGTCCTGCCGATCCCGGCAAGCCGGACAAACATATCCTCGTCTTCGGCGGCGGCGAGGTCTTCCTGGAATCCGTGGAGCTTCTCGAATGCGCTGCGCCGGATGATCTCCACTTCGCCGGAGGCGCTACCCGTATGCAGGGTGTTGTTGCGCCGCCGATGGCGCACGTTGGTCAGCCCGAAGGCGACCCAGTCCAGGAACGTCTCGTCTTTGGGGAAGACGCGGAGCCGCGTGGTGATGCCGACCAGGTTGGGGTCTGCGGCAAAATCATCCGTGATGATCTTGAAGAAGTGGTTGGGGTCGGGAATGAAGACGTCGGCATCAATGAACACGAGGATGTCGCCCGTGGATGCCGCCGCGCCCTGGTTCCGGTTCCAGCCGATCGTGTGGTGGCGCTTGGTGATGACCACCTTGGCGTACTTCCGCGCGATCTCCGCGGTGCGGTCCTCGCTCTCGCTGTCGGCGACAATGAGCTCGTGGGGGAAATCGGTAAGATGGTCGTGGACCTGCTTGAGGGTCTTCTCTATGGCCTGCTCTTCGTTCAGGGTGGGGACGATGATGGACAGCAGCATGATAAATGGTATTTTCCCATTCTAGCATTAAATCCCCCGAGGGAGAACCCGCCCACAAAAGGGGCTCCTTGAGGAAATCCCCAGGGGGAATATAATGGTGCTATGGAAGAAAACCAAGTGCAGGAAGGTAAGGAAGGAATGGAGGAGATGGAAATCGTGGTGCGGAACGAGAAGCCGGACCGGCGCGATGCCATCCTGCCGATCAGCATCCTCATTGCGGCTTTGTTCATCGGCGGGGCGATCGTTTTTGCCACACTGTACCATCCGAACAGCGGCGCGGCGGGACCGAACGCCGGAGCACAGGGCGCGAACGGGAACCCGGCTGCGGGTACTTTGTCTACCGCCTCCACGAGCGCCATTCTCGCCCTCGGGCCTCGGGACGCCATCCTGGGGAACAAGAATGCCCCGGTGACGATCATCGAGTATGGCGATTACCAGTGCCCCTTCTGCGCCCAGTATTTTGAGAATGTGGAGCCTTCCCTCGTGAAGAACTATATCAACACCGGAAAGGCGAAGCTGGTGTTCAGGAACTTCGCGTTCCTCGGCCCCGAATCCATTGCCGCGGCGGAAGCCGCCGAGTGCGCCCAAGACCAGGGCCAGCTCTGGGCCTTCCATGATGCGCTCTATACCGCAAAATACCAGGATTTTCAGAAGAACGGCACTGAAGATGACGGCGTGCTGAACCGGACCCTGTTCCTCAACATTGCCCAGCAGCTGCATCTGAACATCCCGCAATTCACGAGCTGTATCGACAGCAACCAATATGCCTCGCTTGTGGCCCAGGAGAAGAGCGATGCGGTGGCAATCGGCGTGGATTCCACGCCTTCCACGCTCGTAAACGGGGTCCTCGTGACCGACGGCACGGGTCAGAGCGTCGGCGCCGACGGCAATGCCATCCTCCAGGCGGTTGCGCAGGCGGCCGCAAAATAGCGCGGGTGCCCTGCGGTTTGACTTGGGATATCCCGAACCTTACAATTGAGGGGTGAAAGCGCGCTGGACAGGACTTATTGTGGGAATGTTCGTACTCATCTCTCCGTGGCTTTTCGGCTTTTCGGAGATCGTGCTCGCGCGATGGAGCGAAATGGCCTGCGGCCTTGTGCTCGTGCTCGTCAATCTGTGGAGCATCTACGGAGAGGCCCCGCCGCTTCCGGCAGCGGCATCCATGCCGGACGGCACGTCCCCGGCGGCGCCCGCCGAGAAGGTCGCAAGAAGGAGATCCAGAAAATCGGCATCACAATAACCAATTATCAATCATCATCATGGCAAACGTCACCATCTACAGCACCCCGACCTGCGTGTACTGCAATATGACCAAGGATTTCCTCAAGGTACACAAGGTCCCGTACCAGGAATTCAATGTGGCATCGGATCTCAAGGCGCGCGAGGATATGGTGAACAAGTCGCATCAGCTCGGGGTTCCCGTGATCGACATCGACGGAACGATCATCGTCGGCTATGACCAGCCGAAGATCGCGTCCGCGCTCGGATTGAAGTAAGGGGCAGCAAAGGGTAATCAACGGGAATCATCATGCCATACGACGTCATTATCATCGGCGGAGGGCCAGGCGGCGTTGCGGCAGGCATCTATGCCGCACGCAAAAAGATGAAGGCCCTCATCATCACGGACAGCTTTGGCGGCCAGTCGCTCACTTCCGCAGCCATCGAGAACTGGATCGGC
This sequence comes from Candidatus Parcubacteria bacterium, assembly GCA_027449645.1. Lineage (GTDB taxonomy): Bacteria > Patescibacteriota > Minisyncoccia > UBA6257 > 2-01-FULL-56-20 > JAKAGE01. Next base: position 8,196 of record DAIDLF010000033.1, on the reverse strand, counting down.
ACGGCATCCATTTCGGGCTATGACCTCGCAAAGCAGCTTGAGGCGCATTTGCGCGCCCAGCAGGGAATCGAGATCGTGGAGGGGGACCTCGTGGCATCGGTGGCGAAAAAGGATGGCGGATTCAGCGTGGTCACCAAAGGAGGCAAGGCCTTTGATACGAAATACGTGCTCGTGACATCGGGGAGCCGCAGAAAGAAGCTTGGCATCCCGGGCGAGGCCGAGTACGACGGCAAAGGCGTGGTCTATTGCTCCACGTGCGATGCGCCGCTTTTCGGCGGCAAGACGGTGGCGGTGGTGGGCGGCGGCAATTCCGCACTGGAATCCGTGGTTGATCTCATCCCGTATGCCTCCAAGATCTATGTAATGGTGAGAAGCGGCGCCATGCGCGGCGATCCGGTGACGCAGGAGAAGGTGAAGAGCCATCCCCAGGTGGAGGTGGTGTGGAATGCGCTGCCGCAGGAGGTCATCGGCAAGGATATGGTGACCGGCATCCGCTACCAGGATGCGGTGTCCGGCGAGATGAAGGAGCTCGCGCTCGACGGCGTGTTCGTGGAGATCGGGCTCATGCCGAACTCCGACTTCGTGAAGGATCTGGTGACTTTGAACCAGGTGGGCCACATCGTGGTGGACCATGCCACCCAGCAGAGCTCCTGCCCCGGCATCTGGGCCGCGGGCGACGTGAGCGATGTCCTTTATGACCAGAACAACATTTCGGTCGGCGATTCCATTAAAGCGGTGCTCAACATCTACGATCAGGTAAAGAAGGGTTTCTCCGCATAGGCATCGCCGTGCGCGGCATTGACACCCCAGCGGATCTGTAAGAGAATATTTTTTCGCACCTTGATAACATTTCCTGTTCGGTTTCAGCCCAGAGGGCATTTCCCCGCCGGCCTTCCGGGCTGTAACCGAAAAGAAAAGGAGCAACACGTGACACAAGGCAACGTTTTTTCATTTTCACTGATCTCTCTCAGCGGAACAGGAATCATGGCGGATATCCAGGACCCAGGGGATCCCGGCGAATGGTTCATCCATGACAGCCTGCTTTGCGAGCATCCTGATGCGAAGGTGGAGGATCTCTCGCCCCGCGGTCCGGTCACCATGCAGCTCGGGACGATCCTTGGCCCCGATGAGACGTCGCTCCGCGATCCCGACGAGATTGTGCGCCGGATGCGGGCAGTGCAGGATCTGGGGCTCGGGTATGCCCATGCCCGGTGGTTCACTGACCGCTGGCGGTCTCCGAATAGCCCCCATCACCACCCGTCCATTTTGCGGGAGTTCCAGGGGAGGGAGATCTACTTCCCGGGAACATTCGCCAGAATCGGGCGGTTCCATTGCATTCCTGCGGCGATGTCCTCGGGCATCCACTGGGTATTCTGGTGGACCGTCCTTGAGGGGATGGAATTCCTCGAGGGCGACCGCATTGCAGTTGCAGGTTGATCCTCCCATCAGTTTCCTGCCCCTGGGCGCCAATCGGCATCCAGGGGCGACTCATATCCGGGCACCCTCTTGCGTTTTATCAATTCTTGAGGTATCATAAGGGCAATGCTTACGAAAAGGGTGAAATCCCGCATTGTCGGGGACAACAAGACTCACGAGAAGGACACGGGTTCGGCCCAGGTCCAGATTGCCATGCTTTCACGCCAGGTCACGGAACTTGCGACCCACCTCAAGAAGAATCCGAAGGACAATCACTCGCGGCGCGGCCTCCTCAAAATGGTCTCCAAACGCAGGAAGCTCCTGTCGTATCTCAAGAAGCACGAGCCGTCCTCGTACGAAAAGTTGATCAAAAAGCTCGAGCTTAAAAAATAATGAAGCAAGCGGCAAATTCCAACCAGCGGGTTGGAATTTTCGTTGACGTACAGAACCTGTACCACTCAGCGAAGAATCTTTATCAGGCAAGGGTGAACTATACGGAGCTCCTGAAGCATCTCGTCGGTCCGAGGCAATTGGTCCGGGCTTTGGCCTATGTGGTAAAAAGCGAGGGCGTGGAGCCTCAGCGCGGCGCGCATGTGGCGCCGGCGTCCGCCAACCAGGATGCCTCATCCGGCTCCGGGGCGGCTTCGGAAAGCAGCTTCTTTGAAGCGCTGGAAAAGGCAGGTTTCGAACTCCGCATGAAGGACCTGCAGATCTATGCGGGCGGCATGAAGAAGGGCGACTGGGACGTGGGACTCGCGGTGGACGCGATCCGCACGAGCGACATGCTGGACGTGGTCATCATCGTGACGGGGGACGGGGATTTTGTTCCGTTGGTCAATTATCTGAAATGGGGAGCCGGGCGCACGGTCGAAGCCGCGGCATTCAGGAGAAGCGCATCCACGAAGCTGGTTGAGGCGGTGGACGAGTTCATCAACCTTGAGACCCTTCCGCGGGTGATCATGCGGGCGGCGGCAAGACGGAGGAAAACGGGTGCCAATGCACCCATCAATTAACTAACCTATAGACGCGAAGGGCCTGTTCCTGTCCTTGAGGGGGCCATTCTGAACGCAAGCGAGGAATCCACGATCCTTCATTTGCGTTTGGAATGCACTCTTTCCTGCGGCGTGGATACCGTCCTTTCGCGCAGTCATCATCATCATGTTGCAGAAGAAGGAGTTTTCGACGGAGATTGCGGGCAAAAAACTGACCATCGAGATTTCGGCGATGGGCGAGCAGGCGAACGCCGCCGTGCTTGCGAAGTATGGCGAGACGGTGGTCCTTGCGACTGCGGTCATGGGCCGGAAGGACATCGATCTGGATTATCTGCCGCTCAAAGTGGAGTACGAAGAGCGGTATTACGCCGCGGGCAAGATCGGCGGGAGCCGGTTCGTGCGCCGCGAAGGCAGGGCTTCCGAAGAGGCTGTCCTTGCGGGGCGCCTGATCGACCGCACTATCCGGCCGCTTTTTGATCATCGCATGCGCCGCGACGTCCAGGTGGTGGTCACCGTGCTCCAAATAGACGGCGAGAATGCGCCGGAGTTCGTGGGCCTGCTCGGCGCTTCCACGGCACTCTTCATCTCGGACATCCCGTGGGGAGGTCCCGTGGCGGGCGTCCAGCTCGCGCAGTTTGCGGACGGCTTCAAGATCAATCCCGACCAGTCGTCGCTCGCAAAGCACGAGCACGTGTTCGAGTCGTTCGTGTCCGGTTCGCGCGACCGCATCAACATGATCGAGCTCGGCGGCCTTGATGCCCAGGAGAAGGACGTGGTCCAGGGCTTCACCATGGCGCAGGAAGAGATCAACAAGATGGTCGCGTTCCAGGAATCCATCCAGAAGGAGATCGGCAAGGCGAAGGCGACGGTCGCGCTCGCGGAGCCCGACGCGGAGCTCAAGGCGGCGATCCAGCAGTATCTTTCGGACAAGCTGGAAGGGGCGGTCTATCATCCGAACAAGATGGAACAGCAGAGCGCGATCGGCGCGCTGAAGACGGAGCTGTTCCTCCACATCAAGACGGCCTTCGAGGACCAGGGCAAGCCCGTGAACTGGAAGGGCGCCGACAACATGTTCGAGGAGGAGATCAACGACCTCGTGCACAAGAACGTTTTGGAGAGCGGCAAGCGTCCCGACGGACGTCGCCTGGACGAGGTCCGCGCGCTCGACGCGCAGGTGGGCCTTTTCTCCCGCGTGCACGGCTCGGCATTCTTCCAGCGCGGCAATACGCAGGCGCTCGCCATCACGACGCTCGGCGTGCCCGGATCGGAACAGATCATCGAGAGCATGCAGAGCGACGAGAAGCGCCGCTTCATGCTGCACTACAACTTCCCGCCGTATTCGGTGGGCGAGGTGGGCAATTTCCGCGGCCCCGGACGGCGCGAGATCGGCCATGGCAACCTTGCGCGCAAATCGCTTGAGCGCCTGATCCCGTCCAAAGAGGAGTTCCCGTACGTCATCCGCGTGGTCTCGGAGATCATGTCATCCAACGGTTCGTCGTCGCAGGCCACCGTCGTCGCGGCAGCGCTCTCGATGATGGACGCCGGCGTGCCGCTCAAGAAGCCGGCCGCGGGCATCGCAATGGGATTGATGATGAGCGACGTCAACCACTTCAAGGTGTTGACCGACATCCAGGGCCCGGAGGACCACCATGGCGACATGGACCTCAAGATCGCCGGCACGGATGACGGCATCACCGGCATGCAGATGGACGTCAAAGTGGACGGATTGACGATAGAGATCCTCGCTGCCGCGTTCGAACAGGCGAAGCAGGCGCGCATCCATATCCTGGAGACGGTGAAGGCGACGCTGCCCGCCCCGCGCGAGAAGCTCTCCGTATTCGTGCCGACCATCCGCCAGTTCAAGATCGATCCTTCCAAGATCGGCACGGTCATCGGCCCCGGCGGCAAGATGATCAACGGCCTCATCGAGAAGTACGGCCTTGCAGGCATCGATATCGAGGAGGACGGCGGCGTCTTCGTCTCCGGCATGGAACTCGAAAAAGTGGAGGCTGCGGTTGCCGAGATCATGGGCATGACCCGCGAGTTCAAGGTGGGCGACATCGTGGAAGGGAATATCGTGAAGATCCTCGAATTCGGCGCGATCGTGGACCTTGGCGCCGGCAATGACGGCATGATCCATGTTTCGGAGCTCCAGCCGGGCTTCGTGAAGAACGTGGAAGACGTGGTGAAGCTCGGCGATTTTGTCCGCGCCAAAGTGATCAAAGTGGACAATGGCAAGATCGGGCTTTCGCTGAAGCAGATGGCTCAGTAGCCTATCAGCCTGACGGCCAACGGAGAAACTGCGCATGGCATTCCATGCGCAGTTTTTTCTGCTTGTGGTAAAATAGCAATATGGAACCCTCCAGTTTTCAGAATATTCCGGGCGCGCCGCCTCCTCCGCCGGAGGTGAAGGTGCGCACTATGAAAAGCGACCTCGCATCCATGGTGCGGAGCGGGGGAGGCGCTCCCACGTTTCAAAATGTCATGGTGACGGGCCTCACCCCTGAACAGGCAAATGGCGGCGCGAGCGGCGCTTCCGCCGCAGGTGCGCCAATGGCGCCTGCCCCCTCGCCCTCGCATTCCTGGATCGGTCCCGTATTGGTGGCGATTGTCGCCATCGCCGCGCTTGCGGTCGTGGGGTATTTCGCGTATACCATGCTGCTCGCGCCCGCGGCATCGCCTGCGCCCGCAGCGAAGACCGCGACGTCAACGACGCCTTAGCCTTCTGCTATTCCGCCTCTGTTTTCACTGCCGTGTCTGGCGCCGCCATCACGGCTTTTTTGATCGCGCCAAGGAGCTTCTTGTCCTCTTTCAGCTTTATGCGCGAATTATCGAAGCCGACGCCGAGGCGCTCGCCTTCGAACATGAAGCTGGATCCGGATTTCTTTACCACGCCATGCGCCACGCCGGCGTTCAGGACATCGCCTTCATAGGAGATGCCTTCGTTGAACAAAATATCAAACTCTGCGGACCGGAACGGCGGCGCCACTTTGTTCTTCACCACTTTCGCCTTCACGCGGTTTCCTACCACATTCTCTCCTTTCTTGACCTGCGCGATGCGGCGGATGTCGATGCGCACCGATGCCGCAAAAGGCAATGCCCGGCCGCCGGGAGTGGTCTCCGGGTTGCCGAACATGATGCCGATCTTCATGCGCAGCTGGTTGATGAAGATGATCATGGTCTGCGTGCTCGCCGCAAGCGCGGTGAGCTTGCGGAGCGCCTGGCCCATCATGCGCGCCTGGCGTCCCACGTGCTGTTCGCCCATCTCGCCTTCCAATTCCGCCTGCGGCACGAGCGCCGCCACGGAGTCCACGACGACGACCGAGATCATGCCGGAGCGGACGAGACTTTCGAGGATGTTGAGCGCTTCCTCGCCGCTGTCGGGCTGGGAGATCAAAAGCTCGTTCACGTTCACGCCGAGCTTGGCGGCGTACTGCGGGTCCATGGCGTGCTCCGCGTCTATGAAGGCCGCCTTGCCGCCCTGCTTCTGCGCCTGGGCCACGACGTTCAGCGCGAGGGTCGTCTTGCCGCTGGATTCCGGGCCGAAGATCTCCACTACGCGTCCGCGCGGGAGGCCGCCGACGCCAAGGGCGAGATCAAGGGAAAATGACCCCGTGGAGACCACCGCGACGTCCACTTTGCTTACTTCGCCGAGGCGCATGATGGACCCTGCGCCGAACTTCTCCTGCAGGGACGAGAGGAGGTTCTCCAGGTCTTTTTCGTTGGTGGGTTTCGCTCCTGCCGAGGGCTTTGCTGCTGCCGCTTCCTTATGTTTTTTGATGGGTGTCATCTCTCCATTATACCAGAAGACCCCTAAAAAAAACCTAAAGGTGCGGCGTCCCGGAGGTGTTCGCAGTCGTAGAGGGCGTTGCAGGGGAGGTAGAGGAAGAGGCGCCGGTGGAACTTGCGGAGGCGCCCGCAGCCCCGGTGCCCGGCACTGGGTTGTAGATGATCTGTTCCGTGATGTCGGTTTCGCCGCCCAGGAACTTCTTTGCGGATATCTTGAAAGGATTGAGGCCGTTGCCGAGCAGGACGGTCTGCTGCCATGATCCGTCAGGCGCGATCGTGATCTCCTGGTTATCGTTCAGATAGAGCGAGTCGGCATTCTGCACGGTGCCTTCCAAGGTGAAGGTGCTGGACGACGTGGTATAGGGATTCTGGTCGGGGAGCGTCACGGTGAGCGTGGGCTTGCCGAGGATGTGCGGCGCCTGGAATCCGAGATAGACAAGGATCACGAGGACGACGCCGACGGCCCAAAGATATTTCGGAGGGGCCTGCTTGAGGAAGCGGTTGTGCGGGAGCGTGTCGAGCGCGCCCGAGTTCCTCACCGCGCCTTCCTTTTTGAGGCGCATCCACCATTCATCGCCGTCAAAATCCAGCACCTCGCCGAGGCGCATGAGGTAGCCGTGGAAATAGGGCGACGAGGGCATGTTCTCGTAGCCGCCGCGCAGGAGGCTCTCGATGTGCATCGGCGCGATGCCGGTGGCCTCGGAGAGCTTCTTCAGGGAGATGCCGCGCTCTTTGATCTTCTGCGCAAAAAATTGCTCGAAAGGGGTGTCGGTTTGGGGCATATATCCTGATTCTATGGCGTATCGGAGAAATAGTCCACCTGCCGCAATTACGGTCGTTTATCATGCGCGGGATCTCCCGCATCGGCATATAAAAACACAAGAGGCCTATTGCTAGGCCTCTTGTGGGTGATCCAGCACTGCACTGGAACCCGAATCGCCATCCGGTATATCTACTCTAACAAAATCAAACCCCTCGTCAAATTCTTTTTAATCATTATTTAATGATTCCTGAGGTGGTGGAAGTGAGGGGAATTGGACCCCTTGGATCCGGATGGCGATTCGGATCCAGCAGCCGTGCCACTCCCGCCACGGGGAGACCTTAACATAAGGGTGATATATTTTTTCTAAAACAAAATAACTATGAAAGCCGCTCCTCGATCTTCTCGATGTTCACGTCGCGGGGCTTCGCGCCGTCGCCGGGGCCGATGTAACCGCCCGATTCCATGAGGTCCAAAAGCCGTGCGGCGCGGGCGTAGCCCACTTTGAGCCGCCGCTGGAGGAGCGATGCCGATGCCTTCTTTGCTTCGGCAACCGTGGCAAGTGCTTCGTCGAAGAGATCGTCGCCGTCGTCATCGCCTCCGCCGCCCGATCCGCCTCCTTCCATGAATGCCTCAAAGCTCTGGGGAGCGCCTGCACCCGCGCTCACGATGCCGCCACCTCCGCCCGGCCCGGCGGGGCTTTCAATGCCTTCGCGTTCGCTTTCCGTTTCCACCATCTCCACTTTGTTGTGTTCCTTGATGAATGCCACCACGCTCTTCATTTCCTCTTCGGAAAGATAGGAGCCCTGGATGCGTTTCGGCTTGGAGAGCTCTGCGGAGAGGAAGAGCAGGTCACCATGGCCCAACAGCTTCTCGGCTCCTGCGGCATCCAGGATGGTACGCGAATCGATCTGGGACGCCACCTGGAGCGCGACGCGCGTCGGGATGTTCGCCTTGATGAGCCCCGTGATCACTTCCACGGACGGGCGCTGGGTGGCGAGGAGGAGGTGGATGCCCGTGGCGCGTGCCATCTGGGCGAGGCGCACGATCGCGCCTTCCACTTCGCGGCCGAAGGAGCTCATGAGATCCGCCATCTCATCGATGCCGATGAGCACGAAGGGCAGGGCTTCGCTCGGATGCGCCTTGTTGTAGCTGCCGATATCGCGCGATCCCGCGCGCTGGAGAAGCTCATAGCGCCGCTCCATTTCGGAGATGGCCCACTTGAGCACGCCGAGCGCC
>DAIDLF010000032.1 GCA_027449645.1 Candidatus Parcubacteria bacterium | reverse complement strand
GTTGCCGACGCGGACGGTTTTCATGGAGGTGGTGCGTGATAAGGATTGGCGGATCCGACCTTTGATTTTTTTTCGCGGGGAATTGCCTACTTGATAAGTCTAGGCGCCCCGCCGGAATCTGTCAAGTGTCAAGTACTATTGACAAGCGTCAAGGGTTTCGTGGTATCATAGGGGTATGGAAGCCCAAAAATTGCATCCTATCCAGGAAAAATTGCTCAGATTGGCCAAAAATCGCAATATTTCAGCCCTTTCCCTGCGCGAGATCGGGGAGTTGGTTGGGGATAAGTCGGCTCAGAAGATCAAACACCACCTTCAACAGCTTGAGAAGCGTGGCCTTTTGAAAATCGACCGGGTGAAGGGAACTATTGAAAAACCCCAGGAAGGCTGGATTGACGGGTTTTTGGAACACGGAAAGCGGCTTCTGCAGATCCCCATTGTCGGTGTCGCAAACTGTGGGCCCGCAGAGGTGCTTGCCGATGAGAATATCTTGGGCTATTTGCGCGTATCCAATTCGCTCATTCACCGGCAAGACAACGCCGGCCTTTTTGCGGTACGTGCGGACGGCTTCTCCATGAACCAGGCTCGCGTGAACCACAAAGCCATCAATGACGGCGATTATCTCATCGTGGATGGGGATGACCGGGTGCCGGACGAAGGCGAGGTCATCCTGTCGGTGATTGACGGAGCGGCAAACGTGAAGCGTTTTCACCGCGACGCGGCGCATGGCCAGGTGGCGCTTCTCTCGGATTCCAGCGAAGATTTTGCGCCGATCTATATCGGTCCGGATGACGACTTTTTTGTGAATGGGAAAGTGATCGACGTGATCAAGCGTGCGGGATAAGCAGGGCAATGAAGAAAAAACCGGCGCCCCATGAACATCATATGGAAGGCGCCGGCGGTTGGGCTGCGCGGATCGCAGCGTGATCGATGGTGCAGGCGATCGCCTATCGCGGGCGTCGCACGGCGGTTGAGCTATCAAAGCATGGGCGGAAGGTTGGAGGAGGGGCGACCCATAGGAAGCCCTGGACTCACGGTTTCCGCGAAATGATGCTCAAACGCCTATTGCGGTCGCGCGCGGCGAGGGCTGCAGGCAAGGGAGAGATCTAGGGAAAGGCAACTGGTTACCAGCATAGCACCCGTCCGGGGCAAGTCAATGCGCGGCGGGATTTTTGTTATACTGTGCCTATGGAAGCCCGTTCAGAGGATATCAAGCAGGCCGCCCTCGATGCGCTTCAGGGGGAGATGGAGGCAGACCATAGTTTGCCGCTCCGCGATACGGCGAATCTGGTGTTCGGCGAGGGGGATATCCACGGGGGCGTCATGTTTGTGGGCGAGGCGCCGGGCATGAATGAGGACCGCCTGCGCCGGCCGTTTGTGGGTCGCGCGGGCCAGCTTCTGGACACGCTTATCGCGGATCTCGGATGGCGGCGCGAAGAGGTCTATATTACCAACATCGTGAAGCGCCGTCCTCCGGAGAACCGCGATCCCCTGCCGGAGGAGATCGTGGCATACGAGCCCTACCTCACGCGCCAGATCGACATCATCGATCCGAAGCTTATTGTCACCCTCGGACGCTTTTCCATGAACTATTTTGCGCCCAAGGCGAAGATCACCCGCGATCACGGGCACCCGCTTTTTGCGGACGGGAGGCGCATCTTTCCGGTCTATCATCCTGCGGCGGCCCTCAGGTCGACGCAGATGCTCATGGTGCTGCGCGAGGATTTCAAAAAGATCCCGAAGATGCTCGCCGGCAGCCCTTCCGTGGACCTTCCTCCGGCATTTCCCGAGCAGAGGCCCTTGTTCTAGGCCGATGCGGGAAGGCGGTGCGGCATGGTATTATTGAGATATGGATTTCGCCCTTGTCTATCTTGTCCAGCGCTTCTTTTACCGCATTTTCGAATTCTTTCATCATTGGTATATTGACGGGTCGCGCATGGTTGGACGGCGGTTTATGGATGCCCTTACCGCCGCCGACCGCTCGCTGGCCCTCAAAATCACCCTCCGTCACTTTTTTGAACCGCTTTACAAAGACTATAGCGTGATCGGCAGGATCCTCGGCGTGGTGTTCCGCACGGGCCGCATCATGGTCGGGCTGGCAATCTACCTTCTTCTTGCGGCGCTCTTCCTGACATTGTACGTGGCCTGGCTCGGAATCCCATTCATCATTCTTTATTATGCCGCAAGAACTTTCTAGCCAGAAATGGTACCTTGATGAGCCGCGGTTCCGCATGACGCTCGCGGGCCGGCTTTTGGTGCGCGTCATCGCCGGCATCATGGATGTCGTGTTGGTGATCGGTGCCGTCGTATTCCTTTTTTCAAATATCCACTTTGTGCTCTGGATCGGCATTTTCCTTGTGCTGTTTCTCGGCGACCGCGTGATGCATCGCGGGCAAGGGGACGTCCCTCTCTCAGAACTGGCGCCGGGAAAGGACGGAAGGGTCAATCTGGCTCCCGCACTTGCCCCGTCATCGGCCGGCATGATCGAGCGGGTCCTGGACCGGACTGCGATCACCAAAAAGGACGACCTGCTCGAACTCGCCCGGCGACTGCTCGAACTTCCCCAGATCCAGGAAGGGCTCCGTCGCCTGGATGTAAAGCCGGATGAGTTCCGAGCCAAGCTCGAATCCTTGCTGGACGATCCGTCGTCGCGCGCGGCGGCGGGCGTTGAAACCAAGGAGGACCGTGCGAGAAAGATCGAAGCGCTCGTGATTCAGGCCTATGGCGAAGCGCTCGCCGCGGGCCATGAGTTCATCATGCCGCAGGACCTGTTTTCGGCGCTCGGCAAGGTGAACGACGCGGCGCTTAACCGGCTGCTCAGCCTTTTTTCCATTGCGCCCGGGGACCTCGAGCGGGCCCTGCTCTTCGGATCGCTTATCCGGAGGGGATTTTTCCGAAGATTGCCGGCGGCGCTGGATGAGTTCGGCGGCGGTCGCCGTGCGACCAAGCATCGCATCATGAACCGCGCATGGACGTCGCGCCCCACGCCGCTGCTCGACAAGTACAGCAGCGATTTCACCGACCTTGCGCGCGGCGCGCAGGTGGGGTTCCTTATCGGACATGAGGCGGAATACGAGCGGCTGGTGGAGACCTTGGCCCGCCCATCGGACCCGAACGCCCTCCTGATCGGCGAACCGGGCATCGGCAAGGAGGCGATCGTCCAGCACCTTGCGCTTGCCCTCGTGAACGACGAAGTGCCCAAGGCGCTTTTTGACAAGCGGCTGGTGAGCCTCCAGATCCAGAACCTGGTGGCCGGCGCCGCGCCGGAAGAGCTCGGCACGCGCCTCAAGGGCATCGTGCAGGAGATCTACGATGCCGGAAATGTGGTCCTCTATATTCCCGACATCCACAACCTCGTGCATACTTCGGGGACGGCATACCTTTCGGCCGCCGATGCCCTGATGCCGATCGTCATGGCGAACCGGTTCCCGATCGTGGGATCCACATTCCCCAGGGAGTTCAAACAGCTCATTGAGCCGCGGAGCGATTTTGCGGGCGCGTTCGAACAGATCCCGGTAAGCGAGATCAGCGAAGCGGATGCGGAAAAACTCCTCACCTATGAGAGCGCCATTTTTGAGAATGGGGCCGACATCGAGATCAGCTTCGGCGCGATCAAGCGCGCGGTCCTGCTCGCCAAGAAATATCTCCATACGAAGTTCCTGCCGTCGAGCGCCGAGGAGCTCCTGAAGAGCGCGCTCGTGGATGCCGAGCGGCGCGGCGAGAAGGCGCTCACGCCCGACCGCGTGACGGCGACCGCCGAGGAAAAAGTGAATATTCCGATGCATGAGGCGGATGGCGCGGAGGCGGAAAAACTGCTCAACATGGAAGCCATCATCCATGAGCGGCTGGTGGGCCAGGATGAGGCGGTGAAGGCGGTCGCCCAGGCGATCCGCGAATACCGGAGCGGCCTCGCGCGCCACGGAGGTCCCATTGCGAGCTTCCTTTTCGTCGGTCCGACCGGCGTCGGCAAGACGGAGCTCGCCAAGACCCTTGCCGCCATCCAGTTCGGTTCGGAAAAGATGATGGTGCGCTTTGACATGACGGAATATCAGGACAAGCAGAGCTTTTACCGCTTTATCGGATCTCCGGACGGCAGCGTGCGCGGGGCGCTTACGGATGCCATCCTTGCGAAGCCTTATAGCCTTATTTTGCTTGATGAGTTCGAGAAGGCCTATCCCGACATTCTCAACCTCTTCCTGCAGGTGCTGGATGACGGCCGTCTCACCGACAACCTGAGCCGGACTGTGGACTTCACGAATACCATCATCATCGCGACCTCCAATGCGCATTCGGACATCATCAACGAAGCGCTCTCCAAGGGCGAATCCATGAGCGACATCGCGGAATATCTGAAGGCGCGGCTGACCGATGTCTTCAAACCGGAACTGCTGAACCGCTTTTCCAAAGTCATCGTATTCCGCGATCTCATGCCCGATGATCTTGCGAAGATCGTGGCCATCAACCTGCGCGACCTCGTGGAGTCGGCGCGGGAACAGGGGATCGCGCTTGACCTCGCGCCGGAGGCGCTGAAGCAGATTGCCAAGCTCGGTTACGACCCTGCATTTGGCGCGAGGCCGTTGCGCCGCGTGATCGACGAGCGCGTCCGTGCGCCGCTCTCAGAAGCGATCCTTGCCAAAAAAGTTGCGAAAGGCGAGAAGGTAAAGCTGACCTACGCCGACGACAAATTCGACTTCGTGAGCGAATAAAGGAGCTAGATGAAATGAAGAAAATGATTCTAGAAGTATTAAAATCTGACTGGGCAAACACTTTTTATATTTTAAGTTTTGTTTTGGGTGTCATAACATTGTTTATTTTAATTCAATATGCGTCCGATACGAGAACCTTAGCAATTCAAGCGCAGGAAACTAATCTAATGAGCTTGCGCCCCTTAGTTTTGAGAAGTGGAATTGATGACTGGGACACTATTGATTTTCAGATAAAGGATGGAAATATCGAGGGGAAGCCATTGCAATTTGTTGTTTTAAAAAATGTTGCTGCTAATATAAGCGGATACATCGTTATTAATGGAAATAAGTATACGTTGTTGTTTGGAAATGATATATCACAAATAGCGACTAATACTTACAAGTTTTATCCCGCGTGGGGATGGATGCAACCAAATACAATTTTATATGCGAAATTTTTGCCGAATAGTAAAACAGACACGGCTGAGCCAAATCAAATTTATCTTTCATATTCAGATATACAAGGGAACCGTTATTGTACAATTGATGACCAATCACTGAATAATCCTCAGTCTTTCCCTGTTAATCAATGTAGATCGGCACGGTAAAATCCCCCAAGGAAGTAGTTTCGGGGCTTTCGGAGGCGGCGTAGGCCGCCGAGAACGAGACGCCGCGCCAGAAGGCGCGGACGTCGTACCCGAAATACTTCTTTGGGGGATTTCTCTTAGATCTCTATGATCACCGGCAAGATCATCGGCCGGCGCTTGGTCTTCGTATAGAGGAACTGGCCTACCTGATCGCGGATGAGCGTCTTCAGGTAATCCGGCTCGACGTCGCGATAGCTCGGGAGGCGCTGCATGAGCGAGCGGATGCGCTTGCGGATCTCGTCCAGGATCTCCTGGTTGTCCTTCAGATAGATGAAGCCGCGGGAGATGATGTCCGGATTCTTGAGGAGCCTTCCTTTTGCACGGTCCATGGTGATGATGATCACGATCATGCCTTCCTGGGCGAGGGCCCGGCGGTCGCGGAGGACCACTTCTTCCACATCGCCCACGCCGAGGCCATCCACCATGACGTAGTAGGCCGGCACGGCCTCTTTGGTAATGGTAAAGGAATCTTTGGTGAGCTCGGCGACCTGTCCGTTATCCATAAGGCGGACGTTGTCTTTCAGTACGCCCGATTCGCGCGCAGTCTGGCCGTTCGCGGAGCGCATAAAGTAGTAGCCGTGGACGGGCATAAGGAACTTCGGCTTGAGCAGCTCGATCACCAGGTGGATATCTCCCTTCGGCGCGTGGCCGGAGGAGTGGATGTCCACGAGCGCCGAGTGATAGACGATGGCGCCTTGGCGGGCGAGGTTGTCCTTCACCGACTGCACGCTGCGCTCGTTGCCCGGGATAACGGACGAGGAGAGCACAAATGTGTCGCCCGGCTTGATTTTGACATGGCGGTGTTCGCCGTTGATGATCTTCATGAGTCCGGCGTTGGATTCGCCCTGGGCGCCGGTGGAAAGGATCATCACCTTGTCGTCTTTGTATTTATTCACCTCTTCCACGGAGATGAGCGTGCCCTCTTTCGCTTTCACGAAACCGAGGCCCTGCGCGATCTGGATATTCGTTTTCATAGAATAGCCGTTCAGCGCGACCTTGCGGCCGAGCTTCTCGGCGATCTTGATGATCTCCGCGATGCGGGTGATGAGCGAGGCGAATGTGGCGACCACGATGCGCCCTTCGGCGTTCCTGAAGATCTCCTCGAGGTTCTTTTCCACGGTCTTTTCCGAGACGGAGTGGCCGGGCCGCTCGGCGGCGGTGGAATCCACCATGAAGGTGTGCACGCCCATCCGTCCGAGCTTCTCGAATTCCTCAAGCCCCTGGGGATTGCCTTCGTCGTCGTAATCCAGGCGGAAGTCCGCAAAGTGGACCACATTGCCGATCGGGGTCTTCATGAGCACGCCGGTCGTTTCGGGAATGGTGTGCGGTACGCCGAAGAAAAGCGCGGTCATGTTCTGCGACAGCTTGATCTCGTCGCCGTTCTTCACGATCTTGACGTTCATCTTCGGCGAATTCGGGAAATCGTCCTGGCGCTTCTCGATGATCGCTTTCGTGATGGAGGTTGCATAGATCGGCGGATTGCCGAGCTTGGCGAGCACGTGCGGCAGGGCGCCGATATGGTCGTAGTGCCCGTGGGTGAGGATGATCGCGGCGATATTCTGCTTACGCTTCTCCAGGTATTCTATGTTCGGGATGATGTAATCGATTCCGGGCGTCTCCTCTTCGGGGAATTGGAGCCCCATATCGATGATGACGATCTCGTTCTTATATTCCAGGAATGAGCAGTTGCGCCCGATCTCCTCGAGACCGCCGAGCGGCACGAGGCGGAGGGCATCCGGATTCGGTTTGTCGTTCGGATCGCGGGCCACTTGGGGCTTGGGCCCGAACTTCGAGCTGCTTGATGCGCCGACGGTTCCCGGGCGGGGGCCCATGGCGCGGGGAGACGATGACCGCGGCCGCCGGGGGCGGTCCATGTGGCTGCCCTGGTCCCGCCGATCGCGCGGCGGATGCGGCGCCTGTTGGGGTGTTCGCGGGGGCGTCTGGTGTGCCGGCGAGGCTGCCGGGGCCTGCGGGGCGGGCCTGCGCCGTATTTCGGGCGGTTTGATCCTCGGCCGCTCCGGGGATTTCTCGTTTTCGTTTTTCTTAATGACTGACATAGGTATGGTAGTGATGATAATTTATGTTGATGGTTGTTATTATGGCAAAACCCGAAGCCGGGGCCCGCGACCAGCCGCGATGTTTTGCTTGTGTGCCCTCCAGAGGATTTGAACCTCCACGGGATTGCTCCCACAACGACCTGAACGTTGCGCGTCTGCCAGTTTCGCCAGGAGGGCTATATATCGGAGTAACCGTCTTGATATCAGGAGTATAGCATAATGCGTTTTTTATTTCAATACCCGCGCCGTATTCAGATACCAGCCGGTCTCGCTTCGGAAAAGATCCGAGGGGTCGATGAGCAGGCTATCTGTGGCTACGCCATAGACGTTGGTGCCGGCGACATAGAGATAATCCGGGGAATACAGGAAGACGGCGGGATAGTCGGCGGTGATGTCGGCTTGCGCCTGGGCGAAGTCCGCCGCGGTCGTGCTGCTTCCGCTCATGCCGCGCGCCGTTTCAATGAGCGAATCCACCCGGCTGCTGTCATAGATGGCGAGGTTGAGGCCGGGATAAAAGCGCTGGGACGAATCCCAAAACGAATAGAGGTCAGAGCTCGGTCCGAGGACATTCCCGAAGACCAAAGCTTCATAGTCCCGGTTCTTGATGGCGTTTGCCACGATATCGCCCGCGGAATCGGTGGTGATATTGACCTGTGCGCCGATCCCTTGCCATGCGGACTGAAGGGCGGACGCGGTCTTCTGCAGGAAGCCGATTTGGGGGACAAGCAGGTTGATGGCAAGCGGGATGGAAGTCCCCTTGATGGTCTTTGCGCGCCACGCCGAACTCGAGCTTGTCGTCCATCCTGCATTATCGAGGAGGCTTGCGGCGAAATCGGCCCCAGTCGATGAAGCCGGCGGCTGGGTCGAAGCGTAATAGGGCGCATCCGGGGGAATAGGGCCGTAGTCCGGCACTGCTTTTTGGACATTTCCGCCGTTGCCGAAGGAGGCGTCGATGAGCGCGTTCCGGTCTATGGCTGCGGAAAGCGCCTCGCGCACCGCTGGGTCCTGGAGGGCGATGTTCTTGCTCTGATTGAAGAAGACCGCATAATATCCCGCCGTGCGCCACGAGAATATCTGATAAGGGCGGGCGATGAGGGCGATGTCCTCGGGCGAGGCATTCCCAAAGCCGTCCACCTGTCCGGCGTTGAAGCTCTTTACGAGCGCGTTCTCATCGTTAAAGAACTTGAAGTCCAGATTTTGGATGAGCGGATGGGCGCCGCTCGTGCCGTTCCATGCGGACAACCCGTAAGAGGAAATGAACCCGTCGGAGTCCTTGTTATAGGAGACGAACCGGTAAGGGCCGCTGCCGATCGGCTCCAGGTTGTAATCGGAAAGCCGCCAGTTCGCCGGGGCCGCATCGGCGAAAATGTGCTTCGGAAGGATGTAAAGGTTTTGGAGGTTGGTGCCGAAGAATGCATAGGGTGCCGTCAGGGTGAACTGCACCTCGAGCTCACTCTCCCGATTTGCCGTGACGCCCTGCCACATCTGGTAGAGCGGGGAATTGGCGTCCGGGTTTTCTATGGACTGTACGGTGAAGATCACGTCGTCGGCGGTGAGCTGGGCGCCGTCCTGCCAATGCAGGTTGTCCTTCAGCCGGACCGTCCAGGTCTTCATGTCGGGCGACGGCGTGATGCTGTCGGCGATATCAGAAAGGTTCTGATAGACGAGTTTCACGAGGCTGAGGTCGGTTTCCGAAGAGGCAAGCACGGGGTTCACATATTCCGGCTGGCCGACCATGCCCTCGGTGTATTGGCCGCCCGCGGCGGGGATTGCCGTAGTGACCTGCGCAATCACGATGCCCATGACCACCGCAAAGCTCACGACCGCGCCTGCCGCGGCAGCAAGGAAGGCAATGCGCTCTTGTTTGGTGAGCGCGACGAATATTTTTTTAAACCACATAGGTGGATGCGGGGGCTAAATGGGATGAGATCTTTCTAGTGCACCTGCACGTACAGCTGATACACCGCAAGCGCGACGAATATCACGCACAGCGCGATGGTGGCATAGAAGATGGTCTTTTCCATGCCTCGGCGGGCCTGATAGTATCCGCCGGAATCGCCGCCCAAAAGGCCGGACATGCCGGAGGACCGTTCCTGAAGGAGGATAAGCGCGATGATGAGGATGGAAACGACGATCTGGACAATGGCGATGATCATGGTGGAATTGAGGCGATTCAGAGCGACGCCGCGTGGGCAATGAGGTTCATGACCCCCACGATAAGCGTGGCGAAAATGAGCGCCGGAATGTTTTGTATCATAATACTTCCCTTCAGAAAGTCAATGTGATCGGCGATAATCGGCAGAAGATACAGCATGAAGGCATTGATCACGATGGTCGCAAGGCCGAGCGTGAGCACGATGACCGGGGCGAGAATGAGCGAAAGGAACGGACGGAGCAGGAAGTTGAGCAGCGAAAGGATGAGTGCGACAAGGATGATGGCCACCCAATTGCCCTGCAGGACGAACCCCGGCACGTACTGGTTGGCAAGCCAGAGTCCTGCCGCATTGCAGAGCACGATAAGGATGGCGCGGATAAGCCAAGGCATGAATATATTGTAGCACAAACACCCTGAAGAAAGGTGTTTCTTATGGTATAGTCTTCGCATGAAGCTTTCCACCCTTTGCTTCCTCCTCAAAGATGACCAGATCCTTCTCGCCATGAAAAAGCGGGGATTTGGCGAAGGCAAATGGAATGGCGTCGGCGGGAAGGTGAACACGGCAGCGGGAGAGACCGTGGAGCAGTGCGCGCTTCGCGAAATGAAGGAGGAAATCGGCGTGGCCGCGGATGAAGGCGATCTTGAGCCGATGGGAATGCTTCGGTTCCGCTCCATTTTCGAGGATGCGCTTAACTGGGACGTCCGCATATTCTTCCTCCATGCATGGCGCGGCGAACCCCGGGAATCGGAGGAGGTGCGGCCGCAGTGGTTTCCTGCCGCGCATCTGCCGTTCGCCGAAATGTGGCCCGATGACCGGCATTGGTTCCCTTATCTGCTTGCCGGAAAACGGATGGAAGGGGAGTTTTTCTTCAATGAATCCGGCGACGGATTCATTGACTTCTCCCTCGCGGAATTGCATTAAAAAATCATGGTCCCGCGCTGGAAATCCGGCGCTGTTTCTGGTAGAATCTATCCATATATGGTCATCAACTATTTCGGCAATGGCTGCTTTCGATTGCAAAGCGGCGAGACCTCTATTCTGGTGAATCCCGAAAACAACCGGCTGAAGGCCGATATCACGCTCCGCACGCTCGCCGCCGCGGAAGCCGGCGCGCCGGGGGATGCCACGGAGGCTTCCAGCGGGATCTCGATCTCCTTCCCCGGCGAATATGAGGCAAAAGAGATAGAGATCGTGGGATTCCCGGTACCTCAAGAATCTACGGAAAAATTCCTCAAGACCGCTTACGCGGTGTCCTGGGAGGGGATGAAATTCGTCTTCCTTGGCCATCTCTCCGGGCCGCTCGACGCGACGCTTCTCGAGGAATTTTCCGAACCGGACGTGCTGTTCCTGCCGGTGGGCGGCGGACATTTTCTGGAGCCCGAGGTGGCGGCAAGGATCGCCAAGCAGCTTGAGGCGCGGGTGGCCATCCCGAGTTTTTACAAAGACCCCGACGCTTTCCTGAAGGCGCTCGGCACAAAAGGCGAGAACATGGAGAAATTCGTGTTCAAACAGAAGGACATTGCAAGCGATAAAGGCCGTGCCGTCGTACTGAAAGAAGCATAATTACCGTTATGGCAGACATTGAATCGAGGGAAATCACCAAAGAACTCGGCGAATCCTATTTGGATTACGCCATGTCCGTGATCGTTGCGCGCGCCCTTCCGGATGTCCGCGACGGCATGAAGCCGGTGCACCGGCGCATCCTTTGGGACATGTGGGACAGCGGCATCACCTCCAGCGCAAAGACCCGCAAGTCGGCGAACGTGGTAGGCCAGGTGCTTGCGCGGTACCACCCTCACGGCGACAGTTCGGTCTATGATGCCATGGTCCGCATGGCGCAGGATTTTTCGCTCCGCTATCCGCTCATCCACGGGCAGGGCAACTTCGGTTCCGTGGACGGCGACTCTGCGGCGGCTTACCGCTACACCGAAGCCAAGCTTTCCAAGATCGCGGACGAGATGCTGGTGGACATCGAGAAGGAGACCGTGGACTGGATCCCGAACTATGACGGCACCCGCGACGAGCCGACGGTGCTTCCCGCAAAGCTGCCGAACCTCCTTTTGAACGGCACCCTGGGCATTGCGGTCGGCATGGCGACGAGCATCCCGCCGCACCACCTGGGCGAGGTGGCGGATGCCATCATCCACTTGGCGGATAACGCCGATGCCACGAGCGAGGACCTGCTCCAGTTCGTCAAAGGGCCCGATTTTCCGACGGGCGGCATCATCTACGATGCGAAGGCGATCAGGGAGGCATATATCACCGGCCGCGGCGCGATCCTTACGCGGGCAAAGGCGGAGATCGTGGAAAAGAAGAACAGCCGCCAGTTCGATATTGTGGTCACCGAGATCCCGTATCAGGTGAACAAATCCGAACTTATCAAATCCATCGCTGAGCTCGCCCAAGACAAGAAGATAGAGGGCATCCGCGACCTGCGCGACGAGTCCGACCGCGAAGGCATGCGCATCGTAATCGAGCTGAAGAACGACGTTCCGCCGCAGAAGGTGCTGAACTGGCTCTATAAGCACACGGACCTTGAGAAGAATTTCAACATGAACATGATCGCGCTTGTGAACGGCATCGAACCGCGCCTACTCACGCTCCGCGATGTGCTGACGGAATACATCGGGCACCGCAAAACGATCGTGGTGCGCCGCACCAAGTATGACCTGCGCAAGGCGGAGGAGCGGGCGCATATTTTGGAAGGCCTTATGATCGCCCTGAATGCGATAGACCGCATCATTGCGACGATCCGGAAATCCAAAGACAAAGAGGAGGCGCATGCGGCGCTCATGAAGAACTTCAAGCTGAGCGATCTGCAGTCCACGGCCATCCTTGAGATGCGGCTTCAGGCGCTCGCGGCGCTGGAGCGGCTCAAAATAGAGACCGAGCTCAAGGAAAAGAAGGCACTGATCGAAGAGCTCAAGGCGATCCTCAAGAGTCCGGCCCGGGTGGTGAAGATCATCAAGGACGAGGTCGCCGAACTGAAGGAGAAATACGGCGACGAGCGGCGCACCAAGGTGGTGGCGCGCGCCGTGGAGGCGGTGAGCGACGAAGACCTGATCCCGGAGGAGGAGGCAATGGTCACGGTTTCGGCCGGCGGCTACATCAAGCGCCTCCCGCCGGATACGTTCAAGGTCCAGCGCCGCGGCGGCAAGGGGCTCATCGGTTCCGACGTGGCCGACGAGGATTTCCTCCTCCATTTCTTCAGCGCGAACACGCACGACAACGTGCTGTTCTTCACCGATCGCGGACGCGTGTTCCAGACGAAGGTCTACGAGATTCCGCAGGCCACGCGTACGTCCAAGGGCAAGGCGATCCAGAATTTCCTGGAACTTCCCGCCGACGAGAACGTGAATGCGATTGTGAATTATTCCGCCAAAGGGGAGAAAAAGAAATACCTGATGATGGTGACCAAGCAGGGTGTCATCAAAAAGACCCCGCTGGAGGACTTCGAGAATATCCGGCGCACGGGCATCATCGGCATCTCGCTCAAAAAAGGCGACCAGCTCAAGTGGGCCCGGCTCACGGGCGGTTCGGATCAGGCGATCCTCGCGACGCGGCAGGGACAGTCCATCCGCTTTGACGAGAAGCAGGCCAGGCCGATGGGCCGCACCGCTGCGGGCGTGCGCGCCATCAAGCTCAAGAAGGGCAACGACGAAGTGGCGGGATTTGATATAATAAAGGGAGACGACGCGATGTTCCTTGTGGTGATGGAGCACGGCTATGCCAAGCAGACGCCGCTCAAGGAATACAAAAAGCAATCGCGCGGCGGATCGGGGATCAAGACGGCCGAAGTGACGCAGAAGACGGGCGCGGTGGTTTCCGCCCATGTCATCACGGACGAAAAGGAGATCTTCGCGCTTTCCGCGAAGGGCCAGATGATCCGCACTGAACTGAGCACGGTCCGCAGGACCGGCCGTTCGGCCCAGGGCGTACGCATCATGGACCTGCGCCAGGGCGACCGCCTTGCCGGCACCGTCGTCATCTAAAGGATGCCCAAAAACCTTACCCAACGGCAGATCATCATCATCGCTTTCGCAGTCATTGCGCTTGTGGTGGTGGTTGTGGTCTTTTTCATGAATATCCGGAACAACGCCGCAGGCACGCAGGCGCTGAATCTTACCATCTGGGGGACCGAGGACCCAAAGGTGTTCAACGACCTTATCAGCCAGTACACCGGACCGGGTTCCGGGTCCAGTGCGCAGATCAAATATACCCAGATCCCTTCGGCCGCCTATGGCAGCACGCTCCTTAAGGCGCTTGCCGCCGGGACCGGTCCGGACATCTTTGAGGTGCCGAACCGCGACCTTGGCCAGTGGACGAGCGTGATCGCGCCTATTCCTGCGAGCCTTGCCGCCACGTTCAGCGCGGTGACGCTCCAGAACGATTTTCCCACCGTGGTGTCGCAGGATTTCAGTGCCAATACCACGGTCTATGCGCTCCCGCTCTCCGTGGACACGATGGCGATGATCTATAACAAGGACCTATTTGATTCTGCGGGAATCGCCGTACCGCCGAAGACATGGACTGAGTTTGACAACGATATCGCCGCGCTCCGCGCCGTGGACGGGCAGGGACAGCTCACGCGCGCCGCCGCGGCCATCGGAGGCTCTGAGGCGAGCGTGCCGAACGCTTCCGACCTCGTGTTTCTCCTTATGCTGCAGAATGGGACGCAGATGCTCTCCACCAACAATTCCACGGTGGCATTCGTAGGGAACGGCGGGAATGGCACGCCCGGCCTTGCGGCATTCAGTTTCTATCTGCAGTTCGCCAACGCCACTTCCCCTTATTACACCTGGAACGACAGTCTGGGCAATGCCAACGACGCATTCGCGCAGGGCAAAGTCGCGGTCATTTTTGACTATGCGGCGTCCCTCGCAGCCATCAAGGCGAAATCGCCGTTCCTCAATGTCGGCATCGCGCCGATGCCCCAGCCGGACAACGCCGCGGGCGATATCAATTACGCGAAGTATTCCGGCCTGACCGTCAACAAAGACAGTGCATCGGTCGTCGGCGCTTGGACGTTCATCATCAATTTGACGACCTCCCTCGCGAATGAGAATATTTATACGACGGATACCGGATTGCCCCCTGCGCTCCGGACTGCCATCCAGGCCGATCTCACCGATCCCAATCTCGCCGTCTTTGCCAGCCAGGCGCTCACCGCGCGTTCATGGCATGAGACGAACAGCGAGAGCTACGACGGCATCATGAACAAGGCCATACAGAATGTCCTCAACGGCTCATCCGGTTCCACGGCCGCGCTCACCGAGGCGCAGTCAGAAATGAACAGCGTCACCAATTAACCCTATCCATCCATGACCATGTCGCCGCGGAAATTCGCCTTGGTATTCGCCGTAGTTTCCCTGGTGGCATTGCCGGTCATCGCCCTCGCGAGCACGGGCGGCACGTATACCACGCCAAGCCTCTGGCCTACGGGATATTGGGGACCCCTGGTTTCCTGCACGGGCAACTATCTTGCGAGCGGCGCAACCTATAATCCGGGACAGGGCGCCTGCACGAGCCTCTGCGACCTCATCAATACCGGCATCAATATCGTCTACTTCGCGATGTCGGTGGCAATTTTCATCATTGCGCCGATCCTCTTCATTGTGGGAGGCATTTTGATGATGATTTCCGGCGCGAATCCTGAGATGTTGAGCAAGGGCAGGAAGACGCTCACCGACACCGTGATCGGCGTGGTGATCGTGCTTTGTTCATATTTGATCGTAAACACCATCATCACGACGCTTCAGATCAACGGCATCGGCGGGTTCGGCGCAGGATCCTGCGCGCTTGGCACGGTACAGAGCGGCACGGGTTCCACGGGCGGCACGGGCACCGCCGGTTCGACCAATCTTCCGGAAGGAGGCTCCTGCACCACCGGGGACCAGTGTGCCACCGGGGTGTGCGTGATCGCGGCAGACGGCACCGGAAGCTGCGGTCCGGCCCCCTCGTCGGGATCGGGCATACAAAGCCCAGGAGAAGGCGTGGTTGGCGGATCACTGAACCCGGGATGGATCCCGTGCGGGAATACGCAGTGCGACCCCAACTCCAGGTTCCCCACTTGTGCAGTCAATAAGGATGGCTCGAAGTATTGCGCGCCCTAGGAGGCGAGGCATGCCTATGAAAAAATATCCCAGAAGACTTCCTTCAGTGCCCCTGCTCTTTTTGCTGGGAGGCCTGTTCTTATTTTTCATTTCTGCAGGCACGGTTTTTGCGCAGGTTCCCATCTCGGTTTCCATCCCTGGGTCATACGTGAATAGCACCAGCAGTTCTCCCGGAAGCTATATCGCGAACTTCTACCAGTTTGCCCTGCTCATCGGCGGCGTCCTTGCGGTCGCGGTAGTGGTCTATGGCGGCATCCTTTATATGACCACCATCGGCAATCCCTCCGGGCAGAGCGAAGCGAAGGAATGGCTTATGGCCGCCCTCTGGGGGATACTCCTGCTCGGCGGAGCCTATATGGTGCTGAATATCATCAACCCCCAGCTCGTCAACCTGAATCTGCCGGGGCTGAGCGGCACCGGACAGGCAGTGAACCAGGTGAACGTCCCGTCGTCCGGAAGCGGGGGCTCCGGGAGCGGCGCCGGGGGAGGAACCTGCCATGCGCCCGCCGCCGGACCATGCACGGTTTCGGCGTTGGAATCCACTTGTCTTGGAAACCATGCCACGGCCGCCTCGGAGATCTGCAATGCCGAGAGCAGCGGACAGGCTGCGGCGGGCGGCGATAAATCCACCACCGGCCAGCCGGTTTCCATCGGCCTTTTCCAGATCAACCTGACGGCGAACAACGTCCCGCACTCCGGTCCTGATGCCAATATTTCATGCACGAAGGCCTTCGACCATTCGTGGCATGCGCCCGGGAAGTGCGGCAAGGATGGCTGCGGGCCGAGCACAATCGTAAATCAGGAGCTCTATAACGAGTGCGCCGCGGCGGCGCAGAACGTCGCCACCAATATCCAGATGGCATGCCAGCTTTCGAGCAGCGGTGCAAACTGGAATGCGTGGAGTACGCATACCACCTGTGGGTTATAATAAAGACATGAGAAAAAAGATCATCACTATCGCCGCCATCGTGATCATCCTCGCTGCTGCGTGGATAGGATGGGTGCTCTGGCAGAATAGGGCAAACTCCGGCACCCCGGGCGGGTCGGGGTCTCTCCCTTCCGTAGGCACAAGCACTGCATCCGGAGGCTCCGGTGCGGCGAGCTCATCCCCGTCGTCTTCTCTCGTCATGGAAACGCCGACGAGCACCGCCCTCGTGATCGGCACAAGCCAGGGGAGCGTGTCCATGAACAACTTTTATAAGAGCGCCGATTACATCACCCAGGACCAGCAGACAGTGGTGATCCGCGGCACTGATCAGTATTCCATCCAGTACAATGCCGGGGACAGCAGCTTCTCCATCGGCATCCTTTCCACCCCGCTCGAGGCTGCCCGGCAGGCGGCAGAGGCGGAGCTTCTGAGCGCGCTGGGCATTTCGAAACAGGATGCCTGCAAGCTGACGGTCTACGAGGGAGTCCCGGCCTATGTTTCCAGCCAGTATGTGGGACGGAATTTCCCATTGAGCTTCTGCGGCAATGCGACCCCGCTCTAGCTAACGCCTCGCGGAAAATCCTGTTATACTATATCCATGAAACGCATGAAAAAGCTCGCGGCGGCCACGGCGGGGATCGGCGCGTTTTTGGCGACCGGAGCGACGGCATTCGCCCAATCAGTGGTGCTGACCGACCCTCTGGGAGGGAAAAACCTTCCGGCGGTGCTCAATAACGTCATCAATTTTCTGAGTACGACGATCGCCATCCCGCTCGCCGTCATCATGGTGCTCGTGGGGGCATTCCAAATGACGACCTCTGCCGGGAATTCCGAGAAATATACCAAAGGGAAACAGACGCTCGTATGGGCGGCAATCGGGTTTGCGGTGGCTACCCTGGCGTCCGGGGTCACCACGCTCATCGCCAACATCCTCGCCGGCCACTAAGGGAAATTGCTGGATTTCATTGAGGTTTGTGCTACAGTTAACCATGAACAGCAAAGGGTCGAAAACAAATAACAAACATCCATTCATGTCGAAGGTTAAAGTGTGGCTGCTTCGTTCCCCCCTTGCCTCGGTGATTGTGGTGCTCAGCGTCAGTCTCTTTTCCAACATCGCCTACGCGCAGACCGTGACGACCCAGGCCACTTTGGATTCGCTTCTGTGCAACATCATCAACTGGATGATCAACATCCTCCTCGCGGTGTCCATCATCATGATCCTTTATGCCGCATTCCTCTATGTCACCGGCGGCGACGATACGGAAAAGGTGAGCAACGCAAGAAGGACGATCACCTGGGCGGCAGTGGGATTGGTGGTCGGGTTGATCGCAAAAGGCTTCCCCCAGCTCGTCGCCAGCCTGACCGGTTCCGGAGCGGGGTCGTTCACGTGCTAGGGTGCGGTTTTTGCCCGCACAACCCCTTTATGCTATCCTGAGGAAGTACTGCGAAAGGTCGATGATTTCTACTACCATGAAAAAACTCATTACCTCGGTAAAGAAAGTCGGACCCTTCCTGACGGCGCTTATCGTGCCGGCGCTCGCGTCCGCACAGTCTGCTCCTCCGGCAGGAGGCGGCGTGGCAGGCACGAGCAATACGCCGGTGACGAACATCGTGAGCCTGACGAACGTCCTTCAGCTCCTCTGTATCGTCTTCGGATGGTTCTTCTACGGCCTCATCATTCTTGCCGTGATCTTCATCCTTGTCGCAGCCTTCAAGTATCTGACGGCGGGCGGCGAGCCGGAGAAGGTCAAGCAGGCAGGCGCAACCCTGCTCTATGCAGCCGTTGCGGTCGCGGTGGCCCTTCTCGCGAAAGCGATCCCGATGGTCATCGGTACGTTCCTTGGTGCGAGCGGCACGATCACTTCCTGCTAACCGCAGGGAGCGACCAGCCCGTCCGCTTCTGTGCAAAATCCCCGCTTCGGCGGGGATTTTGATTTGGCGGAAGGATTCCGGCTTCTGCGCGCAAAATAAAAACAACCCCCATGCGCCGATGATATTGGCGTAAGGGGGTTGTGAGATGCTGCAGATGCCGCAAGGAGAGGAAAAACGAGATCGTTGACCCGGAGATCAGTTTGCCGGCTGGACGACCGGTACCCCGTCTATATCGAGGTAAGTGATCTGGCCGTCCCTCTCGATGGCAAGGTCAATCTTATAGGAAGCGTTATCGCTCCCTAATTCTTTGAACTCTGCCGCAAACTGCGCGGCACCTCCTGCCGGGATGGTTACCCCGAGCGGGAAGGTGTTGGGGACGAAGCGGACATTCCAGAGCTCGATCGGCGTGATGCCTGCCGAACTTCCGGATGCCCAACCCCGCTGCTGTCCGTCCTCTACCCGGGGGGCGAGAAAGGTGACGTAGGTGTCGGTATTTCCGGTGTTCCGGATAATGCCTTCACAGTGCATCATTCCGCCCGTGGTGGGGGTGCATCCATGGAGAAAGGAGACGGTGATGCCTTCTTTCTCCGCTTCTGCTTCGGGGATATCCGGGACATAGGGCGGCCTGGCTTTTTCTCCAGGCGTGCCCGCAGGTGAAGGCTTCGCGTCCGCAGTTGCGTCAGTTGCCCGTTGCGTCTGCGCGGGCGCTTCCTTTGTTGATCCATGCGATCCGCTTTTTGTGGCGATGTTCGCGAGAAGGAACAGCACCGCAATGGCGAAGATTACCAGGGCGATGTTCCGCAGTGCGTGCCAATTTGACGACGCTGCTTCCGTGTTTCCGTGGCCACCATGAGAATCATGGCTTGCCGCGTCGGCAGGTGCGCATGCAGGCGCGTGGGCGGGTGTTGCAGTTGGGGCTGCCGGTGCAGGCGCATGGGGTGCAGTATGCGCTGGCCGGGCGGGTGCCGCTGCCGGAGCGGGCGTTGGAGTCGCCGTTGCTACCGGTCGCGCGGCGGGTGCCGTGCGTGGCGAACGCGGCGGGCAGGTGCATTTCTGCATCTCGCTCGCCGCCGCCCGTGCCGCCGTGGGAACCCGGCGTTCCCAGGTGGTCGGCGCAAGCCCGTTGATTGAAACCAACGGGGCCATGCCAGGCCGGAGCTCCGCTTCTGCGCGGACGTCCATTGTCTGGTCGCGGATTCCCGCGAGTACATCAAGGTGGATCCATACGGGGATAGCGATGCCATTCCCCGTCATCCTGGCGTAGTTCTCGAGGTCTGCGACCTCGGGGTCATACAAACGATCGATTGCCATGGTGCTTCTCCTCTCTCTTGCGTGATTTGACTGCTTTTACAAGCGTCGAGCTGGTTGGTGTCCTCAGCTTGACCTGTGGAAAATAATAGCATATAATATAGAAAATGTCAAATCGGCGGTTTGCTATTCGCCACAGGCTCTGATTTAATAAACATAAGCAAAAAGCCCATAAAAACCATGTCTTTCACTGAGGATTTCGGAAAGAAGGTTCGCGAGGACGAAGCCGCGGCACGGGCGGAACAGGAGCCGCAGCGCGTTCCGCTGGGAGAGGTATTGAGGGATGAGCGCCAGAGCCGCCTTTTCGCGGCCTATCTTGAGCACGGCGACTTTTCGGATGCGGAGGAAAATGCCGGCGAGGAAAATCTCGACAGGATCCGCCTGGATAAGAAGAGCCTTGGTGAGAAGATCTTCAGGGGGGAGAAGCTCACCGAGGCCGACGTGGATGCGCTCTATGAGGAGACGGGGAAATTCTTTGCGATCAAGGAACGTGCAGATGCCGTGCGGCAGAGGCTGGCGGCCAACAAAGAGGCCTTGGTGCACGCCTCGCCGAAGCTCAGGGAGATCGTCGAGCTTGCAGGTCCCGACGTGCTGGAAGGCGGCGTGCTGGAACGGTTTGACGAGATCGCCTTCACGCATCCCGAGATCCTCGCTTCGCTTGAGGCTGCCATGGCCAAATTGGACAAGGCGGAGGAGTCCATTGCCATCGGCAACGAGCGCATGGCGATGCTCTGCAAGGAATATCACCTTACCGAGGATGAGTATAAAGATGCCCTCCGCCGGCGGGAGGACGGCGACCCGTATGCCCTGGAGGATCTCGTGAAGCGCAAGATGACCCTCAAGGAGAAGATCAAGAACAAGTTTACGAGCTATGAGGCATTCATGAACATCACCCAGGAAGATCTGGACCGCAGGCCTTATATCAAAGAGAAGCTCGCCGTTGCCAATGAGAGCCTTGGTGAGATGGGTACGGTGTTGCGGGATACGCTCTTCAAAGATCCTGAAGCGAAGGGCATTCTTGAAGCGAATCTGGAACGCAAGGCCAATCCGGAAAAAAAGATGACATTCGATGAGGCGCGGGTCATGTTCAGCACTCCTCTCGATGCAGATGAAACGCGGCAGGCGTGGCAGGAATATCAAACTGCGCATGCCGGCGACCCGAACTATGACGAGGACCGCGCGCGCAAGGTATTCTCGCGGGAATACGCCACAAAGAAGACGTCCAATAAGAAAGGCGGATTTTGGGCGACCGTGTTCCATGCATTCTTTGCCGGCCATATCGAGGATCAAACAAAATAACCGTATATCATCACAAACGCCATGCCGTCAGGAAATGTCCACGATGAGTTTTTGAAGATCGTACAGGCCGGAACCGAGGAGGAGGCGAAGGCGTTTCTCGTGGCCCACATAAAGGAGTTTTCTCCCGATGAGCAGCAGGCCATCGCCTTGGCGTTCCTCCAGGACGCCGCCGAGGAGGAGGGGGATGCCGCGGCCGCGGCCGCGGGGTTTCAGCAGGAGAGCATTGACCTCTTTAAGGGACTAAGCGATGCAAAGCGGGAATTGGAGAAGCAGAACGCGCTTTTGGAAGTGAAGGAAAAAATATAGCGGTACGGGATCGTCCCGTCATGCCCAGGTGGTGAAACGGCAGACACGCGAGTTTTAGGAGCTCGTGCCGAAAGGCGTGGAGGTTCAAATCCTCTCCTGGGCACCTCATAAAAAAACGGCCCCCGCAAGAGATTCAGCGGGGGACCAAAGATGGGGGGTTGGCCGGCAAGCCTTAAGGCTACGGCTTGATGGCGCGGTGCACGGATCCGGCGTTTGTCCCGGCGGTGAGTGCTCGCGTCTGCGGGCCGAGGGCTGGGAGCACCGCGCTCCGGGAATTTCCCAGTTGCGGGTGTGCTTCCGCAAGCGGCGCGAGTGCGGGACGCACTGGCCTCATAATGCGGTGCGCCGTGGCGGGTTGGGGCGCGATGAGCGCCGGTTTTACTTTTGCGGCCGGCGCATTCGCGGCCGTCATCGTGCTCGCGGCCAGCATGGCTGCCGCGGCAATCGTCAATAGGAACATAGAACTCCTCCGCACTCAACGGCTTTTCGCCATCAAGTCCGTCATAGAATACAATATAATATCCAATTCGTCAACTGTGCGCTATTGGTCCGAAGGCGGTGCAGGGCGCTTGGCGCCGTGGAATTTTTCGTGCACTTCGCGGAGCTGCTTGTTGGTGAGGTGGGTATAGATCTGCGTGGTGGAGATATTGGCATGGCCGAGGAGTTCCTGCACGGAGCGCAGGTCGGCGCCGTTCACGAGGAGGTCGGTGGCAAAGCTGTGGCGCAGAAGGTGCGCGTGCACCTTCTGCATGATGCCGGCCTCCTTGGCGCGGCGCTCCACGATGCGCTCGGCGGCGCGCGGCGTGATGGGGCCGATCACTTTTCCGGATTTGCTGATGCTCACGAACAATTTTTCTTCCGCATCGGTCCGCTTTGCGAGATAGGTCTTGATCGCCTCGCGCGCGGTATCCGAAATGAAGACCACGCGCAGCTTGTCGCCTTTGCCGCGCACGGAGATCTCGCCGCGGCCGAGATCAAGATAGCGTGAAAGGCTGCAGAGTTCCGCGAGGCGCAGGCCGGTGGAAAAG
>DAIDLF010000031.1 GCA_027449645.1 Candidatus Parcubacteria bacterium | reverse complement strand
GGCGCGTGCACCGCCACGGGTCCCGTCGGGGCGGATGGCGTCGTGGCAGGACGCGAAACGCGCCATAGCACGCCTGCGGCGATCGCGATGACCACGATCGCTCCTCCGACCCATGCCCACAGCACCTTGGGATCCTTCATGGATTCATTATACCACATTCATGCTCTGCGATATGCGCCATCGCCGGCTGTGGAAAACCGCCACGAGGCGAATAACGCCCGCACAGTTAACACTGGCCACCCGAAGTGCAGTCAATGGTGCGGGCGCTCACCGTAGTCTCAAGATTCAGGACACTGCCCATGACGGCGGGATCGGTGGAGCTCGGCACGACACCGATCGTGACCGTCACGCGCGGCGCCCAGCTATCCCCTTCCATATTGCCGAAGATGAGGAAGTGAAGGCTGGTCACTTTCACGCTGTCGCCGGTGAGCGAGGCCGGCGTGGATGAGTTTACGCTCTCCACCAGCGCATTATTTTGGAGCGAATAATTCACGTGGTCTCCCTGCGCATCGTAATAATCCAGCGAGGGGCAGCTGAATATGGGCAGATCGCTCGGATTCTGCAGGCCGAGGCCGGCATCCGGGGCGGAAGGATCGGCATAGCCCGAATCGATTGCGGTGCATCCCTGGACATAGCCCGGATCGCCGGACTGGGTGTAGGGAAGGTTGTTGCATCCTCCGTTCAGGGCATTGTTCACGCCCCGATCATGGCAAAACAGGAACCCGGTGCGGATCTGGCGGGCCATCTGTTCGAGCACAAGACTCGCGTTGCTCTGGGTAGAGATCAGGGACGCCACCTGGCGCTGGGTACGGAGGGAATTCACGAATCCTGCCGTGGCAATGGTGACTACCACGGAAAAAATCGCAATGGTAACGAGCAGCTCTACGAGCGTGAATCCCCTTTTCATCGATGCATTGGGCGATGTCATGGCCTCCAGTTATAAAATTGGTCTTCAAGGGTCAGGCTCTGGCCGGTAAGCGCGCCGGTATTCCACTTGACCGTGGACTGGACGTCGATCTCATTTCCGTCCGGACTTTTGGCGATCCTCACAATCCTCGTGAACGGGGTCGCCGTAAAGCCGCTCGCCTGATGTTGATAATACAGACCCGTGGAAGGGTCATACCAGAGCGGCGCGGCATTGCCGAGCGCCACCGGGGACGGACAGGCCACGCTCGTCCAATCAACCTGATAGAGATTGCTCCCGCCGGCGGAAAATCCGCAGAAACCGCCCCATCCGCCGCTCGAGGGGTTATAGACCTGGTTATCAATAAGGCTCTTTGCGATCTCAATGCCCTCGGAAGCGAGGTAGGTGGCCTTGGTCTGGTCCGCGGTCACGCGCTGCAGCATGAACGATCGCGTAAGCAGGGTCTCGATGCCGACGAGCGCGGTCACCAAAAGCCCGAGCGCGACCAGCGCTTCCACAATAGATTGGCCTTTCCGGGATTTTTCTGATTTCACGAGATAGGGCGGTTGCATGGTCAAAAGGTCGTCACTTGCCCTTCGGGGCTTACGGAGATCGTGGCGGCGCTCCCTCCGTCCACCGTGGAAAGATAGATATTGGAATCCATGGTCGGAGAAAGGAAACTGCCGCAATTCGGCGTGGCGCCGCCGGTGTCGGCATTCGTGCGGCATATGAGCGTAGTGGGGGCAGGCGGATAGAAGAGCACGTCGGCAAGGGCATCGTTTGCGGACTGCATCCGCACGCCCTGGGAAAGGGGGATATTCCAGCTGCTTGGCTGATATTCCGCATAGACCGTCTGATCCAGGCCACTCTTCTGTACGTCCGCCAGCGCAGGACATGCGGTGCCGGACGGTACGGAATAGGAAAACAGGGAATAGGTCTGCCCCGAAACATCGAAATGCACCCCGAACCCGCATGACTTTGCGCCGGATACGGTCGTCCCATACGTGTTGATGGCAAGTTCCTTTGCCTGGAGAATGACCTCGGAAACCTTCGCTTCCTCCACGGTAAGCGTCACGGCGTTCTGGCCCGCCTTGCTGTAACCGACGGCGAGGGCGGCGAGGAGCATGGTGATGCCGATCACGACAAGCATCTCCACGAGCGTGAACCCGGAACGGCCGTGAACGGCGGATGGCGATGAATGATAAAGCATCATGTTCTATTATACCACCAAACTCCGCCCGGTTACCGCAGCCCGATCAAGGAGAAATACCACGATATGAGCGGGGCGGCAAAGAAGAACGTGATCGCCGCGCCCACCGCCAGGAATGGCCCGAAGGGCACCGTGCTCTTCATTTTCTTCCTGCCCGCAAGTACAAGAATGATCCCTGCGGCCGCGCCGATGACGCTTGCGAATGCCACCGCAAGGAGGATGTCCGGCCAGCCAAAGAGAAGGCCAAGCGGCACGGCGAGCTTGAGATCGCCCATGCCCATCCCCTTGCCGCGAGTCACGGCGATGAGCGATCCGAAGAAAATTCCGCCGAATGCCGCGGCGATAAGGCGGTTCAGCCAGAATATCCCCTGGAGCCCAAAGGGGCCCGCGTACAACCCGGCGAAAGACTGGTTCACGGTTCCAAGGGACCCCATGGTAAAAATGCCCAGAAAGACCGCGAGGACAGCAAGGAATACATTGAGCTCATCGGGGATGATGCCGAGGCGGATATCAATAAGCGACATAAGGAGCAAAGCCTCGAAGGCGACCACCCAGAGACCCGCCACCAGCACGGACATCCCTCCTGATGCGCCCGCAAATGCCATGAGACGATACGGTACGAACGCGAAGAGGAAGCCTGAAATGAGCTCCACTACGGGATACTGGAATCCGATGCGGACCTTGCAGCGCGCACAGCGGCCGCCGAGCATGATGAAGCTTGCGACCGGCACGAGCTCGAACCACCGCAGCGTCCTCCCGCAGTGCGGACAGTGTGAACGGCCGCCGAGCGTCTTCTCGCCGAGGAGAAAGCGCTCCCCGTCGTAGCGCACCGCGATGACATTCAGGAAGCTCCCGATCGCAAGCCCGAAAGCAAAAAGGATGAGCCAGGTCATATGGGATATTTTACCAGACAATCAAAAATCCCGCCGCAGCGGGATCTTTGCCATCATTTTCCCGTTCCGTCGCCGGAAGGCCGTTAGATGGAGAGGCAGTAGTTGAGGTCGGTTGACCCTCCGAGCTTCGGCCCTTTGCAGTCGCCGGTAAGGCTGCTGTCGCCGGAGTTCATGCTGCCGAGGTTTGCCGGGGCGCCCTGATAGGTCTGCCACACGGAGCTGTTCCCGCTTTCAAGGTTGGCGCCGAGGATATACGTGGTCCCATTGGTGTCCGTGCCATATTGGTAGCTCTTTCCATTGGTCGGATCGTTCGGCACCGTGTTCACGTTGATGCTTGCCCCCATAAGGGTGCTCTGCAGCGTCGCCCACGAACCGCCCGTCACCACGGGATATTGCCCTTTTGCATTGTAGTAAAGCTCCAGGCCGGTCTGCACCTCATGCAGGTCCGATACGCGCCGCGCGTCGCGGCCAAGCTGCTGGGTAGGCCCAAGGCCGACCATCACCACCGATGCCAGAATGGCAATGATGGCGACCACGATCAGGATTTCAATAAGGGTGAAGCCCTGCCGCTCCGCGCCCTCCGCCATAAGATCTTTTTTGGTAATCATAGTCCTTTGTTTTTTTTGATAATGAAACGACCTTTGCCGCAATGCCTGCCTTTTTCAGTCCCTTCATCATACCATATCCCTTCTCACGTTTATCCACACCGGGAAAGCCGTCCCGGGAGCGCCGGCAAAAGCCTTAGTGGATGTTCACCGTCAGATTGTAGATAGGAATGAGCACCGAAGCGAACAGCAATCCCACCATGAGCCCCATGCCGATCATGAGAATGGGCTGGATAAGCTCCACCAGGTTGCCGGCCATCTGGTCGGCCTCGCGGGTGTAGATGCCGGCAAGGCGGTTCAGCATGTCTTCCACCTTGCCGGTGGTCTCGCCGACGGCCACCATCTGCGATACGAGCGGCGGGAAATAGTCGGGGTGCTTCGCGATGCTCTGCGAGAGCAGCATGCCCTGGCGGACATCGTCCGCCACGTCATGCACGACATCCTGGTAAAGCGTGTTCCCCACCATATGGCTCACGATCTCCAAAGCCTGGGCAATGGGAATGCCGCCGTGCACGAGGAGCGCCATGGAATTGCCGAAGCGCGCGAGGACGACCGGGAGGTCCACTTTTTTCGCGATCGGAAGGCGGAGTTTCGCCTCGTCGAGTACGGCCTTCCCTTCGCTCGTGGAAAGATAATTGACAAGCAGGACGATCAGCGCGGCGGCGACCACCACCACGGCGATCCACCACTGCGCAAGGAAATTGCCCGTGGAGAGAAGGATCTGGGTATACCACGGCAGGGAGACGCCGTTCTGCGCGAACACGCCGCCAAGCGAAGGATAGACGAAGGTCAAAAGGATGAAGGCAACCACCACGAAAAGCGCAAGGACGATGGCGGGATAAATGAGCGCCGAAGACACTTTGCTTGCGAGATCTCCTTCCTTCTCGGTGTAATCCGCAAGGAACGTCGCGACCTCGTTCATATTCCCCGTAACCTCTGCGGCGCGGACCATTTCCACATAATAGTCGGGGAATACGCTGGCCTGCCGTCCCATCGCCTGCGAGAAGGAAAGTCCCGCATTGACGTCCTGCGACACCTGATAGACCGCTTCCTTGAGCGTCTTGTTCGCCGTCTGCTCGTTCAGGATCTTGAGCGCATCGCTCAAAGGCAGGCGGGCCTCCAAGAGCGTCGCAAGCTGGCGCGCAAAAATGATGAGGTCCTTGCGGCGGGTGCGCGCAAGGAATCCCGACACGCGGTCCAGGAATGTCGGCGGGGCTTCTTCGGCGACCGAGAGCACGAAAAGTTCGTGGCTTGTGAGGATCGCCACCGCCGTATCCCGGTCGGCAGCCTCAACGAACCCTACCTGCATCTCCCCGTCCTTGGTTTTTGCCTGATACTTGAATTTCATGGGTCGATGGCTCAGGCCCGCACTAGGTCCGCTCCATCAGGATGCGAAGCTCGGCGGGATTCAGTGAATAAAGCTCGGCGTTCTCAAGCGATACCTCTTTGTTCTTTACCAGATTGGCAAGCGACCGGTTGAGGGTCACCATCCCCTCCTGGAGCGAGGTCTCGATCACAAGGTCGATCTGATAGGTCTTCCGTTCGCGGATGAGGTTGCGGATGGCGGGATTCACGATCATGATCTCCGCCGCAGGCACGCGCCCTCCGGAAACGCGGGGCAGGAGCCGCTGGGAGACGATGGCCACGAGCGTCGCCGCGAGCTGGGACGTCACCTGGCCCTGCTGTTCCGGCGGGAAAGAATCGATGATGCGGTCGATGGTCTGCGAGGCGGAATTCGTGTGAAGCGTGGAAAGGACCAGGTGGCCCGTTTCGGCCGCGGTCATCGCGGTGCCGATGGAGACCGCGTCGCGCATCTCGCCGATCATCACCACATCCGGATCCTGGCGGAGCACCGTGCGGAGCGCCGAATGGAAGGAAAGCGTGTCATTGCCGACCTCGCGCTGGGACACCATGCACTGGTCCTGGGTGAAGAGATATTCCACCGGATCCTCGATGGTGATGATGTGGTCCGAACGCGTATGGTTGATCTCGTCCACGATCGCCGCGAGCGTGGAGGATTTTCCGTGTCCCGCCGGACCCACCAAAAGGACGAATCCCTGGGAGAGCTTCGCGAAATCATGGAGCAGGGGCGGAAGATTGAGCTCGTCGATCGTCTTGATCTGCGCCGGCACCAGGCGGAGCACCGCCGCAAGATAGCCGCGCTGATAATAGGCGTTCGCGCGGAAACGGGCCTTGTCCTCGAAGCTGTACGCGAAGTCGATCTGCCGCTGGCTCACGAGCTTCGCTTTCTGTTCCGGGGTAACAAGCTCACCCACCACGCCCTCCATGAGTTCCGGGGTCATGATCTGCTCCTTTTCAAGCGGGATCAATACGCCGTCCACGCGCAGGGTCGGATGGCGGCCGACCTCCAAATGAAGGTCTGACGCGCCCTGCTTCGCCGTCGCCGTCAAAAGGTCGTTGAGCTTTTGCTTGTAATCATCCATATAGGTATATACTAACACACCGCATCAGCCGGAGAAAGTGAGGAGGGATAACGGGAGCAAATATTGTTTTTAAGGGCGTCTCGGAAGCGCGAAGGCGCGTCCCGCCCAAGAGGCGAGGAAGATAGATGCGCGCGTAGCGCGCCGAGGCGGCCGTTCAGCAGAATGGAACGCCGTACCTTAAAAACAATATTTGCTCCCGTTATCCCTCCTCTGTCTCGCGGATGATCTCCTCGATGCTCACGATCCCCCTGAGCGCTTTCACGATGCCGTCCTGGCGAAGGGTGATCATCCCCTGCTCCTTTGCCGCATCGGAGATCTTCTCAATGGTGGCCCCGCCTTCAATGACCGCCTGGAGTTTCTTGGTCATCTGGAGCACCTCAAAGATGCCCGTGCGCCCCACAACGCCATGCCCTTTGCAGGTGGCACAGCCTTTTGCATGATAGATCTGGTAAGGCGCCTTGAACTGCGACGCCACGTCCTCCGGAAGGCCCTTGAGGGAATGCGCGATGAGGTCCTGGACCTCCTGCGGCGCCGCCTCGGGCGCCTTGCAATCGGGGCACAGCACGCCGATAAGGCGCTGGGCGATCACGAGGCTCAGGGACACCGGAAGAAGGAACGACTCCACCTTCATATCAATGAGGCGCGGGATGACGCCGACGCTGTTGTTGGTGTGCAGGGTGGAAAGCACGACATGGCCCGTGAGCGCCGCCTGTACCGCAAGGCCCGCCGTTTCCCCGTCGCGGATCTCGCCGACCATGATGACGTCGGGGTCCTGGCGCAGGATCTGCCTGAGGCCGCTCGCAAAATCGTAACCGATCTCCGGATGCACCTGCGACTGGTTGATGCCGCTCACGAAATATTCCACCGGGTCCTCGAGCGACACGATGTTCACGCTCTCCTTGTTGAGCGACTGCAAAAACGCATAGAGGGTGGTCGTCTTGCCTGACCCCGTAGGACCCGTGATGAGCACCATGCCGAACGGCCGGTTGAGCCCATCCAGAATGGTCTTCCTGGTCTGGGGAAGAAGATCGAGGCTTTCAAAATTCTTGAGCCCGGTGGTGGGGTCAAGCACGCGGATGGCGATCTTCTCGCCGAGCGGCGTCGGGAAGGTGGCCACGCGGAAATCGATGTCGCGGTCGAACACCTTGGCGCGGAAACGGCCGTCCTGCGGGATGCGCGTCTCATCGATCTTCAGATTGGAAATGACCTTCACGCGGGAGGCAATGGGCTGGGCGAGTTCGCCCGGAAGCGAGGTCACCTGCTCGAGGTCGCCGTTGATGCGGAAACGGATGCGCACCGATCCGCGCTGCGGCTCGATATGGATGTCGGACGCCTTGTTCTGCACCGCTTCGCGGAAAGTATCGGAAACGATCCTGACGATCGGCGCGTCGTCGTTTGATGCCCCGCTCTCAAGCGAAATCGTACGGTCGTTCCCGTCCCCTTCTTTCACATTGAGCGACTCCACGGCCTTCGCGATCTCCGTGCGGTACGGGGAATATCGCGCAAGCACGGCGCGCCAGTCGGTGTACGTGATGAGATAAACGCCCAGGTTCAGCCGGTTCTGGCGCGCAATGAACTTCATCGCTTCCTGCGCTTTCGGATCCTCCGGGTGCATCATGCCGATCACCAGAAGCCCGTCCTGCATGCTGATCGGGATCGTCTCATAGGTCCTTGCGGTCTCCTCGGGGACCACCGCGAACAGTTTCGGGTCGATGGACTGGGCCTCGATCTTCTGGTACGGGACATTCA
The DNA here is from genome assembly GCA_027449645.1 of Candidatus Parcubacteria bacterium. Lineage (GTDB taxonomy): Bacteria > Patescibacteriota > Minisyncoccia > UBA6257 > 2-01-FULL-56-20 > JAKAGE01. The sequence continues at coordinate 7,441 of DAIDLF010000031.1, read as the reverse complement.
ACATCGCGCTCTTCACTTCGGCAACTTTGTCGTCGGGAACCAGGCGTTCCTCCGCAATGAGATTCTCCGCCGGCTTCCCCGTGACCAGGGCATCGCGCTTGATGCGCGCCGCCGCGGTAGGATCAAGAATCCCCCGCGCCTGAAGCTGCTCCAAAAGTTCGTCTGACGTCATGCGTAAAATATGATAAGGCCCGCGCTACGGGGCAAGGAAAGGATTCGGCCGCCCTTTGGTGGCCGGGCCCGAAGGGCTCGGCGGCTGGATGGTCGTTCCGTGCAGCACCGCCTGGAATGCCGCGCTCGAGATGACATCCTGCGGCTGGACCGCGGAATTCGCGAGCGGCGCGATGGCGCTCAGTCCTCCCGTCGTCGGCAGGATCGCCGCCTGCGGCACCGCGAAGAAGATATAGTAGACCGCGGCGCTTACCACGACAAGGAACCCCAGCCATGAAAAGATGGCAAAGAGATGGGTCGGCTTCTTCTGTGCTTCGTCAACAATGATCGCCATGGATGGGGTTACGAGGTTTGATAATATGCGACGACGGTGAGCGTATAGGAGAAAAGATCCTGCTGCGGCGCAGCAGAGGAGGAAGATCCGCCAAGGGAGGCGATGGGGCTGATGCCGATCCCGGTCACGTCAAAGACGCGGATATTGGTCTCGACTCCCTGAAGGAAGGTCTTGAGGGCGCCATAGCTCCCGATGCCCGCAACCTGGAAGGTCAAGGTCCCCTTCGGCTTGATCACGGCAGAGATGGCCATGGAGGTGCTGCTCGCCGAGGATGCCGTCGTATCGCCGCTCGATGATGCGCCGATGCCCGAGTTCTGCGAGGTCACGGCGACGTTCTGGATGGTGAGGCCGCTGTTTGCCGCAATGCCGTAAATCTGGGCAAGCGCCTCAGAGGTGTCGGGCCCGATCGGCATGGCGAGGCTCACTTCCTGCGCCTGGGCCGCCTGACTCTGGTAAGACGACACGATGCCCTGTACCTGCTTCACGAGCGCCTGCTCGCTCGCAAGCAAGAGCTGTTCGCTTTCTTCTTGCGCCCGAAGGCCTTCCACTACGGTATATTCGGGCTGGATAAGGTCGAAGAACACCACGAACGCCGCCACTAAAAGCAGGAGGGCGATGAGCGTGCTCGAAAGGCGTTTGGTGGTCTGTTTCATGAATGGCGATTATAAGGATGGGCTTGCAAAGACGGAGGATGCCATCGTCAGCACGACATTGAAGGTATATCCGCTCCCCGTCTGCGCGACGCTCACGCCGGAAAGGGAAACGCCCGTCACCTCAGGCGCATTCTCGAAGATCGCGAGCTGCTGGTTGATATCGGCCTCGGTCTTCGCCGCCCCCTTCAGCGTCACCTTCCCTCCGGCGGAAAGCTGGAGATTCTGATAGTAGACATTGGCCTCGGTGTTGTTCTCAAGCCACGTAAAGAATTTCGACGTGAACTGATGGCCCGCAAGCGCCGACTTGAGGTTCGCGCTCTGGGAGTAGAAGCTCACGATCTGGGCCTGGTCGGTCACCGGCACGGATGCCGCCGCGGCGTTCACGGCGTCCTGGGTCTTGATGATCTGGGCGTTCCAATATTGTTCCGACCCGTATTTCAAACCCACATAGATCGCCACCGCGAGGAAAAGCATCCCGCCGCAGAAAAGCAGGGCATCCCACGCCCATCCCTGCGATTCGGGAGCTTCCCTGCCCAATTGTTCAATGACCTGTTGAGGAAGCGGCATTTGTCATTATTCTACCACCAAACCGCACATCAGGTAAACTGCTTAATCCCCAATCCGAGCGCCACCGTGAGCAAGGGGTTCAACTCCGGGAGGAATGGCGCTATTTCGGGAGGATATTCGAACTTCGTGAACGGCGCCGCTTTCACCACCGGAACCCCGATCTCCTTCTCAAAATATTTCTCAATGCCCAGAAGATTCGCGCCGCCGCCCGCGAGGATCACCCGCTCCGCCTTGGCCGCCGCCGGGAACTGCTGGGCGAAACTGAACTGGGCCTTCTTCACCTCGTTCACGATGGCATCCACATACGGCAGCATAATGGAGGAAAGCTCATAGTTCGGGCCGGTGCCGATGATGCCCCTCTCTTTCTTGAGCTCTTCGGCGCGGACCGGATTGATGCCAAGGCTCGTCGCCAGGGCCTGAGTAAGGGACGAAGAGGCAAAATCGCTCTGCGCACCCCACGCCAGGATGCCGCCCTGCATGAACATCATGTTCGTTGAGCGGCTGCCGATGTCCACGATCACCGAAGCAGTGGGGTCGCCCGCAAAGAGCCGAGCCACGCTCAAGCTCTCAAGTTCAAGGGCATGGAGGTTGAGGCCCGCACCCGCAAAGATGCGCTGATATTTTTTTATCTCTTCCTGCGGGACGGAAATAAGGAGTATCTTCTGGTGGGCAAAGCCCTTCTCGTCCTGATAGTCGGCGACCTTCATCCAGTCGAGCGCCACCTCAGAGAGCGGAAGCGGCACATACTGCCGTGCCTGGTACACGATCGCCTGCTGGACCTCGCTCGGCCCCATTGCGGGAAAATCCAAAAGAGTGGTGAAGACCTCAAAGGGCGGCAAAGACGCCACCACGTCCGTTGCGGTCGTGCCGGTCTCTTTGACGACAGTCTTCAAAAGTTCCACGGCATCGCGTTCGAATATCTTGAGCCCGCTCGTCTGGAGCGCCTGGTTCGCGCGCGCGAGATAGCCGCTCGATTCCAAAAACCCGTAGTTTACGACACGGGGATTTTTGTCCCCCTTCCTCACCTCCACCACCTTGATAGAAGTCGTGCCGATATCGATGCCCAGGTACGAAGGGGTGCCGATGCTTTTTTTGATGAAAGAGAAGGGATTGGCCATGATTAATCTTTTCTTGAGGGCGCAGTCGCTATTATCATACCATGAATTTTGACGCGGTCCTCGACATATTCTTCCCTCCGGAATGCCTGGCGTGCGGCGCGCGCCTTGAAGCGGGAACCCTCTGCGCACCCTGCCGTCATGCCATCGGCAGACCGCCGCCCCTCGCCATAGAGAATATCGGCGACGGGCCCGGGTGCTATTTTCTTGCCGCCGCAGGACGCTATCAGGACGGCGTACTGCGGGCGCTCATCTGCGCGCTCAAATTCGGCGGGATCAGGAGCGCTGCCCTGCCGCTTGCCGAGATCCTCGCCCGGCGCGTACGCGCGATTCCCCTGCCGCTCCGCGCATACACGGTGATGCCCGTGCCGCTTTCGCCGCGGCGGCTCCGCGAACGCGGGTTCAACCAATCAGCGCTTATCGCCTCACCGCTCGCGGCATCCCTCGGACTGCCGTTCGATGACCAGACGCTCATAAGGACCGGACACCGGAAACCGCAGAGCGCCACCGGATCCCGTGCGGCGCGGCGCGAAAATATCCGCGGATGCTTCGCGCTCCGCGACGGGTCCTCGCACGCCCATAAAGACATCATCCTTGTGGATGATGTAAGCACTTCGGGATCCACGTTCAGGGAAAGCGTCCGCACCCTTTCGGCCCATGGCACAGAAGCCATCCTGGCCCTTGCCGTTGCGCGGGCATAATGACCGGAGCGGCACCGTACGGCTATGGCTGGGGCAAAATCGCCTTGATCGCGTCGCTTACCGCGAAGAACTGCTGATAGGTGGAAGAAAGCGATTCCAACGACTGCTTAATGAGGGCAATTGACTGGTCGGGAGCAAGCGATTGCGCGAGCGCCTGCCGCGCCGCAGCGTTCTGCTGTTTCGCATCCTGGAATGACGCGTATGCGGCATTGAAAGCGGCCTCAAGCTTTGCGTCCGTTGCCGCGCTCTCCAGGAATGCCACGGCACGCTGGGTCTGGTCCATGCGCGTCTGCGCCGTGAGGAAAAGCGGCTGGTTCTCCACCCAGAGCAGATAGTTGTTCACCTCTCCTTCAAGCGGGGCGTAGGTGCCGGCTCGCCAGTCGATGATCTCCCGCGCGATCAGTTTGGTGCCGGCAATGCCCGCATCGGAAAGTTTGGCGTTTTCAATGCCGTAAAAATCGGATGCGCCGCCAAGGCTACTGAGGAGCTGGGACCTCACGTCCGCCGTACTGTCGGTCCCCGTGGCATTTTGGAGCGTGTCTTTGAGCGAGGCGATCTGCGTCTCGGCGCAGGCGATGGTTTGTCCCACAAGCGCCTTCCGCACCGCAAGCTCCTGCATCACCTCCTGGTTTGCGGTGAGCGTGGGATCGTTCTGCACCGCCGCGATCTTGTCAAAATCGGCCTGGGTGAACACGCAGGGATCGGATGCCGCATGCGCGGCGGGAACGCGGACTGCAAGCCATGCGCCAGAAAACGCCGCAATGAGCGCCGCGAGAAGAAATGGTGTGGATGGCCTCATGCCGTGAATGATAAAAATAAGGATACGCTATTGCGAGAGCTGTTGAAGCGCCTGATCCACCGAAAGCGGCGCAGGCTCCGTGGAGCTTGCAGAACTCGTCGCATGGTCCGGCGTCCCTGCCGCAGCCACCGCCGTCTTCCCCTTCGCGGCAAGCACGCGCGCCACCACCGGGCCCGTGCCGCCGGCCATCGCCGCCGTGGAACCCATGACCGTCGAGCTCACTTCCGCATAGCTCACGTTCGCAAGCTGGATCTGCGTGTCAATGGCATCAGCTTCCGCATGCAAGCTCCCGGGATCGATCACCGAATACTGCACCGGGGCGAGATATTTCGTGCCGGAGAAGCTTCCGGTCGCGAGCAAAATGAAAAATCCGGCGAGCGCCAACGCCGCCGCCGTCTCTATGGTATGCAGGAACATGAGGGCGCCGCGTACGGCAATGGCCGGCCGGGTCTCCTGCGGCATCGCCAAAATCATCCGCTTGGATTTCTCGGAAAATGCGGGATCCGGCTCGATGCGCTTGAATTGTTTGAGGGTTTCAAAAAGGTTCATGGTCGTTCGTCGCTTCATCGCCCAGCATCCGCTTCAGTTCCTTTACGGCGCGATGCTGGATAAGTTTGATGGCTCCTTCGGTCTTCTTTAATGCCGCAGCGGTCTCCTTGAGGGAAACATCCTCAACGAACCGCATGATGATCACGTCCTGATAGTCGGGTTTCAGGCTCGCGATGGCCTTGCGGACCTCTTCCAACTGGAACTTGCGCGCCAGATGTTCCGGTTCGCGTTCCGGGGTCGCAAAGAGCTCCGGGTCGATCTTCTCAAGGCTCACCACGCTCCTGCCGGACCGATAATGATCGATCACCTGGTTGCGTGCGATCCGATACAGCCAGCTGGAGAACGGATGCCCGCGGTGTTTATAGGTCTTTACCTTCTGCCATGCGGAAAGGAACACCTGGTGGGTGATATCCTCGGCTTCCTCACGGCTGCCCACTTTGATCGCCACAAAGCGATAAATCATCGCCTGATAGTGATCATAGAGGGAACCAAAAGCCGAGGAATCACCCTTAACGGCCGCTTGTATCAACTCTTCCTCGCCGTTCATCATAGAAAACGTATAAGCTGTGGATAAGTTACTGGCGTTAATGCTTATTTTACCGGGGTTTTTGGAGGCATCCCCGTTCCAAGCTAGCAAAAATGCCCTCCGATCAGGGCATCACCCCATAATGGTACTGCTTTCGCAAAGAAGCGTCAAAATGCCTTGCCGGGCGCGGCACGGGCTGATACTATGGGGACATGGCAATTTCCTCAAACAAAAGACCTCCCACAAAAAAAATCGTCAACGAGTATGCCACGCTTTCCAAGGCCATAGAGGGCCTCCGCGCCGTGGATTATAAAATCGCACTCACCATCGGTTCATGGGACCTGCTCCATATCGGCCACGTGCGCTACCTCCGCCTCGCCAAAGAATATGGCGACGCCCTCGTGGTGGGAGTGGACAGCGATCGCGGCATCAAATCCTATAAAGGGGAATTGCGGCCCGTGGTGCCCGAACATGAGCGGGCGGAGATGTTGAGCTACCTTGATTGCGTGGATTTCATCACCACGATCGACGACATCGACGACCAGGGACGCTGGCAGTATGAGCTCATCAAGGCGATCCATCCCGACGTGTTCATTGCCGTCGAGGACAGCTATCCTCAGGAACAGCTCGCGGAGATCCGCAAGCATTGCGCCGAGGTCATTGTGCTCCCCCGGCAGGCGGAGACCACCTCCACCTCAAAGCTCATCCAGGGCACCATCAAGAAGCATCTCGATGAAATGTACAAGCTGACCGAAAAACGCTCATGAAGCGCGTCCTCCTGCTCTATGTTCCCGTGCTCCACGCCGGCTACCTGAAGCTTTTTGAAAAATATCGCGGCTCGGCAGACGCCCTGTATCTTATAAGCGACGAGGCGGTGGCAGAATTCGCGCCGTTCGCCCGCGAGATCCGGGCCCTCGGCGCGGCGAAGATGCAGCCGCTCATCGCCTCGCTCGGCATATTCCCCACGGTCGCCATCTTTTCTGCCGCAACGGCGGCGGATGAATTGCAGGGCGCGGAGATCATCACCGCCACGGACGAGATCTGCCGGAAGGCCGTTGCGCGCTACCTCCCGGAGCATAAGGTGACCTACGAAACCGTCTTCCTCCGCTGGGACGAAGGCAATGTGGACAAGCCGGTCGACGTGAAATACGACCGCGTTTCCACCGACCCCTTCGACCGGAAGATGTGCGCCGCGGCAGCCGATGAAGCGGAAAAAAGTTCCGACTGGTGGCGCCATGTCGGCGCGGTCGTTGTGAAGGACGGCACGATCATCGCCCAGCAGCACAATCACCATATTCCCTCGGACCACACGCCCTACGCGAACGGCGATCCGCGCGATGTTATCAAATCCGGCACGCTCAACCTTGTCTATTCCTCGCTCCACGCCGAGCAGACGATCGTCGCCGAGGCGGCGCGTGACGGGGTTTCCCTGAAAGGGACCGACATGTATCTCAATTTTTTCCCTTGCCCCCTTTGCGCGAAGATGATGGCCTCGGCCGGCATCAAGCGCTGTTTCTTCAAGTCGGGAGCCACATGGCTGGACGCGGAATCCGTGCTCCACGCCGGCGGCGTGGAAATCATCCTCGTATCGTAATCCTTCTGATCCTTCTCTAAGGGCGTCTCAGGGCCGCCGTTATCCGAACGGGAACATCACCGGCACCGCGCGGCCGCGCCGGAGCTTCGGCACAATGAGATGCATATGAAGATGCGCCACCGTAGCGCCGGTGTGCGCCGTATCGCCGAACCGCATGGCAATCCCCCCGCCCGCAATGCGGTATTTTTTTATCGCCCACTTCTGGAGCGCGGCGATGGCCTTCCAATCAGGCGGCGTGAGTTCTGTCAGGTTTTCCTTGTGGCGTTTGCCGATGATCAAAAAATGCCGCTCGGCATTCGGATAGGGCTGGAATGTTTCCGTAATGAACCAGCCGCCGGCCGTCTTCAAGATGGGGTTCGTATGCCATTGGAGCGTGCAGAGCGGGCACACGTTCGCGCCTTTCACGTCCGCAAGGACCTTCTTGTAAAATCC
>DAIDLF010000030.1 GCA_027449645.1 Candidatus Parcubacteria bacterium | reverse complement strand
ATCCTGGGGCCCTTTGTGTTCTTCGGATTCCAGCTTGTGGCCGAGGCACAGAGCTTCTATGCGCATATCGCCTCCGGAAGGATGCCGCAGGTCGTGCAGTATCTGAGCGCAGAGCTGCAAAAGGTATCGCCATCGCTCGGCCTCAATCTTAATTTTTATATCCAGCAGGTCTCGGGGAGCTTTGTGAACAATGTGGGCGCGATCTTTTCCGGCATCCTCTCGGTGATCATCACCTTCTTCCTTTCGCTCTTCGCGCTCTTTTATTTCCTGAAGGACGGCGGAAAGTTCTACGCCATCGTGCTCAAGAGGAGCCCGTTTTCCCGAGAGCACACCGAGGTGCTTGTGGACAAGCTGCACCTTGTGATGGCCTCCATTATTCGCGGCTCGCTCCTCGGCGCGGCCCTGTACGGCGTCCTGATCGGCCTCGGGTTCTTCATCTTCGGCATTCCGAGCGCGGTGCTGTGGGGCGCCATTGCCGCCATTGCCGCGTTCATCCCGATGATCGGCGTATGGATGGTGGCAATACCCGGCGTGCTTTGGCTTCTCGCGCTTGGCAGCTTCCCGCAGGCCATCGGGCTTTTCATCTGGATGGTGCTCATCACGGTGGTCATTGAGAACTTCCTGCGGCCCTGGTTCGTAGGGCGCGGCGCCGGCATCCATCCATTGCTCATCCTGTTCAGCGTCCTTGGCGGCCTGGCGTTCTTCGGCCCCATCGGCCTCCTGCTCGGTCCGCTCGCCCTCGGCCTTTTCCTTGCCCTTCTCGAGATATCGCCTCTGCTTGCACAGGAATAACGGAAGGCCTTACAATAAGGGCTCAATGAACCTTCGCCGCTATCTCAAGGGCAAGTGGCCCCTGCTCTATATTTATCGGAAGCTGTATTACGCGCCCAAGGACGTCCCGGCTGCGCTTGGTTTCATTTTCCATGGGACAAAATCGCCGACCACGTTCGGTCAGCGCCTCGGTCTGGTAGCGGCCTTCTATAAGATCTCGTACCGCGTGGATTGTCCGCATGCCGAACATGAACTCATTGCGATCGGGCGGCAGATATTGGACCTTGGTGCGGGCGTGCCGGGCGCGATCGTGGAGGCGGGGTCTTTCCACGGCGGCAGCACCACCAAGCTTTCCCTTGTGGCAAAGCTGTGCGACCGCCCGCTCCATGTGTTCGATTCGTTCGAAGGCATGCCGGAGAACCGCGAGGCGCACGGCAAAAGCATCTATGGCCGCGAGCACCATTTCCCGAAGGGGAGCCATGCCGTCGGACTTGATGAGGTGCGCGGGAACGTGGCGAAGTACGGCGACGTTTCGCGCACGGAATTCCACAAAGGATTCTTCAGCGATACCATGCCGCACTTCCGCGAGCCCGTCGCCGCAGCGTGCGTGAACGTGGACCTCGTACAGTCCACGCGCGACTGTTTCCATTATCTCTATCCGCTCCTTTCGCCGGGCGGCATCATCGTCTCGCAGGACGCGCACTTCCCATGGATCATCGCGCTCCTCCGCGACGACGCCTTCTGGCGCGATGAGCTCGGTCTGTCGCGTCGGCCGGAGATCCCTGGCCTTGGCACATTGAAGTTCGTGACCGTGAGAAAATAAGGGAGGAATTCCGGATTTTCTTGACACAAAACGCACTTTAGGGGAATAGTAGTGATAGTACCAACAAATCTACCCAGGAGAAAATCCATGACTGAAGATCAAGCAATTTCCCGAAAGAGGGTGGAGTATATCCTTGCCCACTTACCCGAGTTAGTGAGGGTTGAGACTCCGGCTTCGGTCCGGAGTAAATCCTGGTACCAGGAGTCGGATTTCGACGCCCGTGCCACGGTGTGGGCATTCGAAGGCAACCGGATCGAGAAATGTTCGGCCAAGTTGCCCAGCGTGGTCGCCAACTTCAAGGAATTCGAGCGGAGGGGAGTGTTCGCCACGCGCCCCACGCTCATCATCCCGAGCTCCGGCAATTTTTTGAAGGACGCCGGTGCGGTAGCCAGGGGCTATGACGTGGAAGCGGTCTTGGGCGTACTGCCTGCGAGCATATCTGCCGGCAAGCTGAAGCAGGTGGAAGCCGTTGGCGTGACCCCCATGGTGACCCCAAAAGGGATGTCCACGGTGGAGTATGCCTATCAGCTCGAATCCGAGGGTCCTAACCGCAAGGTGATGAACCAGTACATCGAAGATGCGACGATCGTGGGCCAGGGACGGCTCGTGGAGCATATTGGCGCAGAATCGAAACGGCTCGGGTGGCATGACGAGGATGTTTTGGTCGGCGCCGTCACCGGAACGTGTGGGACGGTAACCGCCATACACCGCTATCGATCGCAGGTCTCCACGGGTTCCGTGAAGGTCTTTGCGGTGGCTTCCCATGATAATCGCGAGAACAAGGTTCCGGCAAGCCGCGCAGTCCAGGATTTTGAGGAATTGCGCGACATGCACGGCGAACGCGGTTTCATGTTCCGCGACGAATGGAACGACGTCCTTGATTTCCCGATCGTCACCAATGTGTCAAAGGGCCAAGCCTTCGCGATGAACGCCGAACTCTTCGGATACCACTATCCCGTGGGACCGACGGGTGCGCTGTTGACCGCGGGCTTGTATCAGTTCCTGGAGGATCGCCACGCAAGCGACGAACTGCAGGGGATGCTTGCACGGGTCCATAACATCGTACTGATCTGGATGGACTCGTACTACGCCTACGACGACGAGGACTATCGAAAGATCCTTTCTGGCGCAAAATAACCTGTTTTCCTTGCCCGCCGCGCGATTCCCTTGCGCGGCGGCCTTTCTTTTTTATGGTGCGAAACGGCGAAATGATTTATCATAAAAAAACCATGAACACCTCATCAACTGCGGATCCGGTGATCCATCTCGATCCTGAAAAAATGGCCGCGACCGTGGAGAAGGTCCGGGCGGCCGGCCTTGCGCCCGGCATCCAGCCGGGAAGGAAGATCGTCGTCGATGGGATCGAGTACGAGCGCTTTCCCGTGCGCGTGCCGCGCCTCATCGAGTTCGGGGAGAGCATGGAATCGCTCATCGGCGAATATGTGAAGCCGCACGTACAGCCGGGGGATTGGATCGCGATCTCCGAGAAGATGGTGTCCATCTCGCAGAAGCTGGTGCGGCATATCTCGAGCGTGAAGGTCACCTGGCTTGCGCGGCTGGTGCAAAAAGGCGTGACCAAGCACAAGCATATGACGGCGTGGAACAATCCGGAGAAGCTTCAGCTCGCGATCGAGATCGCCGGCGCGTGGCGCATCATCCTTGCGATGGCGATCGGCGCCGTGGGCAGGCTCTTCGGCAAGCGCGGATGGTTCTGGATCGTTGCCGGGCACCGCGTGTCGGAAATCGACGGGTTCATTCCCGAAGACATGTATCCCTATACCGAATGGGCCGTGCTTCCGCCGAAGGATCCGCAGGCCGATTGCGAGCGGTTCGAAAAAAGCACGGGAGTTCCGTGCATCACCGCGGACGCGAACTTCATCAATGTGGAAGTGCTTGGCGTGAGTTCGGGCGTGGGACTCGACAAGCGCACGGTGCGCCTCGTGCTGCTCGACAATCCGCTGGGGCAGGGCAACAAAATGACGCCGTTCGTGATCGTCCGGAAGATCGGTCCCACGAAGGAGCCCGACACGATTGTGGACAACAAGACCGAGCTCCAGTTCAAGCGGTAGATTGCCGCATGCGCATCCGCGCCGCAGGTCCGTGCGGCTTGTTAGCTTTTTCCCGAAAAATAGGTAGAATAAAAAAACTATGCATATTTTCCTTCGCGACCGGCGCGGCGAGACCAGCAAGGCCACGCTTTGGTTCATCTCCGGTTTTCTGGTTCTCGTAGTGGGGGGTGTCATTGCCGCCGCGGCATATTCCAACTCATCCGGCGTCAACGCGAACGGCACGCCGGTGGCGCCCGCGGGCTTCGTGGCGACCACCGTGCCGCCTGTGAGCGGCGCGGATTGGGCGAAAGGCGATGCAAGCTCCTCCGTCTCGCTCATTGAGTACGGCGATTTCGAGTGTCCGGCATGCGGCGAGTACCAGCCGCTGATGCAGCAGCTTTTCAAGGATTATGGCGCCCGCGTGAACTTCGTGTTCCGCGAATTCCCGCTGTATTCCATCCATCCTGATGCGGGCATCAGTGCGCAGGCCGCCGAAGCGGCGGGCATGGAGGGCGGCGCGTCGGCGTTCTGGCAGATGCATGACCTGCTCTATGCGAAGCAGAACGACTGGGTGACCACGGATCCCACGCAGGTCGTCGCAAAATATTTCAACGGCTATGCGCAGTCGCTCGGCCTTGATGTGGCAAAGTTCGACGCCGACATCAATGCCCCGAAGGTGACGAGCAAGATCGCCGCCGACGTGGCGAGCGGCAATGCGGCGAGCGTGGACCATACCCCCACGTTTTTTGTGAACTTGAAGCAGATTCCCAACCCGACGAGCTATGCGGAATTCAAGGCAGTGTTGGATGCCGCCCTTGCGTCCTCTTCTACGGGCTGACGCGCCGCGCTAACGTTCCCGCATCTCGCGCAGGTGCGAGCGCTTTTTGAGCACGTCGCGCTTGTCGGCTTTTTTGCGCGACCGTCCCACGCCCAGCGCTATCTTGATGAGTCCGTGCGCCACATAGGCGCGCAGGGGGATCACGTGCGCGGTCTTTTCCTTGAGCATCGCGCCGAGCGCCGCGATCTCATTGCGGGAGAGCAGGAGCCGCCGCACGCGGTCAGGCTCGTAGTCGCTTGGCGTGTTGCCGGGCTGGTAAGGCGGGATCTGCGCATTCACGAGCCATACCTCCCCGCCGCGGACGAGCACGTGCGTCCCTGCGAGCTGCATCATGCCGTGCTTGGCGCTTTTCACTTCATGGCCGACGAGCTCAATGCAGGCCTCGTAGGTCTCTTTGATCTCATAATCAAAACGCGCCCGCCGGTTCTCTGCGATGGTGACGGGTTCCGTATGCGGGCGCGCCTTGCCCTTGCTGCTTTGCTTGTGGTCTGCCATCCCTCTATTATATTATCAAAGGCGAAAAGAACGCGACCTTTATATCGCCGCCATCACCACGACCATGAAAGACGACATCATTGCGATACTGCACGGCATCCTCGGCAAAGAAGCCGCCGATGCGGGTATTCCTGTGGAACTTTCCGTGCCGGATGAGCCGGCATTCGGGCATTTTTCCACGAATATCGCCATGCGGCTCGCGAAACCGAAAGGCGTGACGCCGATGGCGCTCGCGGAGGACATCGCGCGGGAGGCCCTGCACCGCGCGCCGGAAGGGCTCTTTGAAAAGGTGGAGCCTGCCACTCCGGGATTCGTGAACTTCTGGATGAGCCCACGGGCGATCCAACAGGCTTTCGCCCGTATCGCCAAAGATGATCTCGGGAAACGTTTTGGCCGGGGCAATGCCCGTGCCGGCGCCACGGTGCTCGTGGAGTTCACCGATCCGAACCCGTTCAAGGAATTCCATATTGGCCATCTTATGAGCAATGCCATCGGCGAATCCATGGCCCGGCTCATCGAGTTCCAGGGCGCCGAGGTGAAGCGGCTTTCCTATGGGGGCGACGTGGGCCTGCATGTGGCCAAGGCCATGTTCGGCGCGCTGCAGAGAAGGAACGACATCCCCGCCGTGCGCGAGGAGAGCGAGTCGGCACAGCTTGCCTTTTGGGCGGCGGCCTATGTGGATGGGTCTGCGCGCTATGAAGAAGATCCCCGGGCGCGCGAGGAGATCGACGTATTGAACCGCACCATCTTTGACCATGCCGATCCCGAAATCGAAGCGCTCTACGCGTGGGGCAGGGAAGTGAGCATCGCCAAATTCAAGGAGCTTTTCCTCCGCCTGGATACGGATTTCGTGAGGAACTATTGGGAGAGCGAAGTGGTGGAAGACGGCCTGAAGGCCGTGGAGGAAGGCATTGCGAAAGGCATCCTTGAGCACAGCGAGGGAGCCGTGGTGTTCAAAGGCGAATCCTACGGGCTCCACACGAGGGTGTTCGTGAATTCGCGCGGCGTGCCGACCTATGAAGCGAAGGAACTCGGCCTCACCGTGCGCAAGCGGCGCGATTTCGCCTTTGATGCTTCCATTGTTCTCACGGGCAACGAGCAGAACGATTATTTCAAGGTGCTCCTCAAGGTGGTGGACCTGCTGATCCCCGACCTTGCCGGGAAGACGACCCACGTGAGCCATGGCATGCTGCGTTTCGCCTCGGGCAAGATGTCCTCGCGCAAGGGGAATGTCATCACTGCGGAAGCTTTGCTTGCGCAGGTCTCGGAGCGGCTGCGCGGGAAGGTGAGCGAGCGGAGCATGCTCGCTGACGCCGATCGGGATGAGGCGACCGAAGCCATCGCGCTCGGTGCGGTGCGGTATTCCATTCTCAAACAGAACCCGGGGCAGGATATCGTGTTCGATTTTGAGAAATCCCTTTCGTTCGATGGCGATGCGGGACCGTATCTCCAGTATGCCTATGCCCGCCTGCAAAGCGTGCGCCGCAAAGCCGAGGAAGCGGGCGCGGGCAAGGTTTCCGCGACCGGTGGTGCGGCGCCCGAGGGCCTTCAGGCTTTCATCGCGACCGATGCCGAACTTGCCCTTGTCCGCCGGCTTGCGGAATTCCCGGATGCGGCTGCCCGTGCGGCCGAGCGCCTGGCGCCGAGCGGCCTCGCGGCGTATTGCTACCGGCTTGCCGTGGCCGCGAACAAGTTCTATGAGACGACGCCCATCCTGAAGGATGAGGATGCCATGCGCCGCGAGGCGCGGCTCAGGCTTATTGAGGTCACCGCCCACGTGCTTGCCTCAGGATTGCGCCTGCTCGGCATCCGGGCGCTTGAAAGGATCTGACGTCGGGGTATATACTGCCGGAAGCAATCTATGGGTGTTCCGCCGGAAACAGGCGGGATGCAGGAGGATATCGTGGGCATTCTCGTGAAATGCAAAGCCGGGGATCGTGAGCTGACGGTCGTCGCCGCACATGTGCGCAGGATCGTCTTTGCTTCAGCTCCCGTCCTGGACCGTGAAGTGGATGCATGGTTCGTGAAGGGCGTGAAGATTCCGCATGCGGCGCTTACTGCCACGGTGGACAGAAGGACGTTCATCATCAACGGATGTTGGAGCTATTATCTCAGCCCTTTTTCGCTATGGCCGCTGCGCAAGACCTATCACTGGGTCCTCAGGGGCAGCGCAGCATCGAGCAAAGGGGTTGAGCATGAAGCGAAGATCCGGCTTCCGCTCGATGCCGTGGTCAGAATAGAGAACGCCAATATCCTCAGCGTGGTACGCTGAGGAACCATACCGAGGGTCCTGCGCAACGCATCATGCGCGCGGGACCTTTTCTTTTTTGAAACTTCCCGCAAAACCTGCTATTTTAAGAGACATGGCATCATCACGCGGCGGCAAGAAGGATTTTCTTGGGGCACAGTTCAATCTTCCCGAATCTGAGGAACAGATCCTTCGCTTTTGGGATGAGCAGCATGTCTTTGAGCGGTCGCTTGCCAAAAAGCCGAGTGCGAAGACCTTCGTGTTCTATGAAGGGCCTCCCTATGCGAACGGCAGGCCGGGGATCCACCACGTGCTCGCGCGCGTGGTGAAGGACGTCGTCCTGCGCTACAAGGCGATGCAGGGTTTCCGCGTGCCGCGCCGCGCGGGATGGGACACGCACGGCCTCCCGGTGGAGATGGCCGCCGAGAAGGCGCTTGGCCTCAAGAGCAAGCGCGACATCGAACAGTATGGCGTGAAGCAGTTCAATGAGAAGGCGAAGGAGCAGGTGTGGATCTACAAGGATGAGTGGGAGCGGATGACGCGGCGCATCGGCTACTGGCTGGACCTCAAGGATGCCTACGTCACGTACGAGCCGGAGTTCATAGAATCCATCTGGTGGACGCTTTCGGAGATCGCCGCACGGAAACTGCTGTATAAGGGGCATAAGGTGGTGCCCTGGTGCACGCGCTGCGGCACGGCGCTTTCGTCGCATGAGCTCGCACAGGGCTACAAAGAGGTCACCGATACGTCGGTCTATGTGAAATTTCCCTTGAAACCGGGGCAGAAAATCGGCGCGCACGCCGTGAAGCCGCCGACGTACATCCTTTCCTGGACCACCACGCCGTGGACCCTGCCGGGCAACGTGGCGCTTGCGGTGGGGGAAAAGATATCCTATACGGCGCTGCGCGTGAAGGGGACGAAGGAACTTTATATTCTCGCCAGTGCGCGCGTGAAGGAGGTGTTCAAGGACGGCGAGGAGCTGCAGGTGGTCTATGACGACATCAAGGGCAAGGATCTGGTCGGCCTGGAATATGCGCCGCTTTTCGACGTGCCGTCGCTCAAGTCGGAGATCTCCTACCGCGTCTATCCTGCGAGCTTCGTCACGACGACGGACGGCACGGGCGTGGTGCATACGGCGGTGATGTACGGCGAGGACGACTATGCGCTCGGCAAAAAGCTCGGGTTGCCGCAGGTGCACACGGTGAACGAGGAGGGGAAGTTCACGAACGAAGTGAATGGATTCGGCGGACAGTACGTGAAGGCGAAGGACACCGAGGAAAAGATCTTCACCAATCTCCAGGCGCACGGCAACCTGCTCCGCGTGGAATCCTATACGCACGAATACCCGCATTGCTGGCGCTGCGGCACGCCCATTTTGTATTACGCCCGCATGTCGTGGTTCATCGGGATGTCCAAGCTTCGTGCGGAATTGCTCAAGAACAACGCTATGGTGGACTGGGTGCCTTCGCACGTGAAGGACGGCCGTTTCGGCGAATGGCTGCGCGAGGTGAAAGATTGGAACCTTTCGCGCGAACGCTACTGGGGTGCGCCGCTTCCGATCTGGGAATGCGCGCCGTGCGGGCATACCGAAGTGGTTGGCAGCCTGCAGGAACTTGACCGCCTTGCCGGCGGCTCGCGCAACCGCTACTGGGTGATGCGCCACGGCGAAGCGGAGAGCAATATCTTCGACATCATCGATTCCGGCCAGCGGAAATACCTCAAACTTACGCCGCGCGGGAGAAAGGAGGCGGAGCGGTCTGCAAAGGCCTTCGCCGCGGCCCTCAAGAAGCGCGGAGAAGCGATCGATGTGCTTATCCACTCGGACATCGAGCGGACCTCGGAGACGGCGGATATCGCTGCAAAGGAGCTTGGCCTCGCGCCGGCACAATGCTCCGCCGATGCGCGCATCGAGGAGATCCATCTCGGCCCTTCGCTTTCCGGCCTCCGCGACGAGGCATATGCAAGGTTCTTCCCCACGTATGCCTCGCGCTTCGAAAAGCGGCCGGAGGGCGGCGAGTCGGTGCGCGACGTGCGCGCCCGCGTGTGGAAGTTCCTCCAGGAGTGCGAGGAAAAATACGAGGGGAAGCGCATCCTCATTGTGAGCCATGAATATCCCATCTGGGCCTTCTTTCAGGCCGCCGAAGGATGGACCGAGAAGCGCGCCATCGAGGAGATCGAGGCATGCGAGCGCCGCGGCGCAAAGCAGCGCGGCGCCAAAGGGTTCATCGGCTTCGCGGAAGTGAGGGAACTTTCCCTGAAGATCTTGCCGCGCGATGACACCGGGGCTCCGGACCTCCACCGTCCCTTTGTGGACGATATCGTCCTGCCGTGCCCGAAATGCGCGGCGCCGATGCGCCGCGTGCCCGAGGTTGCGGACGTGTGGTACGACTCGGGCTCTATGCCGTACGCACAGGCGCACTATCCGTTCGCCGGCGGCGCGAAGGCCGGAGGCAAGGCGCCTTCCGGGTTGGCCTATCCTGCCGATTTCATTTCGGAAGGCATGGATCAGACGCGGGGCTGGTTTTACACCATGATGGCGATCGCCACGGCGCTCGGTTACAAGACGCCGTATAAAAACGTGATCGCGCTTGGGCTCATCAACGACAAGTTCGGGCAGAAGATGTCCAAGTCCAAAGGGAACACCGTGGAGCCGTTCGCGATCATCGATAAATATGGGGTGGATGCCCTGCGCTGGTATTTCTTCACCGGATCGCCGTTCGGCGAACCCAAAAACTTCGACGAGGCGGAGATCGCAAAATCGTTCCGCCGGATGCATCTTATCGCCTACAACTCGTTCCTGTTCTGGAAGACATATGCCGATCCCAAAGCGAAGCTGCCCGCAACGCCGAAGCATGTGCTCGATCAGTGGATCCTTGCGCGGCTCGACGAGCTGGTCATGGCCGCCACCGCAAAACTCGATCATTACGAGATCCGCGAGGCGGCGCTCGCCATCGAAGCGTTTGTGGACGATCTCTCGCGCTGGTATATCCGCCGCTCGCGCCGGCGCCTCCAGAAGGCGGCGAATGTTGCGGACTACAAAGCGGCATCGGCGACGCTGGGGCATGTCCTCCGTTCCCTTGTCCTCATGATGGCGCCGTTTACGCCGTTCATGAGCGAGGCCCTTTACGGTCCGCTCGGCGGGGCCGAGGATTCCGTGCATCTGGATGCGTGGCCGCGTTCCTCCGCGAAGAAGTTGGACAAGAAGCTGATTAGCGCCATGACGATGGCCCGGGAGTTTGCCGCGCAAGGCCTTGCAAAGCGTGCCGCCGCGGGGATCAAAGTGCGCCAGCCTTTAGCTTCTATGACGGTGAGTACCAAACTCCCTTCCGCCCTTCAGGCGATCGTGGCTGAAGAAGTGAACGTGAAAAAGATCATCGTAAACGCCAAACAAAAAGAAGCTTTGCTCGATACGGTCATCACCGAAGCGCTCCGCGAAGAAGGGCTGTTGCGCGACGTGGTGCGCATGTTTCAGGAGCTGCGCCAAAAGGCGGGGCTTTCGCCCAAGGACCGCATTGCGGCGATGATGGAACTCCCGGACATTGCGCGTGCGGCAGTGGAAAACCATGAAGCGGCATTCAAGGCGGAGGTCGGCGCAAAGGAAGTTTCCTATCGCCGCGCGGACAAATATAAAGCCGAGGAATCCACCACGCTCGATGGCAAGCCTGCGTGGATCGCGCTCAGGACTCTGGATTAGGGCGGGGGAAACCCAGGAAATCTTCCATGGCCATAAGCCGGGCGTTCAGGCTGTCTATGACGCGATGGACGACATGCGTTTCCTTATTGTGGTCCTCTAACCAGTGTTGTATCTCGTAGATTGCATATTCCATGCGGTCAACGCGTTCAGTGAGCGCGCGGACCGTTTCTTCCAGGCGGTCGAATCGCTTGCCGATTGCCTCGAAGCCTTCCCACATGAGGGATGACCATGTTTCTATGCTGGCATCAATCCGCTGATTGAGCGCCGCGATGCCGGCGTCCAGCCGACGATCCATGGCATCCAGCCGGTGGCCCATGGCATCCAGATTTTCATTTGTGGCACCTAATTGCTGGACAAGGTCACCCACGCGGGCATCGACCTTGGCGAGGCCGTCCTGGAACTGGTGCGAAAGATGCGCGATGGCATCCATGACCTGAGTGAAGGAATTTTCATTCTGCATCCACCTCAGCATAGCCGTTCCGGCGGGAGCGACAAGCAACCCTTAACGAATTTTTAATCTTCAGCCGATAAGCCCCACTTGGCGCTTGACCTCATCGATCTTCTTTTGCGCTATAGTTCCGGCCTTCTCCGCCCCTGCGGCGAGGATCTTGCGGAGCGATTCCGGATCGGCGAGCAGTTCCTTCTTGCGGGTGCGGAATGCCGCGAAATGCCGGCTTGCCAGCACGGCGAGCTTCTCCTTGAATGTGGCATATGACGTGCCTGCGAACTCCCCTGCGACCGCCTTTGGCGCCAGGTGGGTGAGTGCGCCGTAGATTTCCAGGAGATTGGCGAGGCCGGGCTTGCGTTCGGGGTCATAGACGAGGGTCGCATCGGAGTCGGTGACGGCGCGGGCGATCTTGCGCATAATAGTTTCAGGCTCATCGTCGATGAAAAGGCAGCCGTCGGGCACGGACTTGGACATTTTTTTGGAAGGGTCTTTGAGGCTCATCACGCGCGAAGTTTTCGTGAGCAGGGCTTTTGGTTCTACAAACGTCTTGCCATATTTCGCGTTGAACCGGCGGGCCAGGGTGCGCGTGAGCTCAAGATGCTGGAGCTGGTCGTCGCCCACCGGCACGAACTTCGGTTCGTAGAGGAGGATGTCGGCGGCCATAAGCACCGGATAATCAAACAGCCCGGCATTGATGTGCTCCGCCTGCCGCGCGGATTTGTCCTTGAACTGCGTCATGCGTTCAAGCTCTCCCATGGGCGTGATCGTGTTGAGGATCCAGGCAAGCTCGCTGTGCGCGGGGACGAGCGATTGCGGGAAGACGACGGCGCGCTCCGGGTCCACGCCGGCGGCGAGCAGGTCTGCCGCAAGCTCAAGTACCTGCCGATGTTTTTCCTTCGGGTCGAACGGCTCCGTGAGCGAGTGGAGGTCGGCGATGAAATAGTAGCAGGCGTGCTCGCCGGAGTCCTGAAGGTCCACAAGGTTGCGGAGCGCGCCGAGATAATTGCCGATATGAAGCCGCCCCGTCGGCTGGATGCCGGAAACCAACGTATCCATATCCCCAGTGTAGCATATGCCCCATGCGTCGGAAACATCGTTCCCTTATGGTATGATGAAGTCATGCTGTTCCATTATGTTGCGGCCGACGTGCAGGGAGCGATGACGGAAGGCGACTACGAGGCGGACGCCTTGTCAGACGTACTGCGCTTTTTGGGGAGCAAGCAATTGAGCCCCGTTTCGGTGAAGCCGATCGAAAAGGTGGACCTTGGCATCCGGGGCTATTTCGGCGGCGGCATCAACACGTCCGACAAGGTTTTCCTCACCAAATATCTCGCGCTCATGCTCCGCGTGGGCACGGACCTGCTTTCCGCTGTCAATATCCTTCTCGACGACTTCGACAAGCCGGCGGTGCGCAACTTCCTCCTGGAGGTGCGCGACAACCTGGGCAAAGGCAAGCCGTTCTACGAGGCGTTCGCCCACTATCCGCGCGTGTTCTCGCCGACGATGATCAGCCTGATCAAGGCCGCCGAGTCGTCCGGCAACCTCCAGAAGACCTTCGAGGACCTCAGCGTATCGCTTGAAAAGGATGCCGAAATCCAGAGCAAGATCAGATCCGCGATGATCTACCCGATCATCCTGCTTGTCATTGCCGCGGCAATCCTCACCTTCCTGGTCACCTTCGCCCTGCCAAAGGTGGCGGGAGTCTTTACGCAGAGCGGCATCAAACCGCCGTGGTTCTCGCAAATTGTCTTCACGGTGGGCCTTTTTCTTGGTGCGAACATCTATATCATTCTTCCTTCTCTCCTCATCGGGATTGCCGCGCTTGTCTGGGTCGTGATCAAGACGGAGACGGGAAAGAAACTGTTTGACCGCGTACTTACCAGCCTTCCTGTGATCAGGACGACCTATCACGAGCTGGCCATCCAGCGCATGGCATCCACGATGAGCCTGCTCATGCGCGCCGGCCTGCCGATCGTGCAGACCATCACGGTCGCCGCGGACACGGTGGGCGTAGGGGAATACCGCGACGCCCTCCTGCGCGTCGCGAACGAGGGGCTGAGCAAGGGGCTCACCATCGGCGAGGCCTTCCGGCGGGAGACGGCATTTCCCAAAATGGTCACCAACCTCATCGCCATCTCGGAGCGCGCCGGCCATCTCGACGAAGTGCTCGCCACGCTGGCCGATTTCTATCAGGCGAACGTTGACGGGAACATCAAGGCCCTCGTGTCGCTCCTTGAGCCGGCGATGCTGCTCGTGATGGGCGTCATGGTCGGCGTGATCGCGCTTTCCATCATCGTTCCCATCTACCAGCTCACCACGCAATTCTGATGAAAAGGGGATTCACGCTCGTGGAATTGGTCATTGTGATCGGTCTCATGCTCGCGATCGCCGCCGTGATGTTCGCGACGCTCGGAGGACGGAAAAACAATACCGATCTCACCTCCACCGTCCAGCAGATGGTGACCCTGTTGCATCGCGCCCAGAGCGATTCCATGCAGGAAGAGCAGGACGCCGCCTGGGGCGTGCATTTCGCGAACTCCACGAACACCCCGCCGTTTTATGCGCTGTTCACCACGGCCTATAGCACCTCTACCGTGGTCGGGCAGTATCAGCTGCCTGCCACCGTGGCCTATCAAACCTCCACGCTCGCCGCGGGCGCCACGCAGGACATTATTTTCTCGCCGCTTTCCGGTACGGCCTCCGTCTCCACCTCGATCGGCCTCTATATGCCGAAGGAGAGCGCGGCATTTTCCTCCACCATCTCCATTGCGTCATCGGGGACGGTGAGTTACTGATTCGCGGCGGCGGGAACGGGGCCGCTTTTGTGATACACTATATTCATGGATTCCCGCGGCGGACAGTCCTTTGTCGAGCTCCTCATTGCCATCTCCATCGGCGCCATTTTCATGGTGGGCGCGGCCATGATCATTGCGCCGTCCCTCACGACGAACGGCCAGGCCGCGAAGATCCAGACGGCCACCACGAACGCACAGAGCCTCCTCAACAATGTGCTAGTGTGGTCCGAGGCCGGCTGGCAGAACATCGCTTCGCTCGCCACCGGGACGTCCTACCAGTATTACCTCATCACCTCTTCGACGCCCTATGTCGCCACGTCCGGCATAGAGTCCATTTCGGTCGGCACGAGCACCTACACCCGCTATTTTTACGTTTCCGACGCGTATCGCGACAGTTCGGGGAATCCGACGACCACGGTCACGCCGTCCTACGACCCTTCCACCAAGCTTGTGACGGCGGTGTATAATTGGGCAGGAGGGAAGCCGGGCACGATTTCCCTGTTCATCACCCGCAACAACAATGCCGCATTCGACCAGACGAACTGGGCAGGCGGCGCCACTTCAAGCGTGGCCACCACGGTGACGAGCCAATTCGGGTCTTCCTCCAATATCGACTATGCCACGACCACCGGGTCCATCTATGTCGCCATACCGGGATACTGAACCTCCTTATTTCATTCTCTATTTCATGTCGCACCTTCCCTCTCATTTCAAATCTCTCGCGTTTGCCGCCGCCGTCTTCGCGGCGTGCTTCGGCGTTGCGCTGGCTTCCGCGCCGCATGCGTTTGCGGCCACGAACGTCAGTTCGTCGGCGACCTCGCATTGGGCATGGAACGACGAGATCGGATGGATCGATTTCAATCCTGGCGGCGCGGGGAATGTGAATGTGGCCGCCTCAGTGGTAGAGGGCTATGCGAGCTCCTCCGCGGGGCCCATTTCCCTGAACTGCGACAGCAGCAATCCTTCGGGCGTGAGCATCTGCGGGAGAAGCGATTACAAGGTGACGAACGACGGCTTCGGCAACCTCGGAGGCTATGCGTGGAACGACGAGATCGGATGGATCTCCTTTTTTTGGGGCAACGCGGCGGCGAATCCTTCCTCTACGGTGACCTCGCTCTGCGCCACGTATGAGGCGACCTATTACACCGCACCGGATTGCGGCGTGTTCGTTGACGGGTACGGCAATTTCCAAGGATGGGCATGGAACGACGAGATCGGATGGATCGATTTCAACTGCGACAATCCGCAGGACGCCATCTGCGGGTCGCCGTGGGAAGTGGCGACCACGTGGTTCGCCACCTCGACCACCGGCACGCTGGATTCGCAAACCTTTGATACCGGCGTCGTGAACGGCGCGCAGATCAACTCCCTTATGTGGAAGGGGAGCCTGAACGGGCTTTCCAATACGGCGGTGACATTCCAGTTCGCCGTGAGCAACAGCTCGAGCGGCCCATGGAACTACGGGACGGTCTACACGCCGCTCGGTCCCGGGATCCCGTTGCCGCTCACTGACTATTCCTCGCTCGACGGCCGCTATTTCCGCTACCGCATCACGCTCACCACCAACAAGGCGCAGACCGTGAGTCCGAGGGTCGACGACGTCATCGTGAACTGGAGCCCGTAGGCGCCTGCGTGCTACAATGGAGATGATGCACCACTCGCGCGGCTTCACGCTTATAGAGCTTCTCGTTTCCATTTCCATTTTTACGGTCATCATCGTGGCCTTCATCGGCATGCTGGTGGCGGTTACGAATATCGGCGTCCAGCAGTCCTCCGCATCGGTGGTCCAGCAGGAAAGCCAGGCGCTTCTGCAGAAGGTGCAATACTACGTAGGCACCGCGAGCCTCATCGCGACCAGCACGCTTCCTGCCGAGCTCACGCTCCGCATGCCGAGTTCCACGGCGGATCCCACGCTTATTTATGCCTCTTCCACCGGGGTCGTGTATATCCAGCAGGGGAGCGGACAGCCGCAGCCGCTGACCTCCGGCCGCGTCTTTGTTTCGGGACTCGCGTTCGCGCGCCAGGCAAATCCGCCGGGACACGACGTGGTGAACGTCTCGTTCAATATGAAATACAATTCTTTGAATGCCACGCAGGTGTTCAGCCAGCTGTTCCAGTCGTCGGTGGTCCATGTGTCCGCGGCGACGTTCGACACGGGACTCTATCCTTCGGCCTCCACCCAGCAGCTGGGGAACAGCAGCAACCTGTGGAGCCCGATCAATGGCGTCATCTATACGAGCGGCGCGAATGTCGGCATCAATCAGTCGGCACCATCCCAGCCTTTGGACGTGAACGGCGGCGTCCGCCTCAATCCGACATCGGCCAGCCAGCCTTCGTGCACGTCGGGGAGCAATGCGCTCGGCGAGCTCTGGTTCTCTCCCGGCGGCAGCGGTGCCGGACTGCTCTATCTTTGCACCACCAATGCCTCAGGCACGTACGGATGGCACCAGGTGGTCACGTACTGATTCCTTGTCTGCCGCGGATTTCCCGGGTTCCTGTGGATAACTGATGCCGCGGGATGCAGGGAAGTGATACAATACCTCTATGAGCATGGCTAAAAAAGCGTCGATCGCGGCGGGGGTGATTGTGGTCATTGCTGCGGCAATCGCGGCGGGATGGTGGTGGACCAGGAGCGGTTCCGCTCCGGGGTCGGGCAATGCGGGCAACAACGGAACTCCGCAGGCAGTGAGCGGTGCGGCGACCTCGACCACGCGCAGTGCGGTGCCTGCGAATGTGGTGGTGCCGGACAAGGGAGCTACGAGCACGCCGGCAGGCCTTGCGGTGCCTGTGGTGCAGGGCGCGGGCGATGTGTCGGGCAACGTGAGCTATCGCAGTTTTGCCATCAACGTGGCGAATGGCGCCTACTCACCGGACATCGTTGCGGTGCACCAGGGCGATACGGTGGACCTTGAGATCACGGCAGTGGATGCGAACTATGGATTCACCCAGCCCGATTACGGATTCAATGCGACCATCCTGAAAGGGAAGACCCAGCGCATCCAGTTCCAGGCACTCACCACCGGAGATTTCACTTTTTACTGTGCATCCTGCGGCGGCCCCTCGAAAGGCCCTGTGGGACACCTCATCGTCGCCGCGAAATAAAAAATAAAACCAAATCCAAAAAGCATCATGAAAGTTTCGAAAGGTCTCATTGTTACGCTTATTGTAGTCATCGTATTGCTCGCCATCGCGATCGGCGTGTGGGCGGGGGTCAGCCTGATCACCGGGGGAGCATCCCAGCCGGCGATCTCGCCGTACTCGGCAGTATATCTTTCCACGGGCGACATCTATTTTGGCAAGCTTGACTGGTCGCCGGCGCCGCATATGGAAGACGCCTGGTTCCTCCAGCGCGGCACGGACAGCAAGGGCAATCCGACCGTCGGTGTGTATCCGTTCAGCCAGGTGACGTGGGGTCCGTCGGGCGACGTCTACTTCAACTCCCAGCAGATCATCTTCTGGACCCGCCTCTCTGCCACTTCGAGCATTGCCCAGCTGATCGCGAATCCTGCCGCGGCAACCGCAGCCCAGCAGAGCGCCGCGGCAGCCGAGGCCCAGCAGGGTGTCCCGTCGGCCACCGGCCCTTCTTCCGCGAGCTCCACGACTCCTTCCCACTAATACCTTCCGGGTAATGAGGCAAAAACCATTCCTTGCTAAGCGCGGCATCGTTGCCATCGTAGCCGGAGCCATGCTTTCCGGAATGGTTTTTGCATTCGCGATGTTCGGCGGACCTTTCGTTGCCCGGGCCTTCACGGGACCGCTCCAAGCGCCGCCGAACGGCTATGGCGCGATCGGGAGCGATGCCTCCAATAACGTGAGCGTCGGCACTTCCACGACGGTGTCCGGAACGAAGCTGCTCGTGGTGGGCGCCTCGAGCGACAATACCACGTACGCCGCGCAGTTCTGGGCCAACAACAAGACGCCGATCTTCCTCCTGCGGAGCGACGGTTCGGTATCCATCTCCACGAGCACGGTCTCTGCGGGAAATACGGTGATCGGCGGGAATCTCACCGTGGGCGGCACGTTCGTGGCGAGCACGCTTACCGGGACGGTAAGCGCCGGCAACGTCTCGTCGGGCCAGTTCGGCTCCAATACCGGAGGAGGGAATTACAGCTTCGCCGGCAACGTGGGGATTGGAGTGTCCAACCCCGGTACTACGCTTGAAGTCGGCGGCAGCAACTGGTCGGAGATCAAGCAGGACGGCGGGGGATCGCCCAACAGCTATTTCGATAATTTCTATGGCGGCACCTTCATCTTGAACAATGCCTACACCCGGAACACCGGCGGCAATGGCATTACCCGCGACCAGGCGGCGGCGCTCAGTTATATGTATCTGCAGAGCGGCAATATCTATTTCGGCACCGGCCCGAGCGGCAGTGCAAGCTCATATGCAGGGGCGGCGAATGTGGCGACCATCCTCAATAACGGCAACTTCGGCGTGGGGGTGGCAAGCCCGGGGCAAAAGTTGGAAGTGGCAGGCAATGTGAGCTCCACGGGGCTCTGTCTCGGCGGCGTGTGCCAGACGAGCTGGGCGTCGCTTGGCCAGTGGACCTCCAGCGGCACCGCCATCTATTATAATGGCGGCAATGTGGGGATCGGGACGACGAGCCCGAGTGCGGTGCTTGAAGTGAATGGGGCTGCGAAAGTGGATGGGAGCCTTAGTTGGAATGGGGCAAACGACCAATTAAACGCCGATCAAGGAGGTTCTATTGAGCTTGGCGGTACGAATACGATTGCAAATCCAATAAGCGCAGGCGTGCCATATTTAGATTTCCATTATGGGACTGGCGCGGCCCAAGATTTTAATGTGCGTCTCCAAAATGCAGGGAACAATCTTTTCACGATTTCCACGGCCTCGAACGGAGCAGTGTTGGCAGTGAGTGGCGGCAGTGTCGGCATCGGTACGACAGCTCCCGCTTACAAGCTTGATGTTCAGGGTACTGGCAATTTTACTGGGGTGGTGAACGTAGGCACGCCGACTTCCGCCTCCAACGCCGCAACGAAATCCTACGTGGACTCCGCGGTATCGGCGATCAGTTCCGGATCGGCGAACTATGTAGATACTTATCCGAATACCAGCTATACCTTTGATACCTTGGGCACGCTCGGCAACTCGGCGGGCATGGACAACGCCTCAGACGGTCCGAGCGGCACGACGTGGTATCACTTCATCAACCTGAGCTATCCTTATAGCGCCACCAATATGTGGCAATCGCAGATCGTCATCAAGCCTAACACCACCGGCATGTGGTTCAGGAGCCGCGCGAGCGCCACGGGAGGCACGGGAGGATGGACCGCGTGGAACCGCCTGCTCAATACCGGTGCAGATCCGTATCCTTCCAATATGAACCAGTACGTGCGCACCACGGACAGCCCGACTTTCGCAGGACTCACCGTGTCCGGCACGGCAAGCTTCACCCAGCCGGTCGTCGTCGGTACGCCGACGGCGGGGAACATGGCGGCGACAAAGAGCTATGTGGACAGTGCAGTGGGCGGCGGCGGGGCCGGCGTCTTCTCCACGCTCACGGTGACGGGCAATTGGAACATCTCCGGCGCGGCGCAGGGAGGGCTCAACATGAACGGCTATAACATCACCGGGGTCGGCACCCTCGGCGTCACCACCATCGACCCGCTGTACCGGATCGGCGGCACGGATTATGAGACCTTCGCGCCTACGATGGTCGGCGTGAACGAGGAAGTGACGGGGAACGGCACGCTCGTCAAGCAAGGATCGGATTACGAGTACGCCGTCAATTTCCCCCAGCTCGCGCACGGATCGGATCTCTGGGTATGGTACCAGACCGTGGACTTCAGCAAGGATACCGTGAACGCCGTGGCGACGCCGTACGGCCAGTTCGCGGAGATCTACTATACGATTGACGGATCCACGCTCACATTCCACGGCAACGCCCCGGCACAGTTCTCGTTCCGGCTCACCGGCAAGCGGTTCGATTGGCAGAAGTGGCCGACCACGGCCGCAGAGCAGGGGAGGACACCGGGCTTCGTATTGCCGGTGAAAGAGTAAAAGAAAGGTCGAGAGAAAAATTCCTTTACCCAGATATATGGACAAGAACAAAGAGATTATCATCGGAGTGGTCGTGGTAGTGATCGTGGTGGCGGGGTATTTCGTATTCACTGGCACACAGCCGAATTCGTCGGTCAAGAACGTCGCAAGCCAGCCGGTGGGAACCCAGACCGATTTGGGCACCGTGACGCCTTCGGGCGTGGTGGCGGCGACCGGCACGAGCGCCATCGCCTCGAGCGGCGTCGTCGTGGCGCCTACGGGCCAGGCTGCGCAGAACAACGTGGCGCCGGGAGCCCCGACTGCGCCTCAGCAATCGGCGCCGATCGCGAATCCTTCCTCGGTGCCTGCGAGCGCGATCAAACTCACGGTTTCCGTGACGGGCGGCTTCACGCCGAACGCGTTCACGGTGTCCGCGGGCGCGCCGGTCACGATCTCCGTGACCTCCGGCGACGCTTATTCGCACGTGTTCGCCTTCAAGGATCCTTCGCTCTCGGCAGTGGCCGTGGGAGTCGGTCCGGGGGAGACCCGGGCGATCACGTTCAATGCGCCCACGAAGGCAGGGACGTATGATTTCTACAGCAATATTCCCGGCCAGTCCGGGGAAGCAGGAGTGATGACCGTGAAGTAGAAGCCACATTTATGGCGCGGCTGTCCAAAGAAGAGAAAAGAGCACGCATGCTACTCGCCCTGCTGGGCGGGGTCGCCGTCGGCCTCTTGCTCATCCTTGGCATCCGCGCCGTTTTGTATTATTCATCGGGCATGGCGGAGGGAGTGCTTGCGTGGCTTTTGCGGCAGGCGCCCATCGCCGCAGTGCCGAGCGAGACGGCGACCTCCACGGTGATGTCCGCCATCCCCAAGAGCAATCTTTCCACACCGCAGGCCGCGCAGACGTTGCCGCTTGCGGCGACCTCGTCGCTTTCCTCCGCCACCTACACCGAACTTTTTTCCGGTACGGGGTTTGAGGATGCCCATGATACGACCGTCTATGAGGATTATGTGGCAACCGCCATTTCGTTCGTGCCCGAGTTCGCGGTGACGTCCACGTCGGCGGCATTTACCCCGCCTTCGTCCTCGGCGGGAGGCCCCGCTGCCGCGGGGGCAGGCGTGACGGAGCAGGCGGACGGCACTTACACTGCCACCATTCCCGCATTCCCGGGCCTTGTGGTGACATCCACCTATCCCGGCGTTTTGCGTTTCGGCTATGACGTGGCGACCGGGCGGACGCTCGTGGTGTACGCGGCATACGAAAGCCGCGTGCTGGAGATGGGGCCCACGGGCAACGGCGGCGGGGTGGGCCTCATCGCGGACTATTCGCCGCGCTTCGGCTCGCGCGCCTTTGCGGGCGACACCTTCGGTTCCCGCGGCGTGGACCCGGTGATCTTCGCGCAGGACGGGGCTTGGTGGATATTCTCGGGAGCCGGAAGCGCCCGCCCGCGGCTCATCAAGATCCAGCGCGGGGCGGTGATCGATTACACCCAGACGGCGTTCTCCGGCGCCTCCCTGCTCCGCGCCGCGCCCGGTCCGGCGCCGCACGAGATCTATGTAAAGAGCAATGCCGGATCGTATCTTTTCACCGACCAGGGATTCAAATCCGGCCCGGCGCAATGGGTGTCGTCCGACCTCAATCAGTGGAGCGGGAATGTCACGATGGGCGAGATCACGAGCGCGGATGCGAGCGGCACCGTGGAGTACTTCCTTTCCAACAATGGGGGACTCACCTGGTTCGCTGCGGATCCCGGCAGCCCGGTCACGTTCGTCACGGCGGGCAGCGACTTCCGCTACAAGGCCTTGCTGGTCTCCGATTCCGCCGATCCCTATGCCACGCCCTGGGTGGGGACGGTGCGCCTTGCCTACTGGGTGCAACGCGCGGGATTGTAGCGGGCGGTTGCCATGTGCACAGGCGTTAGTTGCTCTTATGCGGGCAGTTTTCTATAATGAAGTCAAGCTTCCATGAAAGGCAAATTGTTCTCTTTGATGGCGATGGTAGCCGTGCTCGCTGCGACGTTGTTCGCCGGGCAGGTTTTTGCAGTGACCACGCTGAATTTCCCGAATGGCATCATCAACACGAGCGGCAATGTGGGCATTGGGACGACGGGGCCTAATGGAAAGGTGGATATTTATGCGGACAACCTCGCGAGCGCCACTGCAGGCGATCTGACATTGGAACATCCCACTTCCGGGGGAGCCAGCTCCATTATTTTTCCATCACGCAGCAACTATGGCAGTGATTACGGCTATATCACCTATAGCGACGAAAATACCACATATGCCTATTGGGGGACATCGGCTGAAAATAGTGCATTGGTCATAGGCACTCAGAACGACGGCATGGGTTCAGTCTCGGATGTAGTGGCGTTGCATGGTGCGGCGGCAGATATTCTTGGTACCAATACCTACCCCTCTACAATGATTGTGAATGATGCTGGCAATGTGGGCATCGGGACAACGAGCCCAGGCCAGAAGCTTGAAGTAAATGGAAATACCTCGATTGACGGCAATCTTTATGTATCCTCTCCAGGAGGGGCGTGGTTGAGTGGAAAAACAGGGACAAATGGCATCACTGCGGCAAGTGCACAGACTGCCAGTGCATATACCCCCATTCTTCGGCAAACAACCGCAAGTGGCAATGTGGTTGCTTTGGGTGGTCTGGGTGACGGTTTTGGATTCACCACTTATAATGCTGCAAGAACAGCAAACGGTGTCGATTATTTCCCGTTGTGGTTCAGTACTACTAACGGCTACGTGGGCATCGGGAATTCCGCACCCGGCTATACCCTTGATGTGTCCGGCACCGGCAATTTCACCGGCGTAGTGAACGTGGGCACTCCGACTTCCGCTTCCAATGCGGCAACGAAGGCCTATGTAGATTCGGCGGTGGCAGGTGCCTCAGGCCAGTGGACGACAGGATCTGGGCTCATCTATTATAATGGCGGCAACGTGGGGATCGGGACATCGGGCCCGGGAGCAAAGCTGGAAATAGATGGAAATACAAGCGCTCCGGCTTTATCGATTCAGGATGGCTCCGGCATTGATAATGGGCCGGCATACGGAATGGTTAATTTATCGCGCGCCGCTGACACCACTAAGGCAGATATCGCCTTCATTCGAACCGGGATTTATGTATGGCAAATGGGATATGTTCAAAACTCCAATACCTTCGGCATCTTTCCGTGGAATTTTTCTGGTACTCAAGGGACGCCGGCTATGGCATTTACTACGGGCGGCAACGTCGGCATCGGCACCACAAGCCCGGGAACAAAGCTTCAGGTGAACGGCGAGATCCTTGCGAATGAGGGGACGTGGGGAACGGGAGGATATTCGTTTGTCGGCGATGGCGGATATGATACGGGCATGTTCTCGCCGTCGGATGGCGTCACGGATTTCTATAATAATACGGCGCACACCGTGAACATCACTCCGAGCGCCGCGACGGTGTATGTACCGACGACCTTTACTAGTGGGATATTCCTCAATCCTAACAATGAATTGGATTACTGGGGAGGCAACACTCCTTATCGTACTTGGATGGACAACAACAGTACCTATTTCTATGGCAGCGTTCAGGACTATGCCATTCACTTTACCATGGACGCCGAAGATAGCGGTCGCGGTTTTACGTGGGGTGCCTATGGATCCCAGCCCAGCATGTCGGTGGACGTGAACGGAAATCTCTCTCTTAAAGGCACTGTCACCGCCAACAAGGTGACGGCCAATACCTTCGACCCGGTGTATGCCATCGGCGGTACGAACTATGCCACGTACCTTTCGGGCATGACGGGCGTAAAAGAGGAGACGGCAGGCACGATCATGCTGCAGAAGGGGATGGACGGCACCTACCAAGCGACGATCAACTTCGCGAAGGAGCCCACGGGAAGCGATCTCTGGCTCTTTGCCAAAGCCACGGAAATGCCGTCTGCCATGGACCAGCTCGCGGTACTCCTCACGCCTTCCTTTGACGGGAACGTGTGGTACCGCAAGGATACCGCCGCAGGGACGCTCACCATCTACGGTGCCTCCGCGCCGGGGAGCATGGCCGCAGGCGCCGCGGCTGGCGGCTATGAGGTTTCCTACCGCCTCACCGCACCCCGCTTCGATGCGGCCAAATGGACAAATTACGGCGACCCGTCGGCAAAAGGCCTTTTGATCACCCCCTAACCATGTTCATGAAAAAATACTTCATCCCGATCTTCATCGCCTTCATGGCGGTCATCGTCGTACTGCTCGGCGTGGAGATGTTCTTGCTCTCCCGTTCCGGCAATCGCGTGGCGGGATCCGGACCTGAGACCTATCGCATCTCCCAGGCTCCGGGAACCTTGCCGGCCATCACGAGCGTCACCATAGATCCGATGAAGGTCTTGCCGGGCAATACGCAAAAATTCACCGTGGTCATGGAAGATCCCGATACGGTGACTTCCGTGGAGGCGGTGACGGCGACGGATCATGCGACTACCACCGTGACGCTTGCGCTTGATCAGGCGAGTTCGAGCGGGAGCCAGCAGGTGTTCACCGGGCAGTGGGTGGTGCGCGACACGCACGAGGGGAATTACGGGACGGCATTCACTGCGAAGGATGCGAGCGGGCATCAAAGCTCCCTATCGCTCGACTGGTCCGATCCGTACTGCAATCCATGGCAGGATGCCGGCGGAGGAACGTATCTGGTCTCCACGGCGAGCGTAGGAGGCAGCGCCTGCGAGATGAGCCAGAATTCCACGGTACAGAACGGCAATATTGCCGTGAACGGCGTGACGCTCACGGTGGATCCCAACGTGAACCTTTCGTTCAGTCCGGGCTATCAGTTGAACATCGGGACCGGTGGGGCGCTTGCCATGGCTTCCGGCGCGAGCATCAGCAAGACGACGGTGGCAAACGTGCGTCCGACCATCGCGGCGCCCGTGCCAGGCATCACCTTTGACGGCACCGGGGCCTACGCGACGCTTTCGGCATCCGGCCCGGTGACGCAGGACTTCAAGGTTCAGGTGTGCTTCTATGGCGGACGGGGCACGGCGTGTGTGACCTCGCCATGGGCGAGTACGGCGATAACCGGTTCCGGGACCTGGACCGACACCAACCCTTCCAATGGCACTTTTTATATAACGGGCTCGTGGTCGGGATGGAACTGGCCCGGCGGTGCTGATGGATTGTCCAGCGTTTCGGCATCCATTGTGGCAACCCAGGCATTGCCTGCGGGGGACCAGGCGCTCACCAATCTCCAGCTTGGCATAGAGCTCGCTGAAGACAACGGCGGGAGCAATGTAGGCAGTAATTATAATCTTCCTGATGAAACTTCCTGCACCAAACAGAGCTTCTCGCCGATCGGCGGCGGCTCTGGCCCGGAGGTATATTCCTATACTTATGAACAAACTTGCGGCGGCCCCAGCGCCACACCTGATGTATTCCGGGTGGCGCTCACGGGGGTCGTTTCCACCCGCCAGGTTTCGCTTTCTTCCTCGGGCATCCCTTCGTCCATCACCCATGGGTCTGCGGTGAGCGGGGCGACCATCACCGCGGTCAATAACGGCAATGTTCCCGTGGTTGCGACCAGTATCGGCTTCGCGGCGACGGGAGCCGGCACGGGTACGTGCGATACGGATACTGACGGCGACGGAGTGTATGACGCTCCCTCTACATCCGATAGCGTATGGGACGGGGTTTACGGTGACATCCCGCCGACGGTGACCTGTACCATCACGGGGAACGTGACGGATAATGGCATCTATCTGACCCACGTGGGATCGTTCAGTGAGAGCACGCCCATTCCTCTGGTAGTGGCAGGCGTTACCAAGACCACAAGCTATCGGGGCGGATATTCAACCGAGATTGGCACAGGCTGTACGGCCATGGCGCCTTCCCACCAGTTCTTTGCTTTGATCCCCGTGGCACATGCGGTCTCTATTGGTGGTTGCACTATTCGCCCTGTCTTGCCTTATAGCTCCGTCTCCTACAATCAGACCGTAGGCAGTATTGCTGCGGGCAGTTCCGCCGTCTTTGCACTTCCCGCAATGACGGCACCGGTTTCGCCCGGCACCTATACGGAAAAATGGACGGTGTCCGATCCGAACTCCGTCTCCCTCGGCGCGATCACCAACAGCACGATCTCGCAGAGTATCACGGTGAACTGAGGTTTCCGCGCCGGAAAATAGGATAAAAAATCCAGCCCATCTCTCCTTGCGGAAAGATGGGCTGTGTGATTGCGGACCCAGGGCGGCCTACCACGAAGGGTTGCTGCCCGAATCCACGAGATGGTCGCCGGCGCCGTTGGCCTGCATGGCGCGGACGGTGCCTGAACTCGTGAGGTAAGCGAACCATGTCCCGCTTGGCGCGGGGGTTGGGATCAGGCCGTTCACCAGGAACGTCTCTGCGCCGCCGGCTGTCGGAATAGTGCAGATTCCCTGGCTCCCATCAAAAATGATGGTGTTTGCATTGAGGTAGGCCGGGTCGTTGTCCGTACCTCCATCGGACGTGACTTGGAGGGCATTGCTGCCATCCGCGTTCATGGTCCATATTTCAGTGGTCTGTCCGCCCGTGCCGGTGAAGGTGAGGCGAACGTGGACAATGCGTTTCCCGTCCGGCGACCAATGCGGCTTGCCGATCAGGATCTCGCTGCCCCCCAGCACGGGTGCCGCTTCGTAGAGCGGTCCCACGAGCCCTGTGCCGTCCACGTGGATGGTGTAGTACCCAAATCCCCGCGTGGTGGGGTTCATGGCCCTGAAAAGCACCGTTTTGCCGTCCGGCGAGACGGTGAAGCCGCTTGCGCCGGAGACGCTCGGGATGTGGATGGTGGAAATCACCTTCCCGTCATTCGCGCCGCCCCCCGTGGTGAAGATCTCAAATTCCGAATCTTTCGAATCAGGTTCTGAGATCAGCGAGAGATGGTCCGGAAGCCAGGTGGGAAACGCCGAGCCGTCGGTGAGGACGGTGGCGCCGCCGTTGCCATCCGCGTTGATGATGCGGTTGTACACGATGCTGTTGTTCTGCGCGTCGCGGGCGAACTGGTTGTAGGCGATCCAGTCCACCACCTTCACCGTGGCCGTCCCGGCGGTATCATTGCCGGAGGTCGGCGTTGCCGTGACGGTGACGCTTGCGCTATCCGATACGGGGTTGCTGGTTGGGGTGATGATCCCGGTGGAACCAATGGCGGCAAGCGAGGCATCGCTCACGCTCCACGTGACCGCCTCGGAGGCGGTGCACTGGTAGCTTGTTTGCGCCATGGTGACGACCTTGGGATCCACGCCGACGTGGACCCGTGCGGGACAGGTCACCGTGACCTTTCCCGGCGTGGGTGTGGGAGTAGGCGTGGGGTTGGGGTTGTTGGAGCCTCCCGTCCCGCCGCAGGCGGCGAGACACGCGACAAAGGCCAGGGGAATAAACCTGGCCACGAAACGTTCGTATTTCATGGTTGCTCTCCGTGGCCAACGCCCTTTAGCTGGCCTCTTATGGTGGGCTGTCGAACGATCATTTGTCCGGCTCGCCTTGAATATCAATGCGGTCTTGCTGGCTATGTTATACTATTTTTTGAGGGTTAAGTCAATTTTTCCCGCCGTCCTGCAGTCGCCCTGCCGCCGCCGTCTTTGGCGGGCAGGGCAGAAAAAAGGTATACTGATAAAGTGGCACGACGCATCACCCGGCAAGGACAGGTGTTTCTGACGCTGGTATTCTTCATCGGCGGCATTGTCGCCATTATCGGGCTTTTGATCGCATTCTTCGCGCTTTCCTCTGCGGATACGGGCTATGGGACGTCGTCGGCCTTCACCGCCCAGTCGGCGGCGACCGCAGGGGTGGAGGACGCCCTTCTTGAACTGAACCGCAACGCGCAATTTCCGCAGAACAGCACCATGAGCAACCCCTATACGGTATCCACGGGGAGCGCGACGGCCACAGTGACGGTGACGCAAGGCCTGCCTTCGGCGGGCCAGGCGACCATCGTCTCGGTCTCCACGTTCCTCGGGCATACCAAGAAGATCCAGGTCGTGGTTTCGGAGGATCCGAATACGGGCCAGATAAACGTGGTGTCATGGAACCAAATCCAATAATGGCGATCCTTAAGGCATATTTTCAAAAGTTTCTCTCCCTGCTCCGCATCCGCGCGACCGCGGCAGGGCTTGAGGTGAGCGACCAGGTATTGCGCATGGCGCGCGCCGACAAAAAGGGATGGCGCATGGAGGCGGTCCGCCTCGCGCCCGGGGTTTTGGAGAAGGGGAGGATCAAGGATGCGGCGGCCTTCGCTGCGGCCCTGGAAGAGCTCAGGATGCGGATTTCCGGGATGCGCCGCAAGAAAAAAATGATCAATGTGGCGGTGTCGCTTTCTTCGGTGAGCATTTACAGCCAGACCTTCACGCTCCCGATGATGGAGGGGAAGGACCTCGACAAGGCCATCGACCTCAATGTCCAGATGGCGTCGCCGGTGGATATCAAGCAGGCTTATTTCGGATGGCAGGTCCTTGGGCGGGATGAGGTCAATCTGCGCTCCGAGGTCTCTGCGGCATTCGTGGACAAGGCCACGGTGGACGAGATGACCCAGGCGCTCTATGCCGCCGGGTTCGTGACGGTGAGCGTCGAATCCCGGGCGCTCGCGCTCGCGCGCATCCTGCGGGAAGAAGGCTCCGGCATTGATACGGCGAAGCCCCTGCTCCTCCTCAATATCGACAATATCGGCATCGATTTCCTTATTGTCCGCAACGGAAAGCTGTATTTTGAATATGCCAACCTGTGGACCGAGGTTGCGGACGAGAAAGGGGAGGTTTCCGCGGAGCGTTTCCGGGCGATGCTGGAATCGAGTTTGCGCCAGGTGGCGAATTTCTATGCCCAGCACTGGTCGGACGCGCTGTCCGGCGTGGTCCTTTCCGCCGCCGCGTTTGGCGACGAGGCTACTGCCGCCGTGGCGGATGTGCTCGCGCTTCCGGTGAGTCCGCTTACCTTCGCGGTGGGCACGCAGGAGATCTTGCCCGAATGGTTCGTGGCGTTCGGCTGCGGCCTGCGGGGCATGGGCGGGAAGGGCGGCGAGATCAATCTTTCCGGCTCCAGCGCGATGGATACGTTCTATGAGGAGCAGATGGTGGGCTTCCTTATGTTGTGGCAGGTGCTTGTCCCTGCCGTACTCCTTCTCCTGGTCGCGGTGCTTGTGGTCGCCGATTATTTCCTGGTGGACACCAAAAAGAGCATCGAGTCCCAGCCGGCATTCGTCCAGCATGGCGCGGCCATGCAGGAGGCCGCCGCGCTCGAGGCGTCATCTACCGCATTCAACCAGCAGGTCTCGCTGATCGCCGCCGCAGAGGGCGAGATCAGCACCTCGTATCGTCTCATCGCCGACGTGAACGGGCTTGCCGCGGCGAACGCCATCACCGTGAACCATATTGCCTTCCAGGCCGCCGGCGCTCCGGTCGTGGTCTCTGGGGACGCGCGGTCGGCCGCGAGCATTGTCGCTTTCAAAAACGCGCTCCAGGGCGACAGCCATTTCGGGGCCGTGGTCCTTTCGCTCGCGGATATCCAGCCGGACAATGCCGGGGGATATACGTTCTCCCTTTCACTTCCGCTCTCGGAGGTGAAGTTCTAAACGGGTTTCAGGCTTTCCGCAATAGCTTTGAATACGCCTTCAAGCGCATCCAGGTCCCGGGCCTTCACCGGGGAGAGCACAAATTCGCCGGCTTTTTTCCTGGGGGATTCCTCCTGCTCGCGGATGCCGATCTTCACGCGCGCGAATTCGTCGGTGCCAAGGTGATCGATGATCGATTGGATGCCCTTATGCCCTCCCGAGCGGCCCTTGAGGGTCCGTTTCCAGCTGCCGATCGCAAGGTCGCTGTCATCGTGGATGACCGCGATATCCGCCGGGCCGAGGGAAAACACCTTCAATGCCTCTTTGACCGCCCTGCCGGATTCGTTCATGTAGACGAGCGGCCGCATGAGGATGATCCCCTCGATGGTGCAGGAGGCAAAGAGGTTCTTGTAGGGACGGAACTCCGGCCTGGCGCCGTGTGCCGTGCGATGTTCCGCGATCCATGCCACGGCGAGCGCCCCCACATTGTGGTACGTGCGCTCAAGCGCCGGGTCGGGATTGCCGAGTCCTATGACGAGCGTCTGGTCCATACTTGATTATTGTATGCCATTTTCTCTATAATGAGGAGACATTTGCGTCCGCACAAGCCATCTATGAGAAAATTTTTCGCCTCCCTGCTGGAAGTCCTGGAAATTGCGGTGATTGCCATTGGCGTGGTGTTCGTCGTGCGGACATTCCTCGTCCAGCCGTTCCTCGTGGATGGCAGCAGCATGTATCCCACGTTCTCGAACGGGGACTATGTGCTCACTGACGAGCTCACCTATCATATCCGTCCGCCGGAGCGCGGCGAGGTGGTGGTATTCCATGACGTGAGCGACTACTCCACCTACCTCATCAAGCGCATCATCGGCCTTCCGGGCGAGACGGTCATCATCAAGAACGATACGATCACCATCAAGAATGCCCAGCATCCCGACGGTTTCGTGCTCAACGAGGGCTATCTGCCTGCCGGTACGGTGACGGGCGACGACGGCACCTGGACCCTCTCGTCCAGCTCCTACATGATGCTTGGCGACAACCGCAGCGTGAGCTACGATTCCCGCATGTGGGGGCCGCTCCCGGCCAAGGACATTGTGGGCATCGTGCGGGTCAGGCTTTGGCCGCTCTCGGCGCTGAAGCTCTTCGGTACGCCGTCCTATACCACTTAATCTTTATCATCACCATGCCATCACAGGCAAAACAGGAGAACGAGAAGCCCAAAGAGACCCAGACGCGCACGTTCCAATCCGTGAAAGGGATGCACGATATCCTGCCTGTGGACGAGCCGTATTGGGAAAAGATCGCCGGGACCGTGAAGTCGATCTCCGCCGCGTACGGGTTCTCGCGCCTTGAACCCCCCGTGATGGAGTTTGCGGATCTTTACAACAAGACCTCGGGGGAGGAGAGCGATGTGGTGCAGAAGGAGATGTACACCCTGCGCACCAAAGGCGGGGACCTCCTCGCGCTCCGGCCGGAGTATACGCCGGGCATCTGCAGGGCCTATCTCCAGAACGGCATGTCCCGGCTCGGCCAGCCGCAGAAGCTTTTCACCATGGGGCCGATCTTCCGCCACGAGCGCCCCCAGCTCGGACGCCTGCGCCAGTTTACGCAGATAGATTTTGAGACCCTGGGCGGCGTGAACGATCCCATCTACGACGCCGAGATCATCGCCATCTTCTTCGACCTTCTGAATGAGATCAAGATCAAGAATCCGACCGTGAAGGTGAATTCCATCGGATGCCGCGTATGCCGCCCGATCTACAAGAAACAGCTTACTGCCTACTATAAAGGGCACGCGAAGGAATTGTGCGAGGATTGCGCGCGGCGCCTGGATACGAACCCCCTGCGCCTCCTCGACTGCAAAGAGCCGAAGTGCATCGCGCTCAAGGACGGCGCGCCGAATTTCCTCGACAAGATCTGCTCGATGTGCAGCACGCACTTCAAAGGCGTGCTGGAGTATCTGGACGAGGTGAAGATCCCGTATGCGTTGGACCATCACCTGGTGCGCGGCTTGGATTACTACAGCCGCACCGTATTCGAGATCTATGCCGACGGCGGGGAAGCCGAGCTTGGCGCCCTTGCGGCCGGCGGCCGTTACGATTACCTCATGGAGACGATCGGCGGCCATCTCACGCCTGCCGTCGGGGGTGCGGCCGGTGCGGAACGCCTGATCGCCGCCCTGCGCGCCAAGGAGATCGTATTTGCGAGCAAGACGCGCGCCTCGCGGGTATTCCTCGCGCATGCCGGAGAACTTGCCAAGAAAAAATCGTTCTCGCTCCTCAAGAGCCTTCGCAACAAGGGCATCATTGTCGTGGAGTCGCTCGCCAAAGATTCGCTGAAGGCCCAGCTGAAGACCGCCGACAAGGAGGGGATCGGCCTTGCGCTCATCTTGGGGCAGAAGGAGATTTACGAGAATACCGTGATCGTCCGCGACCTTACGAGCGGCGCCCAGGAAGCGGTGCCGGTGGACAAGCTGCCGGATGAGATCAAGCGGAGGATGGCGGCGAAATAGCATTGACAGCGCCGCGGGAGGGGATACAATAATTTCAGCATTTTCATCTTGCGTATTCCTGTGGAGACAGCCTTTTGTGAAAGGAGGGACGGCGTCGTTCGTTTTTCAAGGGGCTTTCTCCACGCGTAGGATCGCAATTGATGGAGAAACATCCTGGAGGTCTTCCCGTGAGGTTGATGTTGCCAAAAATAACCGCCGGCCGCCTGCTTTTTGTTTCTGTGGCGGTCTTTCTCGTTGCCCCATTCCTGTGGGCCGTGTGGTGGATCCCATGCTATGCGGAACATCCGCTATGGTGCTTCCGTGGCGCCTGGTGGACGCAGGCGCTGTGGTACTGCGGCCCGATCATCGCATTTCCCTGTGCGATGGCATGCATGACGTACTTTGCGTGGAAGATCCAAAATGGGCCGCTCCAATGGCCGTATTCCAGGAAATGAATCGTAGAGTCGTTTTTTGGCGGGCT
>DAIDLF010000029.1 GCA_027449645.1 Candidatus Parcubacteria bacterium | reverse complement strand
TGGCCATGTCGGAGACCCGGTTGGCATCCCTTGATTGCCTGAGCAGCTCTGCGGGATTCAGGGTGAGGACCACCACGACCGCAAGGATCGCGATGATGGCGATCACGACGAGAAGCTCGATGAGGGTGAAGGCGGAGCGGGATGAGGTCCTGCGGGGCATAGGGACATTATACCATGCCCGATCTGCCGCAATGCAGCAATCAAGGCACAGCTATTGCTCCCAACGCTTTCGTGAGCGGACACTTCGCGTGATCGTGCGGCCGCGCCACGCAATATTTGCGGCCGTAATCGATGATCAGATACGTCGCCTCAAACCACTGCTTGCGCGGGAAGATCTGCATAAGGTCCCGCTCTATTTTCTCCGGCGTCTTCTCGCGCGAAAGCCCGAGCACGCGCGCCAGGCGCATCACGTGCGTGTCCACCGCGATCCCCTCCACCACGCCATAGGCGTTGCCTAAAATGACGTTCGCCGATTTGCGTCCGACGCCCGGGATCGTCACCATCTCCGCCATCGTGCGGGGCAACGTCCCGTGGAACTTTTCCTTCACCATTTTCGCCGCCGCCAGGATATTGCGCGCCTTCGCATGATAGAATCCCGTCTGGCGGATCATCTGCTCGAATGCACGCACGCCTGCCGCCGTCTTTCCCGCCTTCACGTAATCATCCAGCGTGCGGTATTTCTTGAAGAGCGCGGGCGTCACCTCGTTCACTTTCTTGTCCGTGCACTGCGCCGAAAGCTGGACGGCCACAAGCAGCTCCCACGGATTGCCGAACGTGAGCGCGATCGTGGCGTGCGGGAACAGCTTTTTGAGCGTGCGGTAGATCTTTTGCGCCCGTTTTTGATATTGAGGCAAAGCTTTTTCTGAAATCATGGCAATATTACGGCAAGGAAGATTGTGCAGGGACGGCAAGTCCGCGGGGAGCATGGGGATTATAGAACACGAGCATCCAAAGCAGGCCGAGGATGATGAGTGCCAGCACGCCGACGAGGATCTTGAGCATAAGCAGGGTCTTCATGGCACAAGGGTCAGATATTCCGCCCACGGAGCTTCGCGCGGCCATCGCGGTCCAACGCTCCCTCCCGGCGCAAAATTGCGATCTTCTTTGCCGCGCCGCGCGCATAGCCGCCGGGCGTCCCGTCGGCGCGCACCACGCGGTGACACGGCACTTTTTTCGTATCCGGATTGTGGTGCATGATGTTCCCCACCGCCCGCGCCGCCGCAGGGCTTCCCGCGCGGCGTGCCACTTCCCGATACGTCAGCACGCTGCCCTTCGGGATCTTGGCGACCACCGCATAGACCTTGGCCGTAAAATCCCCCTTTTTCTTCATAGTTTCATTCTATCCCAAAACTCCGTGCGTGAAAATCTGCCGTTGCCATAAAAGCGGGCCAGGATTGCTCCTGGCCCCTTGCAGATTGTTCATTTTATGTGCGCTCCAGAACCTCAAGCGCACGGGTGTCCGCATCCATCACCGAAACCAAACGGTGAAGGTGCGGCAGAAGCCCGGGGACTTCTTCAGTGATGACCTGAAGGGCATATTCATCCTGCCAGCGCGCCTTTTCGCACGCCGCCGCACGATCATACCCTGCACGCTCATGGAACGGAGCCGAAGAGACGAGCACCACCCCTCTTTCGAGAGAGGCGCGCTTCTCCTCAAGGTTGCGGAGCAATATTCCCGCAGCGGTCGCGATGGGGCTCCGAAGGTCGGGGTCGAACGGACCGACAATGATGGCGGTGTTCGGTTCATGGAACCAATCGAACCCCCTGCCGAACGCGAGAACCCATTCGCGATGCACCACATTGGCAACCGGACGGTGCGCCGCGCGGACCTCCGCGATATGTTCGATATTCCCCGCCACGAGCGGAAGAAAATCGCGGATCATGTCATTGCTCATGCCAGGATACAGCTTCCTCAGCATCGCTTCGAGGTCCTCCGTTGACGTTGCGGTTACGGTGGAAAGGTCCACGACGTCTTCTTCGCGGTCACCGTGCAAAACGAGGGCATCAAGATCGGTTTCGATACCGATCAAAATGCTGTAAAACGCGGCGCCTTGGCCGAAGACGTCAACATGCTGACGCTTGAGGCCGGAGGCAAATGCCCGCGCCGCCGCGGTATCTTTATTGAATCCCGCGCATCCCCGATGGTCATCGCCCCGTGCAAAATGATAGGTGGCGATGACAAGGCATGCGCGTCCCTTTCGCAGGGAATATTCATAGTGGTTGCCGACGACCTCTCTCATCATGGGCCATCCCAGCCTGAACCTTCCCCCGACGTTCCTCATCGGCTGGATGATGCCGAGTGCGGTTTTCGTGATGAAGGACAGGTTGAGCCGCCCATCCATGCATTTGTAGGCAATGATCTCCAGTGGATGGCGAACGCGATACAGGCGCCGTTCGCCGCGTGCAGCTTCTGAACTGAATCCCCGTGAATGCCGTGCATTCAATTCAAGGAGATGGTCGATGCCGCTCAATGTTTGGTTATCGTACGTGGTCATCACTCCTTATCCCTCTGTCTCAACAAGAATCTTGACCTGGCTCCCCGAATTGACCTCCAGGAAACCGGAGCTTACGGGAATATACCACTCCTTTTGCGCTTTGTCTATTACGGTCACGGTCCCCTTGTCCACGATGGAGATGAGCGGCTCGTGCCCGTCAAGGATCGTCACCTCTCCCATGCGCGTATGGCAATTCACCGACTTCGCGTCGCCCTGGAAAAGGACCTTTTGGAGCGAATAGACGGCGAGCTTCATGGCAATGATGATGGTTAATTTCCTGCCGGCGCCGCCACTTCCTCAATGTTGCCCTTCATATAGAAATTGTCCTCGGGCTGGTCGTCGTATTTGCCGTCCAAGATCTCGCGGAAGCCCCTGATGGTGTCCTTGAGCGAGACATACTTGCCCGGCCGGCCGGTGAACTGTTCGCCCACGAAAAACGGCTGGGAAAGGAAGCGCTGGATCTTGCGCGCGCGATACACCGTCTGGCGGTCCGCTTCGCCGAGCTCTTCCATACCGAGAATGGCGATGATGTCCTGGAGCTCCTTGTAGCGCTGGAGGGTCTGCTGGACGCCGCGCGCCACTTCATAGTGCTCGCGGCCGACGATCTTCGGATCGAGCGCCGTGGACGAGGACGCCAAGGGGTCCACCGCCGGATAGATGCCGATCTCGGTGAGCGCGCGGTTGAGCACGATCGTGGAATCCAAGTGCGAGAAGGTCGTCGCGGGCGCCGGGTCGGTGATGTCGTCCGCCGGCACGTAGATGGCCTGCACCGACGTGATGGATCCCTTCGTGGTGGACGTGATGCGTTCCTGGAGCTCCGCCATTTCGGATGCGAGCGTCGGCTGGTAGCCCACCGCCGATGGCATGCGGCCAAGCAGGGTGGACACCTCGGAGCCGGCCTGCGAATAGCGGAAGATGTTGTCGATGAAGAGCAGGATGTTGCGGCCTTCCACGTCGCGGAAATATTCCGCCATGGTGAGCGCGGAAAGCGCGACGCGGGCGCGGGCTCCCGGCACCTCGTTCATCTGGCCGAACACGAGCGCGGTCTTCGCGATGACGCCGGAATCCATCATTTCATGATAGAGGTCGTTGCCTTCGCGCGTGCGCTCGC
This sequence comes from Candidatus Parcubacteria bacterium, assembly GCA_027449645.1. Classification (GTDB taxonomy): domain Bacteria; phylum Patescibacteriota; class Minisyncoccia; order UBA6257; family 2-01-FULL-56-20; genus JAKAGE01. Next base: position 6,316 of record DAIDLF010000029.1, on the reverse strand, counting down.
CGACCCCGGCGAACACCGAGTAGCCCCCTCCCACCTCGGCGACGTTGCGGATAAGCTCCTGCAAGAGCACGGTCTTGCCCACGCCGGCGCCTCCGAAAAGCCCCACTTTGCCGCCTTTGATGAACGGGCAGATGAGGTCGATCACCTTGATGCCCGTCTCAAACACCTCGGTCTTCGTGGCCTGGTCGGTGAATTTCGGGGCGTCGCGATGGATCGGCGAATATTGGGTGAACGGCTTTTTGGGCGTGGTGAGCGCATTGCCCATCACGTCAAAGATGTTGCCCAGGGTCTCCTCCCCCACCGGGACCTCGATCATTTTCCCCGTATCCACCGCTTCCGCACCGCGGTTCAGGCCGTCGGTCGGCATCATGGAAATGGCGCGGACCTTGCCCGGCTCCAGGTGCTTCACCACCTCGGCGACGATCTCGCCCTTCCCCAGCTTGATCTTGATGCCGTTATAGATCGGCGGCATCTTGTGCTCGGCGCCAAAGTCGATGTCGACGACCGGTCCGATGATCTGCGTGATTTTCCCCGTCTGTGTCTGTGCCATAATGGTGGTTATTGTTGCAATGATTGCGCGCCGGAGGTGACCTCGATGATCTGCGTCGTGATGGCCGCTTGGCGCGATTTATTATAGACCATCGTAAGCGATTCGGAAAGGTCGGCGGCGTTGTCGGAGGCGTTCTTCATCGCGACGCGGCGGGCCGAATGTTCGGAGGCGTTGGCCTCGAGGATGGCATGATAGAGCCGTATCTTGAGGAGCTGAGGCGCGAGTTCGGCAAGCACGTCCTTCGGCGAGGGCTCAATGAGATATTCTTCCCTCTCGCCGTCCATCAGCGCCTCGGATTTGGCGTATTCCGAATACCGTCCGGCGCGGGGAATGATCTCCTCGATGGACTGCTTGATCGCCCCATAATCGATCGGGAGGAATTCGCGGATCACGGGATCCTGCCGGAGCGCCGTGACGAAAGTGGTGAAGAACACCATGACGCGGTCGAAGCGATGCTGCATATAGCCGTCCACGAGGAATTCCGCGATCGGCGCCGCTTCGGCCGGCTTGGTGAAATCGCCGACGCGGTTGAATGAGGCAACCACCTTTGCGCCGCGCCGCTCAAGGTAGCTCTTTGACTTCTGCCCGATCGCGATGAAGGAACACTTTTCCGCATCGCGGACGTCAATATGGTTCGCCTTCATGTAACGCTCGAACTCGCGGACCACGGCGCCGTTGAACGATCCGGCGAGCCCCTTGTCCGAACTCATCAGGACGAATGCCGTCCTTTCGATCTTGCGCGGATGCAGGATCTCCGGCAGCGGCACGTCCTTCATGCCAGACAGCAGGCCAAGCAAGCCGAGCGCGCCATAGGCATACGGACGCGAATTCAACGCGAGCTCCTGGCTGCGGCGCATCTTCGTGGCCGCCACGAGCTCCATCGCTTTCGTGATCTGTCCGATATTGGCAACGCTCTTCATGCGCCGCTTGAGACTTTGTCCTGATTCCATGATGTTGGGGTTTTGATGCCGCGGAGAAATGTCGTGATTATTTCCCGAGGAAGCGCCCGATAGCCTCCTTCAGCTTCGCCTCGGTCTCCTCCTTGAATTCCCCCGTCTCGCGGATCGGCTTCAATATGTCCCCCTCGTGCAGCCTGGTGAGGTGTTCCACGAAGGCATTCTCCGTCTTTTTGATATCCTCCACGGGGACGGATTCAAAATGATTGTTGAGCACCGCATAGAACACGCAGACCTGCACCTCGAACGGCATCGGCGCGAGGTCGTCCTGCTTGAGGATCTCATTGATCTTCTGTCCCTGGAGGATGCGCTTGCGCGTGCCCTCGTCAACGTCGGTCGCGAACTGCGCGAACGCCTGAAGCTCGCGGAACTGCGCATGCGCGAGTTTGAGCTTGCCGGCCACCTTCTTCATGGCCTTCGTCTGCGCCGCAGACCCCACGCGCGACACCGAGATGCCCACATTGAGCGCCGGACGCTGGCCCTGGTTGAAGAGGTCGGTCTCGAGGAAGATCTGGCCATCGGTGATGGAGATGATGTTCGTAGGAATGTATGCCGTCACGTCGCCGAGCTGGGTCTCCACGATCGGGAGCGCGGTAAGCGAACCGCCGCCCTTCTCTTTGGAAAGCTTTGCGGCGCGCTCCAAAAGGCGCGAGTGCAGGTAGAACACGTCGCCCGGATACGCCTCGCGGCCCGGCGGGCGGCGCAGCAGGAGCGAGATCTGGCGGTACGCCCACGCGTGCTTCGAAAGGTCGTCGTACACAATGAGCGCATCCATGCCCTTGTCCCGGAAATACTCGCCGATGGCGCAGCCGGCATACGGCGCAAGATACCACATGGCCGCCGGCGACGAGGCCGATGCGTTCACGATAATGCTGTATTCCATTGCTCCATACTGCTTCAGGGTCTCCGCGATCTTCACCACCTTGGACTGCTTCTGCCCGACCGCCACGTAAATGCAGATCGGCGTGCGGCGCCCCTTGTCGTTCTTCTGGTTGAGGATCGCATCGAGCGCCACGGCGGTCTTGCCGACCTGGCGGTCGCCGATGATGAGCTCGCGCTGGCCGCGGCCGATCGGAATGAGCGCATCGATCGCCTTGATGCCGGTATGGACCGGCGTATCCACGCCCTCGCGCTCAAGCACCGACGGCGCGCGCGCCTCGAGCGGGTTGCGCTGGGGTGCGGATCCCTTCTTGAAAAGATCTCCCATGCCGTCCACGGGATTGCCCAACGGATCCACCACGCGTCCAATGAGCTCATCGCCCACCTCGATGGAAAGGATCTCCCCGGTGCGGCGCACCGTATCGCCCACCTCGATGGAGAGATAATCGCCGAGCACCAGGGCGCCGATCGATTCCTCCTCGAGGTTGAGCGCAAGCGCCGCGCGGTCGCCCTTCGCGCTCTGGATGACGATGATCTCCTGGCTCACTGCATTGCGCAGGCCGAGGATCTTCACGATGCCGTCGCCGACCTCGATGACGCGGCCCACTTCCTGCCACTCGGGCTTCTCCTTGTATCCCGCGATCTCCTGCTTCAGTTTTTCTATGATGTCGTATGCCATAATGGTTGTGTTCCTGCCATTCCGAACTTTGCGAGGAAGCCTGCACCGTTCCCGCTATCCTTCACATTGTTTCGAATGGCAGCAACGTGATTTCATTCCGTCATTCATTCCGCCGCACCGAAGACCGAATCCAGCTTGCTCCGCAGGGAGGCATCGAACTGCATCTCATCGTTCGCCGTGACCTTGATCCCCGCGATAAGGCCAGGGTTGATGCGTTCCTCTATGGCATCGCCTTTCCTTGCGAGCGAAGCAACGAGCGATCTTGCTCCGGCATCCAGGGTGCGCGCCGACTCCACGATGAGCCGCCGCGTGCCGTCCCTGCGCCGCATCAGGCGGTCCGTCTCTCCAAGGATCGAGGGAAGATGGAGCTCATCGCCATTCCTCCGCACGAGCTCAAGGAACCGCTCCGCCATGGCCGCTCCCGCATCGCGGCCTTCCGCACCGGCAAGCGCCTCCACCAATGCTTCCGCGTAAGTGTGCGCAGAATATTTCATGCTGATTGCGCCGCCTCTTTCACCGCGCGCGCGATGAGCGCCTCATCTATGGCGCCCGGCGAAAGCTCGACCGTCTTCTCGATCGCCGCACGCACGAGCCGCGCCGCCTCGCGCTCCGTGGCCCGGCGGGACTCCTCTTCCTGGACACGCAGGCGCGCTTCGGCGCCCTTCATGGCCTCGGCCTCGCGCTGTTTTGCCGCGGCGAGAAGCTTTGCCTCAAGCTCCTTCGCTTCGGCCTCGGTCTTTTTGATGATGCCCATGGCCTCCGTCTCCGCCTCCTTGACCCTCGCCGCGTTGAGGGCATCCACCTCGTGCAGGCGGAGCTCCGCTTCCTTCGCCTTCGCGAGCCCGCCCTCGATCTTCTCGCGGCGGTCGCGCAGCAATTTCAGCATCGGCTTATAGGCAAAGATCCGCAGCACGATCAAAAGCAACGCAAAATTGACCAGTTGGCTGATCAGGAACTCCCAGTTGATGCCCAATTGATCCACTAATGATTGCATATAATCGTGTGATGACCGTTATTGATTCCTGCTGCGCGGGCGACGTTACGCGACGAACTTGATGATGAGGGCGACGACCAATGCATAAATGGCAACTGCCTCCGCGAACGCGATGGCGAGAATGGCCATGGTCTGCACCTTGGACGAAGCCTCCGGGTTCCTCCCGATCGCCTCGACCGACTTGGAACCGATCCATCCGATCGCAAGCCCAGGGGCAAGCGCACCCACTCCCATCACAAGGGCAGTGGCGAGAAGTCTCATGCTGTTAGCATCCATAATGGTGAAATGATGACGTATAGGTTGATGATTGTGGTCCGACCTTTTCTTTGCCGCATCAGTGACCGGCCCCCTCACCTTCATGAGGGGTGATCGCCAATGCCACAAATACCAGGGTGAGCATCCCGAAAATGAACGCCTGAATGAACCCGGTGAACACTTCGAGGCCCATGAACGGCAGCGGCACAAGATACGGCACAAGGAGCGCCATGATCGCGAGCAGCACTTCGCCGGCGAACACATTGCCGAAAAGACGGAATGTGAACGAGATTATTCTAGCAAATTCCGATAGAAGCTCAAGTATGCCGACGAAAAACTTCAGGGGGTTTCCGAAATTGAAGAAGACTGCCGCCCGGGCGCGCAGGCCGACCGCGGCGGAGGCGAACACGTTCACCATGGTCACCGCAATGAGGGCGAGGGCCAGGGTAAAGTTGATATCGCTCGCCGGCGACCGCAGCAACGGCACCGCATCCGCACCGTGGCCCACCATGATAGAACCCACGCCCGGAATGAGCCCGGACCAGTTGGAAACAAGGACAAAAATGAAAATAGTGAACACCAGGGGGAAATACTTCTCCGATTCCCTGCGATTGCCGAGCACGGTATCCATCACGCCAAGGGCGCCTTCCAGCACCACTTCGGCGATATTCTGGAACATGCCGGGAACCATGGCGAGCTTCTTCCTCAGGGCGACCGCCGCGATCACCAAACCCACCAATACCAAAAAGCCCTGCAGCATGGCATTGGTCACCACGAAACTTCCTATATGAAAAACCTCCTCTGCACGCAGGGAAATATTCAACATACAGCCGAATAATATCAGAAAAGCCGCCGTAATGCCAGTGGACGGCGCCGACGGGAGGCATCAGCCCTCCAGGCACTGGTTGAAGGAATTGATCTCGGTATTGTACTGCGTGATTTCCGCTTTTGCCTGTCCGATCAACGCGTTGTACCGGCCGACCAGGTCGTTGTACTGCTGGACGCTCTGGTTGTAAGCGCTGCCCGATTTCGGCTGGATCGCATCGATCTCCGCCCTCTGCGCCGTGAGCTCGGCGTCCATTTCCGCAAGCTGGGTCTCCGCGATATCAATGGCCGACTTCAGGGCGGCGGACGGCGCAGGGCAATCCGAGGCGGGCCTGCCGAATACCTGCACGGCGATCCATGCGTCCCTCCCCTGATAGGTCCCTTCCCGGACCGCGACGCCGATCTGGTCGTAGTGCGTGTTCAGGATGTTCGCGCGGTGGCCCGGACTCGCCATCCATGCGTCCACCACGCCCTGGTCGCCCGCAAAGATCCCCTCGGCGAGATTCTCGCCGAGCGCGAGATGCATATAGCCGACGCTCGAAGCCACGCTCTCCGCACTCTCCCCCGTCGGGGAAACATGCGCAAAGTACTGGTGCTCAAACATGTCGTCCAGGCGAAGGATGGCAATGTCATCCAAGGTGGAATTCTCTTTGAGCGGCGGGAGGCTGTTGTCCTGCCTCTGTACATTGGTATCCGCGATCACCCCCGCTCTCGTAAGCTTGGCGTTCTTCTTGGAGGTATTCGTGACCATGCTGAGCGGCGCGGGATAGGACGAGAATCCCTGGCTGATCTCATTCGCAATGGAATTCCCCAGCGAAGCGATGTTCGCAAACGGCAGGGATGAGGTACGCTCGATCCACCACAACGCGCCAAAAGTGACGGCGACCGCGGCGAGGATCCAGGCGAGATTGCGCCTGGCCTTTTTCCTGCGTTCCGCGGCGACGCCCCTGCCGGGAGGCGGCGGCGGCACGGGTATCGGCGGATGTCCCGGTGATCCCATAGGCTGCGGGTATAGAGGCAGTTAGTTCTTCAAGTAGCGGCGCACGGCCCAGAAGCTTGAGAGGCTTCCGATGACGACGCCGAAGAGCAATTGATAGAGGAACAGCTGGACGATATGCAGATAGAAATACTGGAACAGGTTGAGCCCCGGGATGAATTCGTTGAGATAGGGGGAGACC
>DAIDLF010000028.1 GCA_027449645.1 Candidatus Parcubacteria bacterium | reverse complement strand
CATGCGCTCGTACTACCGGTATACTACGGCCCGAAATCGAGGAGGGAATAACTAACCTTTGTCTATCTTACCTCACTCTCTCCTATATTGCCATCGCCGCCCGAAGCGCCTTCAGGCGGTTCAGGACAAAGCTCCTTGTCCCGGTCTTCTTGTCGGGGTAGCCGTCCAAAAAGGAACGGATGTGCTCTCGGGAAACATCATCTTCCTGCGAGATCACAAAGAGGGCAGCAAGATAATTTTCAAGGTCCTGGTCGGACGAAGAGGACCCGATAAGCTGGTTTTCAAGGACGGCGAAGTCGTTCTTTTCCGCGGCATCCCTCAGCATCGCATACTGTCGTTTTGTGTGCGGTTTGCTGTCGATGCCCGCCATGCGGCCGTTCCATCCTTGTACATCGCTTTCCCGGCGCTCCTTTTCCTTGTCTCCGGAGGTCTTGGTCAGCGGCTCGAGCATGCGGACGATGTTTTCATCCGAAAGGAGCGGCGTCCCCGCGGCGCCATCGGCATCATCGTGTTCCTCGCTCGCGTCGCCGAAGTCGATCATATACAGCTGCCCGTCGGGGCGCACGATCATATTCGGGGGATAAAGGTCATTGTGCCACACCTTCCCTTCGTGCAATACGGGGATGCCGTGCTTCAGCTGGGAGAATATCTCCTGAGGGAACACATATCCTGATTTTTCCAGGGTCCGCGCAAGCGCCCGAAAATCTTCCATGGTCTTGGGCGATTCAGGAGGAATGCTCTTGTTTTTCTCCGCCATGGCAAGGGCCGCTTCATAGAGATATACGCCCAGGTTTTTCCCCTCTATCCAGTCCATGGTAATGACCCCGATTTTGCCGTCGAAAATGGCGGCACCATTCTTGTTGAGAAGCTCTTCTGCCGCTTTGTCCACTTCCATTTCGTCGAACCGGATGGCGCGGGGGACGCGGAACATCGGCACGGAAGGGTCGGTCGCCCCCTCCTGCATCACGCGCCGGGCCTTTTGCAGAATATGAAACTCCTTCTTTGCCGTTTCCAGATTGAATACCTTGAACGCTTTCATGGAAAGCGCATTCTCGGGATCGTCCTCGGGAGGGAAGCGGAGCTGTTCCTGGTTTTCGGGGGATATTTCCGAAGCATCAACGCGGAACACGAGGCCGCTTTTCCCGGAATCGGTGACGGCGGCGCGCGTTTCTAGGAGATGTTTGATCTCTTCCCTGAAGAACGAAAAATCGCCCTCCTGATATTCCTGCAGTGGTCCTTCCGCATGGATATTTTCTTTTGACATCGCGGAGATGAAAGGCTAAGCCGCAGCCGCTACGGAGTCTTTCTTTGCCACCCGCTTCCTCGGCGCCTTATTGAGCGTCCTGATGCAGCCGGTGCAGACGAGCATGCGCTTGCCTTCAACCTGCGCGTACTGCAGGTTCGGATACTTGCGGGACCAGTTGACGGGGTTATAGTGGCCGCGCAGAAGCTTCCTCGCGCCGCCCATCCGTGAAGTTTTTTCGCACAGTGCGCACTTTCTCATGGGCCTTATGATACCGTAAATCAAAAATTTATGCAAATGCCCTCCGGGACGCGGCCGCTAGTCGATGACAATCTTGAGTTTGCGCGATTTCTTGCGGTTCGCCTTGGGCAGGATGACGGTGAGGATGCCGTTTTTGAAGGTCACTTCCGCGCCGTCCGGATCTATTTCCTGCGGCAGGATGATGGTGCGCGCGAAACGCCCCCAATAGCACTCCTGATAGAGATAGTCCTCGTCCCGCACCGCCTTTTCGCGCTTTCTCGCGCCGCGGATGGTGACCGAGTCCGTGGTGACGTTCACGTCGATGTCGCTTGGCTTCACGCCGGCAATCGCGGACTCTACCACCACCTCGGAAGGCGTCTGATAGACATCCACGGTGAGTTTGCCTTCCGGCTCGCTGTCGGACCACGCCGCTTCCTGTTCGTCGGTTTCGTTTTCGGCGGCGGATTTCGCTTCGGCTTCCTCGTTCTCCTGCATCTCGGCCCGCTCAAGCTTGGCGGTCCGGATGATCTTCGGCCGCGCCGCCGCGGTACTGAGGACTCCGGCGCTCGCTTTGGCCAGTTCTACTTTATAGCTTTCGTCCGCATCGGCTTTTGTCCCCGAAAGCTGTTCAAAAAATTTTTCGTCGTTCGCGTCCATGGGGTGATATAGTGATGGTTATTTTATGAAATTCACCTTCGTCCTCAATTTTTCAAAATCATTCAATACGAAAAATCCGACAATGACGAGGAGCACGACGGCATACATGCCATCTCCGTAATTAAGTATAAGGTAGTTGAAACCTCCATGCAAAGCCGTCGCCACTGCAAGGCCCATGGCCACATAGCCCGCCACCTTTCCGCGCACGAGGCCCAGCGCCCAATAATAACCCACGATGGCGGAGGTGAGGGAATGCAGAAGGGTCGCGCCGACAAAGCGGAAAGAGAGGGTGGCGAGGGTGATCGGCACGAAATTCGCGCCGGAAGCCACGTTGGAGAGGGCGCCGATGTTCTCCAGGGTGGCAAAGCCGAGCGCGGCGACGATGGCATAGATCATGGCATCGATCGGTTCGTTGAACGCGGCATTCCGGCTTGCCGCAAAATGCGCCGCGGCGAATTTCATGAACTCTTCTATGAGCGCGAGTCCTGCGAGCGATGCAATGGAGAATTCGCCGATGCCCACTCCGGAAAGGCCCGTGCTGAAGAAGGTTTCTATGGCGACCGTGAAAAAGCCGAAGGCCATGCCGGCTACGAAGGTGAATGCGATCAGGCGGTTCGGCTCCGGATGGGTCTCCTCGTTCAAATAGAACACCAGCCAAGCGAATCCCGGGAGAAGGCCAAGCGTGAGGGAGATGATGATCGGGATCATAAGATTATTTTACCACGATATCATTCCGTGCAGAGCGTATGTACATGCTATAATGTACCTATGAACATCTATATCGGTGCGGACCATGGGGGATTCGCGTTAAAGGCCCAACTGGAAGCCGAGTTGAAAAGTGAGGGCTATGCCGTGATGGATATGGGCGATGACCGGCCGGTTCCGGACGACGACTACGCGGATTTCGCCCATGCGGTGGCCGTACAGGTGGCGGGGGATCCGGAAGGCCGCCGCGGTATCGTGATCTGCCGTTCGGGGTTCGGCGTGGATATCGTTGCCAACAAGACCAAAGGGGTCCGTGCCGCGCTTGCCATGTCCCCGGACCATATCTATCAGGGACGCCACGATGACGATGTGAATGTGCTTGCCCTTGCCGCAGATTTCATCGCTCCAGAGGATGCGAGCAAAATGGTGAAGGTGTTCCTGACCGCGCCCTTTGGGGGCGATGAGCGCTATGCGCGGCGCTTGAAGAAGATAGGGGAGATCGAGGGCGGACGGTGACGGATCCTGCGGTTATGCACAGCCTGCTTGCGCGCCGTCTTCCTGGCGTGGTTTAATAATGGCAACAAATATTTACGGCTCCCTGGTCAGGGGCCATGGTCGTTTATCCGCAAAAAAACAATGCATATAAAAAATAAATTGGCGGCAGTGTTCGCACTGGCCGTGTTAGTGGCGCCGGGAATGTCCTTTGCCCAGGCGGCGCCGGCGCCGAGTGCCGCGAGCATCCAGGCCCAGATCGCGGCACTGCTCGCGCAGTTGCAGGTATTGCAGAGCCAGTTGGCCGCTTCGGGCGGCGCAGGCACCTCGGGTTCCGCGGGTACCCCGACCACGTCGGGTACTTCGACGTGGTGTTACGCATTCTCCGATAATCTTACGTACGGCGCATCCGGCGCAGAAGTGACCGCCCTCCAGACGGCGCTTCAGAAGGACGGCGAGTCCGTGCAGATGACCGGGACCTTTGACGATCAGACTGCGGCTGCGGTCACGAGCTTCCAGGAGAAATATGCCAGTACGATCCTCGCTCCGTACGGCCTGACCAACGGTACGGGTTATGTGGGTCCCTCGACGCGGACAAAACTGAATGCGCTCTTTGGATGCAGCGCTTCTTCCACGGGGAACCAGCTTGCGGTCGTGCGGAACCCTGACGTAGCCTCCATGCCGCTCGCATCCGGGGCGGCAAACCAGCTTGTCGGCGGCTATGCGGTTTCCGCGCCGTCCGCCGAGGGAGTTTCGGTGAGCAGCATTGTGGTGGGCGCCGGACAAAACGGCAGCGATTTCCAGAATCTCAGACTGTATGTGAATGGCGTCCAGTTCGGCGCTGCCCAGGCAGTGGTGGCGGACAACAACAATTATGTGTTTTCCGGTTCGCCCGTCCGCATCCCTGCCGGATCGTCCGCGAACGTCAATGTTTTTGCTGACGTGAAGGCGGTAAGCCAGTCTCTTGCCGGCCTTGCTCCCGCCAATGCCACGACGCTTGCCTCGTGCACGGCGGCGGGCCTTACAAGCTATAGCGCCTACTCCTGCACGCCCACAACGGGGCAGACGATGACGATCGGCGGCGCATCAACGGGCTCCGGCCCGGTGGTGAGCGTCTCGTTGTCTCCGAACACGCCGGCTGCCAGCCTTGCGATCATGAATACCACCGGCAACCTGCTCGGAACGTTCACGTTCTCGAATCAGGATGCCGCCGAGGCCGTGAAGTTCACGAATCTTACCGTGACCGACATGACCGCTTCGGGGAACCTGCCTTCATTCTCGAACCTGCAGATCGGCACCTGCTGCAAGTTCTCCATGCTCGGTGCGGCGAGCGCTCCGGTGAAGATCGGCGGCGGCTACCAATATACTTTCTCCCTGTCCAATGCGCTGGTGGTCCCTGCAGGCAGTTCGCTCTCGCTCTCGCTTTACGGGGACGCCGGTTCCTATACCGGCAGCTCGGCGACCGATGACAGCGTGCATACCTTCAGCATTGCCGGCGGTACGGCCTTCGGAGCGACTTCCAATGAGACGGCCACGGTGATCGCGAATGGCGCCGCCGCGGCTCCTGTCACGGTGGTGCGGACGGCGCTCACGCTTGCCGGCCAGTCGGTGGCGTCCATGCCTCCGGCCTCTTTTGAGCAGCTCGGCAGCATCAATCTTACGGCCAATGCCGCCGGGGATGCCGTCCCGAATAGCCTCACGCTGAGCTTCAGCGGCAGCGCCTCTCATGCGCAATCATTCCTGAATTCCGTGGTGCTCCATGACCCGAACGGTAATGATATTGTTGCCGCCGACCGCATGGCGCAGTCCTCCATATCCGGAAACCGGATCACGTGGACCTTCCTGCCGCATGCCAACCCGCTGATCATCCCTGCGGGCAGCTCCTATTCGCTTTCAGTGTGGGGCGATCTGAGCAGGCTTCCTTCTTCGCCGAATGTCGCCCAGAGCGTCGTCGCCACCATCCAGAATAACGCCGACTTCTCGTACTATGATGGCACGGACAACTCGGCGGTCTCCCTTACGCTTTCCGCCCAACAGCAGGCGCCCATTACCGTGGTCAACCTGAGCGGCGCGGGAGGGACAGGAGGCACCACGCCGTCGTTTTCGGTATCGCCGACCTCGGTGAACGGTTCGGGCGAGGTGACGTTCTCCTGGAACATTCCGGGCTCGCTTTCAGGGACCAGCAATGCCGATTTCACTGTGGGCTGTGTCACGGGCCTTACGATCTTTGATATCACGAACGGCCATACGTTTACCTGCGGGGATGTGGCCCGTCCGGTTGCCATGAATGGGACGGATGTCCTGCAGTTCATGAACCAGACTGGGGTATCCATCCAGGCAGTGGGCCAGCTTGATTACGGGGCATCCATGCCGCTCACGGCAGACGTTACGGTGAATCCGTCAACCGGCAATACCATCAATATCCTTGCTCCGGCAGGAGGGGAACAGTGGCCGCTCGGCAGCACACAGACCATCAAATGGTCGGACAGCGCCGGATCTTCCAATGCCACCTATACCGTATTCATTACGCAAGCCAACGGCAGCGCGGCCGGCATTGCGGGCGAGGTATATGGCACCACGCAGCTCAATTGGAATGTGGGCACGGTGACCAACGGGGCCACATTGGCTCCGGGATCGGCATATTACGTCCAGATAGTGAAGCAATACGTGAACCCTTACGATTATGCGCAGAGCCCGGCGCCGTTCTCCATTGTCGCCGGCCAGCAGTCGCAGGCTTCGCTCTCTATCACGGACATCTCGGGGATACAGTCATCGTATCAGCCGAATCAGTCGATTTTGTTCACGCTGAATGGCATCGCCTCTCCGGGCAGTACGGGTGCCGCTCCGGGAGGGCAGCCCGCAACCTCTGCCCGCGGCTTCAATGTGCAGGCGTATCTGTATCCGCAGGGATCGACGTCGTACGTGAGTTGGGCAAACGGCAGCTATAACAGCGCAACGGGATTGTGGCAGGTGACCCTGCCGAGCGCATCGACTGCGGGAACCTATAGCTTGAGCGTTTCCCTGTATTGTTCGCAGACGAATATCTGCGGCGCGCAATATCCGGCCCTTACCACGCAGGTGACCAAGACCATCCCGATCACGGTGACGTCCGCCGTATCCCAGAACCCCACCATCGCTCCGAGTGCGCTCTCGTTCACCGGGACCCAGGGCGGGGCGAATCCTGCCGCGCAGACGCTCACCTTCAGCCCAAGTCTGCCGATCGGCTGGCAGGTCTCGTGGAACTGCAACGCAATCGTGAACGGAAGCGTCAACTGCGGATGGATGAAGATGGACACAACCACCAATGGCGGAGGATTCACGTCGGCGACCTTTACGCCCAACACCTCAGGCCTTTCGGCAGGCACCTACTCGGGCACGGTGTTCATCATCAACTCCTCGCTGTCCACCTATCAGACTGTTCCGGTGACGCTCACCATCAATCCGCCTGCCGCTTCCGCTTATGGTACGCTGAGCGCCGGCCTTGATGCCTCCACCCCTGCATCGCAGACCGTATCGGCGGGCCAGTCGGGCGTGACCTTCGCAAGCGTCAAGTTCTCCGCGGCCGGCGGCCCGGTGAACCTCACCTACGTCGGCGCGGGCTCGAACAGCGCGAATGCGATAAGCTCACTCTCGAACATAAGGGTGTATAACGGCTCCACGTTGCTTGGGAGTGTCGCCAATCTTTCAGCCGGAGGCGTGACCGGTGCCCAGGCAAACGTGTTCTTCAACCAGACCGTGAGCATTCCGAACGGGGGAAGCGTGGTGCTCACCTATGTCGCTGATATCGCCCCTTCGGCATCCGGGGCGCTGGATCTCGGTTTGAGCGGCAGCTTCGGGGGCAACTACGCCACCGTGGCGAATCAAAGCTTCATCATCCTGGGGAACAACATGACCGTAGGGTCAAGCGCGCCGAAGCTTCCGGTGGCATGTCCGGACATCATGCCGTACTGCCCGTATGGCGGCCATACGGTGCTGGAGAGCAATGGCTGCAGCATGACCGTCTGCAACAGTGCTCCGGTGACGGTCCAGCCGACCGTGTCCCAGGTGCAGAATCTTTCCGCAACCGCGAATGGCACGGCGGTGGCCCTCTCCTGGTCGGCGGCCACGGCGACGAACGGTATAGGGGTCTATAACATCTACCGCAGCACCACGCCAAACTTTACGCCGAGCGCTTCCAACAGGATCGTGCAGGGGAATGTGCTCTCATATACCGACTCGGGGCTCGCGGCGGGAACCTACTATTACGCCGTTGCCGCACAGGATATGAACGGCCTCGTAGGAACGCCTTCCTCGCAGGTAAGCGCGACCGTGAGCCCTGTCACGATTGCCCCGCTTCCGATCATCAAGCCGATCCTTACGCCGGTCACCGGAGGATTGTTCCACGCGGCCGCGACCGACACGAGCAATCAGACGGCGATCGTGAGCCAATCGCTCCAGGGCATGCTGAGTCAGCTTGAAAGCCTTCTGAAATCCCTCTAGGAGGGGAAGACCGCCGCGGAGGTATGGTAGAATAACAGGGATGCATGTCATCCCTGTTATTAATTGTGCCGACAAGCCATGCGTGGAGGCGCGGCTTGCCGCGATTGCGGCGTTTTACCCCAAAGAAGGATTGGTGCATCTTGATGTGACCGACGGCGTGTTCGCCGTCCACCATGCGTGGGGAGACCCGTGGGGATGGAGAGGCCTCCATGCGCCTTTCGGACTGGAGGTGCATCTCATGGTGGAGCGGCCCGAAGAGCGCGCGGATGATTGGCTTTCCGCCGGCGCCCGGCGGCTTGTGGTGCACGCAGAAACGGTCACGCGCCGTTCGCTTGAGGAGATCCGTTCCGTTGCGGAACGCCACCATGCAGAAGTGGCGCTCTCATCCAATCCCGACTCGGGCACAGATCTCATGGAACCGTACCTCGATCTGTTCTCGGTGTTCCATGTGCTCGCGGTCCATCCCGGACCTTCCGCGCAGGCGTTCATGCCGTCCGTCTGCGAGAAGATCGCTTTTTTGAGGGAAGCCGTTCCGGGTGCTACAATTGAAGTGGATGGAGGCATGAATCCCGAGACGGCGCGCCGCGTGAAAATCGCCGGCGCGGATACCGTGCTCTCATCCAGCTATCTCTTCGGCGCCCGCGACCCAAAGCAGGCGTACGGGGAGTTTATGAAGATTTAATTTTTTTTGCGTGATACCCATGGAATCGCTCACCGAAGACAAGCTGAAGTCGTTGGAACTCATGGCCAACCGCCTGCGCGAGGACATCATCAAGATGGTCTCCCATGCCGGTTCGGGCCATATCGCCGGCCCGCTCGATATGGCGGAGATCTTCACGGCATTCTACTTCCATATTCTGCGCCATGATCCGAAGCATCCGAACTGGCCCGACCGGGACCGCTTGGTGCTTTCCAACGGCCATATCTGCCCCGTGCAGTATGCGGCGCTCGCGCACGCCGGCTATTTCCCGGTGGAAGAGCTCCGCACGCTCCGCCAGCTGGGCACGCGCCTGCAGGGACACCCGCACCGCGGCATCCTGCCCGGCATCGAGACGACCTCCGGGCCCCTCGGCTCCGGGATCTCGCAGGCGGAGGGCATCGCGCTTGCGGCACGGCTCGACGGCAAAAAATACCAGGTGTACTGCATGACCTCCGACGGGGAGCACGAGGAGGGGAACACCTGGGAGGCGATCCAGTTCGCCGCCAAGTACAAGCTCGGCAACCTGACGGTGGTGGTGGACCGCAACAACATCCAGATCGACGGCTTTGTGGAAAAGATCATGCCGCTCGAACCCTTCGCGGAAAAATATGCGGCACATAATTGGAACGTGGTGGAGATCGACGGCCACAACTTCGAGGAGATCATCGCCGCCGCCGCGGAGGCCCGCGCGGTACATGATCAGCCGACCGTGATCATTGCGCATACCCTGCCCGGCAAGGGCGTGGACTTCATGGAGAACAACTACCTCTGGCATTCCAAGACCTTCAAGCCGGGCGAGGCGGAAAAGGCGCTCGATGAACTCCGCACGCTTCGCGGAAAGATCCGAAGCGAACACGAATAATCCCATGCTGAACCCCGAGGCAAAACTGAATCCGAAGCTGTTTGACGACGACGTGGCCCAGGCGCCGACCCGCGACGGGTTTGGCGAAGGGCTCGTGCTCGCCGGCGATGCCAACGTGAACGTGGTCGCGCTGTGCGCGGACCTCACGGAATCCACCCGCAACGAGGCGTTCGCAAAAAAATATCCTGAGCGGTTTTTCGAACTTGGCGTGGCCGAGCAGAATATGGCGACCGTCGCCGCCGGCATGGGCGTGACGGGGAAGATTCCGTTCATCTCGTCGTATGCCACATTTTCACCGGGCCGCAACTGGGAACAGATCCGCACGACGATCGCCTACAACAACGCGAATGTGAAGGTCGCGGGCCATCATACGGGCATTTCCGTCGGGCCGGATGGCGCGACGCACCAGGCAACGGAAGACATCGCGCTCATGCGCGTGATGCCCAATATAAAGGTGTTGGTGCCGTGCGACGCCGTGGAGGCGCGCAAGGCCACTGTTGCCGCCGCGCAGGTGTGGGGTCCGATCTATCTCCGCTTCCAGCGCGAAAAGACGCCGGTGATGACGACGGACGAGACGCCGTTCATTCCGGGCAAGGCGCAGATATTCTGGCAGTCCAAGAAGCCGGAGGTGCTGATCATCGGCTGCGGCGGCCTCCTCTATAATGCGCTCCTTGCCGCGCGGGAACTGGAAAAGGAAAAGATCGGCGCGGTGGTCGTGAACTGCGCCACCATCAAGCCGATTGACGATAAGAAGATCGTGGAGCTGGCGAAAAAATGCGGCGCGGTGGTCACGGTGGAGGAGCACCAGGTGGAAGGGGGATTGGCCGGCGCCGTGGCCGAGGTTTTGGCCAAGCATGCGCCCACGCCGATGGAATCCATCGGCATGCAGGACACGTTCGGCGAATCCGGCGCGCCCGAGGCGCTGATACAGAAATATGGCATGGCGCCGAAGGATATTGTTGCGGCGGCCAAGAAAGCGATCCGCAGGGGGAAATAACGGCGGCTCCCGAACAGACGGCCCCTTCTTTTTTACTGCGTCTTTGCCGCCAATTCTTTCGCGAGCTGGCTCATCGGATCTATGTTCGCCCAATACAGGATATTTTGAGAATTAAGGTGCACGGTGCCTTGCGGGGAGGCCGAGGTGGTTTTGAACGAAATAAGATTGATGGGGCCTTGGGCAGAAAAATCCGTGGAGCTGTTATGGATGGCGATCCACGCGTCGGTCAAAACAGGCGTCGGCGAGAATGAAAGCCTTCCCACGAGCACGTCGCCGGATGAAAGGTAGACCACGGAAAAGCCGGAAGGGGATTCGCTCATATGCGCCTGCGCGGCTATCGTGACGATCCAAATGAGCACGACCGCAAGCAGGGCGAGCAAGATCCATGCAAAAAGGTTCATCTCTCGCCATAGGGGCGTCTTCGGGATGGCGTGAGGCTCGCCGGGCGCCGGGGGGAGTTCAGGAATCGTTGGCGATAGTTTGGGCTTTTTGGTGGGCATGCGCTCGTTATTTGTCCAATATACCATACTCCTGTATAATCAGCATCATGAGCATGAAAGGGAAATTCTTTTTGTCCATCCTGGGCGCATTCTTTTTGCTTCCTCTTCTCATGCAGTTTGTCCATGCGGCAGCGTTGAGTTTCGCCACTTCCGAATCGATCACGCTTTCCTCTCCTGCGGCAACGGTTACCATCGCCACCAGTTCTGTCGCTGACGCGTTGCAGGTCAATGCCACGAGCGTCGTGGTCACGATGTCCGCGGCGACCGGCGGCACGTTTACGCTTCTTTCCCCGTCGTATGATCTTGCCGTTGCCACTTCCAGTACGGGCGGGACGGTAACCCTTTCTTGCAATGCGGGCGTGGAAAGCGCATTGCTTTCACAGGCCACCGGATCATCAACCTACACGCTGACTCCCACGACCACGAACTGCGCCCATGCCTCGCCGCCGATCATTACGGGCGTTGCCGCAGTCCCTAATTCTGGCGGCGCGGTCATCACCTGGAATACCAATATCCCTGCCGACAGCACGGTATCCTATGGCACCTCCACCGCGTATGGCGCGACCTCCACGGATGCCGCCCAGGTTGCTGCGCACACTATCACCCTCTCGGGCCTTGCGGAGACCACGCTTTACCACTATAAAGTGATCTCATCCGAATACGGCACCTCAACGGCTTCGGGGGATGGAACCTTCACCACCACTGCTTCGATTGTGGTGGGTGTGGGAGCGGGGTATACCGGGGCCAGTCCTGTGGCCTCCGCCACTACAACCGTCGCGGTTGCCACGACAACTCCTGCGACAGCCACGTCTACCGCCATGAGCACTCCAGTTTCCACGGTCACTGCCAGTTCCACGGCCGCGGCCGGCACTTCGACTGCCTCCCTTGAAACGGAGATCGCATCCCTTACTGCCGAACTTCATGCCCTTCTCGCGCAAGCGAAGGGAAGCGCTGGCACCGGCACTTCTCCTGCCGTTAATGCCTATCGCTTCACGCGGAATCTGAAGCGGGGCGATACGGGGGCCGACGTGAAAGCGCTTCAAGCATTCCTGATCCAAGAGGATGCCGGCCCAGCCGCAAAGATCCTTGCGCGGCATGGCTCTACGGATTACTTCGGCACGCTGACCCTCAATGCCCTCAAGGAATTCCAGAAGCATGCGGACATTGTGCCCGACTCGGGCTATTTCGGCCCCCTCACGAGGGCTTATATGGCAAAACTTTAAAGCGTATGAGGGTGGGGTTTGCCTCCCTCATGGTGCAAAAGGTATAATTACTACCAATGGACTCTGAGAAACGATCCTTCCGAAGCATTCCGCTTTTTCTCTCTATTGTCGCAGCCATCTCTCTTATTATCGGCGTCCCCATGGCGTTTGCCGCGTTGGATTTTTCCAATAACACGATCATTGGGGATTCCGGCGTCATCATTGATGCCACGGGCACCATCGCCATTGGAACGTCCACGGCGACCACGATCAATATCGGAAATCCGAGCAGCACGATCACGCTCATCGGAGCGACGACGACCGTCAATAATCTTGCCATCACCTCGCTCGCCGCTTCAAGCTCTCCTTGTCTTGCTGTAAGCGCCGCTGGCGCGGTGACGACGACGACGTGCGGGGGAGCGATATCCTACGCCAACACCTCTTCTATTGTGAGCGCAATGAACATCGGCGCATGGGGAGACAGCTTGACGCTGGGAGACGAGGACTATACGGGTTACACCTATCCTAACCTGCTCAATCAGTATCTTCCCGGTCCGAATGTCCGTGATTTCGGCGTCGGGGGTCAAACAAGCAGCCAAATAGCATCTCGTTTTCTCGCGGCGTCGAGTACATGGCCCTGGTTTACGGTAATATGGGCGGGCCGAAACAATCTGACCGCTACCGGCACGGTATTGAGCGATATCGCGAGCATGGTAGCAAAGACCCAAAACGGGAACTATCTGGTCTTGTCCGTGGTGAACGGAGAAGGGGAAAATTGTGCCAGTGCCAATTTGGCCGACGTCCAACAGATCAACAGCGCGCTTTCTTCGACGTATGGCCCAACAGGCCATTATCTTGATATAAGGAACATACTGCTCAACTCTTATAATCCATCGATTCCTGCCGACGTGATCGATTACAACAACTGCATTCCACCCTATTCGTTGCGCGCCGTCGACTTCAAGGGAACGCTCACGGCGGCGATCGGCGCGGCCTCGACAAGTTTCAGCGTGACGCCTACGCTCAATGCTCCTTATGTGGGCCAGATTCTCACTATCGGGAGCGAGCAAATTTATGTTTCCGCCATATCCGGCAATACCATCACCTCTGCAATACGCGGATACGCGGGCACTACGGCGTCGTCATACGCCGCAAACACTTCTTTCGTGGGGACGGACTATCTCCATTATGGGGCGAATGGATATATGATAGTGGCAAAAAATGTCGCAAACTCGATATCAGCCATACAAAATGCCTCGTCTCCCTCTTCGGTGATCACGGCGGCAAATATGGGGACAACCCTCAGCGGCATCCCCATTATTACATCCGGGGATAGCATAGGACTCGGGTCTCTCGCGCTGGCTAATGACGCGGGCGGATATGAGACTGCCATCGGATATGAAAGTATGCAGAATAACACCACGGGACTATACAATACGGCAGTGGGCGCTAATTCTCTTGGATCAAATACTACTGGGACAAGCAATACTGCCGTAGGATTCAAATCATTGGCTTATAATACTACCGGGGGCACCAATTCTGCTCTGGGTTATTATTCCCTTGAACTCAATACGGCCGGTACAAGAAATACCGGGATCGGTTTCTATGCTCTTCGGGGGAATACGACGGGAGGATTTAATACTGCGGTCGGCTACGCTTCTCTCCAAAACAATACGACTGGCCAAAATAACGCGGCCTTCGGTACGGGAGCGCTCGGTTCTAATCTCACTGGAACAAACAATACTGCAGTGGGGAACAATGCCCTCTTTTATGATACGGGTGCCCAGAATACGGGAATTGGATATCAAGCATTGGAAAATAATGTAGCCGGTTCGTTTAATATTGGAATCGGAGATAACGCCGGACTTCTCACTTCCACTGGGGCATCTAATGCCGCCACTAATTACGCCGTGGATATCGGTTATGAGGCTTATCCCTTGGCAAGCGGGGATACTAACGAAATCGTAATCGGTGCAAATGCGACGGGCAATGGAAATAATACCGCGACAATTGGGAACAGCAGTACAGCAGCGACATTTCTCGGCGGCAATTCTTTGGAGATTGGCACTTCTACCAAGGCTTTCTGTATGGAAGGATACGATTCGGTGAATACGACGACGCTTGAATATATCTATACGGTGAACGGCGCGTTGACGGCGACCACCACCAAGCCCAGCTTCTGCCAATAGCCATGGCATAACCGCATGACCTTATGAAACAAAAGTACGACCTTATCTGCATCGGCGACGTGGTGATTGATGCCTTCATCGAGCTCGAGGAGGCAAAAGTGGAGTGGGACAAACAGCATGAGCATCCGGAGCTCGAGATGCCTTTCGCGGACAAGATCCCTTATAAGTCGCTCATGGTGATGCCTGCCGTGGGCAATGCGTCCAATGTGGCAGTGGGCGCGCGGCGGCTCGGGTTGAATACGGCCATCGTCACGGCAGTTGGGGATGACCATTACGGCGACGAGGTGCTGGACCGCTATCACAAAGAAGGCGTGAGCACGGAGTATCTCAAGGTGAACAAGGGCAAGCCGACGAACTATCATTTTGTGCTCACCTTCAAGGCCGAGCGCACCATCCTCATCAAGCACGAGAAGTATGCCTATCACGATCCGCGCCTTCTGGACGGGAAGGCGAGCTGGGTCTATTTCTCCTCCATTGCCGAGCACACCATGCCGTTCCACCGCAAGGTGGCCGAATACCTCAAGAAGCACCCCGGCGTGAAGATGGGCTTCAACCCCGGCACGTTCCAGCTGCGGTTCGGCGCGGAGAAGCTCCGCGAGATCTATAAGCGCACCTATGTGCTTTTTGTGAACCGCGAGGAGGCGGCGTTCATCCTCCATACGAAGAATGAGGACATCACATTCCTGTTTGACGGCCTCCATAAACTTGGGCCGAAGATCGTGGTGATCACCGATGGGCCTGCCGGCGCGTACGCATCCGACGGCACCTGCATTTACTTCATGCCGCCGTATCCCGATCCGAAGAAGCCGATCTCGCGCACCGGCGCGGGAGACGCCTTTTCCACGGGATTTCTCTGCGCGCTCATCTACGGGCTGCCGGTGCAGGAGGCCTTGCGTTGGGCGCCGATAGAATCCATGCATGTCGTCCAGTTCTTCGGCGCCCAGACCGGGCTGCTCACCAAGTCCAAACTGCAGGCCTTCCTGAAGAAGGCGCCCAAAAACTATATGCCGAAAACGCTCTAACCGATTTCTCCCGCTATGCCTATGAAAACCCTTCGTGAGGTCCTTGCCGATGCCGATGCCCGCCGGGTGGCCGTAGGTCATTTCAATATCTCCGACCTGGCCGCGCTCAAGGGCATCTTTGCCGCCGCGCGGGGACTGCAGCTGCCGCTTCTCATCGGCGTGTCGGAAGGGGAGCGCGCATTTATCGGCGTGCGCCAGGCGGCGGCGCTTGTGAGGAGCCTTCGCGAGGAGTACGAGTATCCGATCTTCCTGAACGCCGACCATACGCACTCCATCGAGAAGGTGCGTGAGGCGGCGGAGGCGGGCTTTGATGAGATCATTTTCGATAATTCATCGCTTCCGATGGACCAGAATATCGCCAATACGAAAGCGGCCGTCGAGGCGATCCGCGCGATCAACCCGGAGATCGTGATTGAGGGCGAGATCGGCTATATCGGTTCGAACTCCGAGGTCATCGATGCCGCGCCGGCGGGCATCGCGCTTTCCACTCCGGAAGAAGCGGTGCAGTTTGTGGCCGCGACCGGCATTGACGTGCTTGCCCCGGCAGTGGGGAACATGCATGGCCTCTTGAAGAGCATGACGACCGGCGGCGCCGATGCGGCACGCAAACATCTGGACATCCCGCGCATTGCGGCGATCAAGGCGGCGATCGCGGGCGCCGGCGTGCATTACATGACGCTTCACGGCGGATCCGGCACGGAGGATGCCGATTTCACTGCGGCGGCAAAGGCGGGGATGACGATCATCCACGTTTCAAGCGAACTCCGCCTTGCGTGGCGGCGCGGCGTGGAAGAGGGGCTGAGGGATCCGAATGAGATTGCCCCCTATAAATTGACAGCCCCGGCAGTGACGGCGATCCAGAAGATCGTGGAAGACCGGATGAAGCTGTTCAATGGCATGGCATAACGGCCGCCATTTGCCTTTTTCGGAGAATTTGTTACACTATTCCCCATGGAATTATCAGTACAGTCCCGGGAGGTTTTGGGCAAGAAAGTGAAGGCGCTCCGCAAGGAGGGTCTTATTCCGGCGGAACTCTATGGACGCGGCGTAAAGAACGTCCATCTGGCGGTGCCGGCGAAGGAATTCGTGAAGGCGTTCAAGGAAGCGGGAGAGACCACGGTCATCACGCTCCACGTGGGCAAGGACAAGCATCCGGTGATGATCCACGACCTGGTCCGCGACCGGATCACGAACGAGATCGCGCATATCGATTTTCACGCGGTTCGCATGGACGAAAAGGTCCGCGCGCACGTGCCGGTGGAATTCAAGGGCGAATCGCCGGCGGTGAAGGAGCTTTCCGCCGTCATCAACCGCTCGCTTTCCGAGATTGAGGTGGAAGCGTTCCCGCAGGATATCCCGCACGCGTTCGTCGTCGACCTTTCTGCGCTTGATGCGCTTGATAAGAGCTTCTATGTGAAGGACCTTGCCGTCCCGAAGGGCGTCACCCTGCATATCGACCCGGATACAGCCATTGCAACGGCGACGTTGCCGAAGGTCGTGGAGGAGGCCCCGGTTGCCGAGGTAGCCGTGGATGTTTCCGCCATCAAGTCCGAGGCCGAAGAGAAGAAGGCCGAGCGCGACGCGCAGAAGTCCGCAACCGCGGAATAGCCGCTGGCATCACCTTCCGCAGAAACGGCCGCATGCAATATGCGGCCGTTTGTTTTATAATGGAGAGGTAATGCGCAAGCTCCTGAAACCGAAAGTCCTTGGCGACGTGTCGCGCGATCGCGCGGGCGGACGCAATTGGACGGCGTTCAGCACCCTTTCGGCGCGGCTGAATCTTGATGAAGCAAAAGTGGTCCGCATCCCTTTCACGAAGGTGGCGCGCGCCGCCATTTACACCCTTGCAGGGGCCTTTTTGGTCTTCGGATCCGTGTCGGCGCCTACGTTCTTCACCAGGGCATCCGGCGATGCGACGACCTCCACGGCGTCCAGCTCGAACCCTACCGCCGAACGCACCGCGCTTGAGGCCCAGCTGCAGCAGCTTCAGGCGCAGATAGACCAGTATCAGGGCCAGATCCAGAGCTATCAGAGCCAGGGCAAGACCCTGAACGGCCAGATTGCGTCGCTCAATGCCAAAATTGCGTCGCTCAACCTGCAGATCCAGGCAACCAACCTCACTATCCAGCAGCTCAATACCCAGATTGCGAGCACTGAGGCGCAGATCGGCGTCACACAGGCGGATATCGCAAGCAAGAAGGCCGCCATGGGCCAGCTGGTGGAAGCCCTCTATCGCAGTGACCAGAACAGCCTCCTTGAGATATTCCTGAAGAATCCGCGGCTTTCCGATTTCTGGAACGAGACGCAGAACATCCTTCTGCTCCAGAGCAACCTCCGGGCAACGGTCCAGCAGGTCACTGACCTGCAGACCCAGCTTCAGAGCCAGGAGCAGGATTTCCAGGCTTCCAAGGCGGATGCCGCGAGCGCGGTGGCCTATCAGCAGGCGCAGGCCCAGGAGGTTGCCGGCACCAAGAGCCAGAAGACCCAGCTCCTTGTGGCGACCAAAGGGCAAGAATCCAAATATCAGGCCCTGCTCACGCAGACCCAGGCCACTGCGGCACAGATCCGCAACCGCATCTTCCAACTCCTTGGCGGCGGCCAGCTTTCCTTCGAGGATGCCTATCAGTATGCGAAGCTCGCTTCCGGCGCGACCGGGATCGATCCGGCGTTCATCCTGGCCATTCTGGACCGCGAGTCGGCGCTCGGCCAGAATGTCGGACAGTGCAGCTACAAGACGGCCATGAGCCCTTCCAATATTCCCATCTTCCTGCAGATCACCGCGGCGCTCAACCTGGATCCGAACACCATGATGGTCTCATGCCCGAATGCGGATGGCGCGTACGGCGGCGCGATGGGACCGGCGCAGTTCGTGCCTTCCACGTGGCAGCTTTATGCGCCGGGCATCAGCAAGGTGACGGGGGACAATCCGCCGTCGCCCTGGAACAATGCGGATGCTTTCGTGGCCACGGGACTTTACCTGAAGGATGGCATGGTCGGATGCAAGGCGATCTACAGCGCGACCATCGATCAGGAGCGCTGCACTGCGGCAAAGTACTATGCAGGCGGCCGCTGGAAGAACTACCTTTGGACCTATGGACAGGCGGTGGTGAGCCGCGCCCAGAGCTTCGATGCGGACATTCAGACGATCACGACCTCGTCATAGCGCCTGAACATTCCATGAAGGACATCAAAAAGATCATCCTCCCGAACGGCCTTCGCGTACTCCTTGTGCCGCAGCCTTCCAACCTTGCCGCCACGGTACTGATCCTTGTGGAGGCAGGTTCGGAATATGAGACGAAGCAGACGAACGGCGTGTCGCACTTCTTGGAGCACATGATGTTCAAGGGGACGACGAACCGGCCGAAGCCCGGCATGATCGCGCACGAGCTTGCGGCGCTCGGCGCCCAGTCCAACGCGTTCACCGACCAGGAATACACCGGCTACTGGGCCAAGGTACAGGCCGAGAAATTGCCGCAGATCCTGGATATCGTCTCGGATCTTTACCTCAATCCGATTTTCGATGCCCCTGAGATAGAAAAGGAGCGCGGCGTGATCATGCAGGAGATCAATATGTATGAAGACGATCTCCCGGCGAAGGCCCAGAGGATCTTTGGGGCGTTGGTATATGGCGACCAGCCCGCGGGATGGGATGTGGCCGGCGAAAAGAAGATCGTCGCAAAGCTCGGGAGGGAAGCCTTCACGGCATATCGCGAGGCGCGGTACGTAACGCCGGGGACGGTAGTCGTCGTGGCGGGAAAATTCGATGAGAAGACGGTGCTTGCCCAGGTGAGACGCGCATTTGGGACCTTGCCGCGCCGCGCCGCGCCTCCCAAGAAGAGGACCGTGGAGCGCCAGTCGGCGCCGCGGGTGGCTTTGCATTTCAAGAAGACCGATCAGGCGCATCTCGTGATGGGATTCCGGGCATTCACTATTTTTGATGACCGGCGCTTTGCACTTCGGGTGCTGGCCGACGTGCTGGGCGGCGGCATGAGTTCACGGCTTTTCATGCGTGTCCGCGAGGAGATGGGCGCGGCGTACTATGTCGGTGCCGGTACGGATGCATCGCTTGATCACGGCATGCTGGGCATCTCGGCCGGCGTGGACCGGGCGAAGGCCGTTGCCGTGACAAAGGCGATCCTCGAGGAATGCGCGCGGCTCCGGGATGAGCTGATCCCCGCGAAGGAACTCCGGAAATCCAAGGACCATATGCTTGGGAACCTCGTGCTGGGCCTTGAAACCTCCGATGATCTTGCGAGCTTTTACGGCGGGCAGGAGATCCTCACGAAATCCGTCATGTCGCCCAAGGAGCGTGCGGCAAGGATTGAGCGCGTCACGGCGGAGGACATCCGGAAGGCGGCCCGCACGGTAATCAGGGCGCAGGGGCTCAACTTCGCCTTAGTGGGACCTTACCGGAGCAAGGAAACCTTTGCGCGCATCCTCACGTTATAGGTGGTATATGGGAAACAAGGCCATCGATATTTCCTGGGGCATGCTGTGGAAGATCCTCGTCTTCGCGGTGCTTGTGGGCGTCCTGTATCAGGGCCGGCAGATCCTGCTCGGCCTTTTCCTTGCGGTCGTCATCTCATCCGGATTGGAGGGCGTTGTGGACCTGCTCGAATCGCATGTGAAATTGCCGCGGAGCGTAAGCGTGATCCTCATCTTTCTCCTCGCGCTCATCGCGTTCATCCTCATTGTCTACACCGTGGTGCCGTTCCTGCTCGTGGAGATCGACACGATCCTGTCCGGCATGAGCGTGTCTTCGCTCGGCTCGTGGAGCTTCCTTTTGAATTTCCAGGGATCCCAGTCGGCGACCGCGGTGATCGGCAAGATATCCCAGCAGTTCATTGCGGGCCAATCCTCGCCCCTCTCGCTCCTTTCCGGCGCGGTCGGGAGCTTCGGCCTCGCGATCGCCGTCATTGTGAGCTCGTTCTATTTGAGCCTTGGGCATGATGGCGTGGAGCGGTTTCTCAAGGTGGTGACCCCGCCGGATTATGAGGCCACGACCATGCGGATCTATACGCGCTCGAAGCGGCTCATCGGGTCGTGGTTCCGGATGCAGGTGTTCCTCAGTTTCATCATGGGATGCATCGTGTGGGTGGGCCTGGCCCTCCTTGGCGTGAAATACGCTTTCCTTATCGGCGTGCTCGCCGCGATCTTCGAGCTTGTGCCGTTCCTCGGACCCATCCTTTCCGGCGCCATCGCCATCGTTTCCGCGCTCACGGTTTCCGCGTCGCTCGCGGTATATACCCTGATCTTCTTCCTGGTGGCCCAGCAGTTCGAGTCGCATCTCCTGGTGCCGCTCCTTACGCGGCATTCGGTCGGACTGCATCCGGTCATTGTCATCGTGGCGCTCCTGATAGGGGCCGAGATCGGCGGCATGCTCGGGGTGATCATTTCCGTGCCCGCCGCCGCCGTGTTCCAGGAAGTCGTCCAGGACTGGTCCACCAAACGGCATGCCGGCAGGGACTCCGGCTCGCCGCCATTGCCCACATCGCCGCTTTCGTCGTAATATCATTGGTATGGACCATCAAGACCGGCAGGGCACCCACGGCGAGTTTTATGTGACCACGCCGATTTATTATGTGAACGACAAGCCGCACATCGGCCACGCGTATTCCACGATCGTGGCGGACGTGTTGGCGCGCTGGCGCGAGGCGCAGGGCGAGCATGTGGTGTTTTCCACGGGAGTGGACGAGAATGCGCAGAAGACGGTGGATGCCGCGGCAAAGCAGGGCGAAGAGGTGGGCGCTTATCTGGACCGCATGGCGGAGCTCTGGAGCGGCACCTGGGCGAAGCTCGGCATCGCAAACACGGACTTCATCCGGACCACGGAGGAGCGGCACCTCGAGGTGGTGCGGGATATGTGGGGCCGCATGGAGGCGGCAGGCGACATCTATAAGGGACAGTATCAGGGGCTGTACTGCAAAGGGCATGAGGCGTTCCTGAAAGAGGATGAGCTCACGCCGGACGGGCTCTGCCCGGAGCACAAGACCGCGCCCGAGCTCGTGACGGAGGAGAATTATTTCTTCAAACTGTCCGCCTATCAGGAAAAGCTCCTGGATTTTTACGAGACGCACGGCGACTTTGTGGCGCCGTCGCACCGCTTCAATGATATCCGCGCATTCGTGGAACACGGCCTGGAGGACGTGAGCTTTTCGCGCGAGAACAAGGAGTGGGGGATCCCGGTGCCGAATGATCCGCACCAGGTCATCTATGTGTGGGCCGACGCGCTCGTGAACTACATTACGGTTGTCGGCATGGAAGGATGGGAGGCCCATCCGGCCGACATCCACGTGATGGCGAAGGATATCCTGAAGTTCCATGCGGTGATCTGGCCCGCGATGCTCATGTCTGCGGGGCTGCCCCTGCCCGGACAGGTCATCTGTACCGGATTCCTTACCATTGACGGGACCAAGATGTCCAAATCGCTTGGCAATGTGGTGGACCCGCTTGACCTTGCGGCACGCTATGGCAACGATGCCCTGCGGTATTTCCTCCTGCGCGAAGTGTCGTTCGGCGATGACGGCGATTTTTCCGAAGCGAAGATGAAGGAGCGCTATAATGCCGACCTGGCGAACGGCCTCGGCAATTTTGCCGCGCGCGTGCTTGCCGTCGCGGAGAAACAGCAGGGAGGCATTCCTCCGGGCGGTCCCGCGCTTGCGCCCGAATTTGCGGAGGCGATCCGCACGATGCGCCATACGGCGGCGGCGCGGCTCGGGCAGTTCAGGTTCAGCGACGCCCTTGCGGCGGTCTGGGCCGCAATCGCCTTCGGCGACCGGTATGTGAATGACAAAAAGATCTGGGAGATCAAGGATGAGGCCGAACTTTATGCTGTACTCGCAAACCTGCTCGCGCTTTTGGATGCCGTGGCGCAGGAGCTTGCCCCGTTCATGCCGGAAGCGTCGCGGAAGATCCGCGCCGCCATCGTGCACGGCAGCGATGGCACCGTGACGGCGGCGAAGCCGGACGTGCTTTTCCCCCGGGTAAAATGATGGCATCCCTATCCATGCACGAAAGAACATTCACCATCCGCTGTCGGGGCATCATCATGCACGACCGCAAACTGCTTGTGGTCCGGCATCCCGGCAACATCACGCACGCCGCCCTGCCGGGAGGGCATCTTGAATGGGGAGAGGACGTCAGGGAATGCATCCGCCGGGAGATCGTTGAGGAGCTCGGCGTGGAGCCCGCGATCGGGAGACTGTTGTATATCAACAATTTTACCGAAGGAGACCTGCAGTCCGTGGAGTTTTTCTTTGAGATAAAGAACGGAGGGGATTACGTAGGCTGCGAAGAGCGTGTCCGGTCCCACGCCCATGAGATCGCCGAAATCCGCTGGGTGGACGGCGCGGATGACGTAAAGATCCTCCCGCGGCAGTTGGCTGAGGATTTCCGCGCAGGGGACCTCCTCCATCCGGATGTCCGTTATGTTTCCTGATGTTCACCATGGAACCTTCATCTTCCGATATGCATTTTCTTGATGCCCACACTCATGCGCAGTTTGCGCTGTTTGACGCCGACCGCGCCGCGGTCTTGGCGCACGCCCGCGAGGCCGATGTCTATGTGGTGAACGTTGGCACCCAGCGCGACACGTCGCGCCGTGCCGTGGAGCTGGCGGACGAGATCGAGTATGGCGTCTATGCCGTCATCGGGCTGCATCCGGTGCACACGAGCAAGTCATTCCACGACGAGAAGGAGCTCGGCGGGGGAGAGGCCGCGAAAGCGTTCACGTCGCGCGGCGAGGTCTTTGATCACGATTATTACCGTACGCTCGCGCTGCACCCGAAGACGCTCGCCATCGGCGAATGCGGCCTGGACTATTTTCATTTCAGCGACGACGAACCGCGCGATGAACAGGTGCGCAAGCAGAAGGACGCCTTTTTGGCGCAGATCGCCCTCGCGCGTGAGGTGCGGAAGCCGCTCATGATCCACTGTCGCGACGCGTTCCACGACCTGATCCCGATCCTGCGCGAGCACGGCGGCGGCGGCCTGCCGCCCGGCATCATCCATTTCTTCACTGGCACACCGGACGATGCGCGGGCGCTGCTTGAGCTCGGTTATTCCTTTACCTTCGGCGGCGTGGTCACCTTTACGCGCGATTACGATGCCGCCATCGCCGCGATCCCGGCCGACCGCATCTTGTCCGAGACCGACGCGCCCTACGTGGCACCCGTACCGTTCCGCGGCAAGCGCAACGAGCCGGCATTCGTGGTGCACACCGTCGCAAAACTCGCCGAGCTCAAAGGCGTTTCCACGGACGAAATGAAGGCGCAGATCTGGGCGAACGCGCAGCGGATCTTCGGGATATAGCGGGGTTTGGTATAATAAAGTATATGGCATTTTATAATGCGCACGGCAAAAGTCGCGCCTTCACCCTCATCGAGCTTCTCGTCGTGATCGCCATCATCGCGATCCTTGCGGTCGTCGTGGTCCTCACCTTGAATCCCGCAGAGCTGTTGCGCCAATCCCGTGACGCGAATAGGGTAAGCGACATGGCGACGCTGAACAGCGCCCTCAATCTGTATGTCACGGACCAGTCAGGGGCCTCTTCCTTCTCGTTAGGGAACGCAAACGCCACTTATCCTTCGGTCTATGACTCTTCGGCCACGAGTACGGCGGGTGACCAATGCCAGGGCCTCGCTCTCCCTACTTTAGGCACTGGACAATCTTGGCAATGCTCCGCAAGCTCCACCTATCGCAACGCGACGACGACCGGCTGGATTCCGGTGAATTTTTCGAACATCTCCTCCGGCCCTCCTTTGGGCAATCTTCCCGTAGATCCCGTGAATCAGACGAGTTCCAATCTTTTTTACAGCTATAATACGAATGGGTCCCAGTTTG
Source organism: Candidatus Parcubacteria bacterium (assembly GCA_027449645.1). Taxonomy (GTDB): domain Bacteria; phylum Patescibacteriota; class Minisyncoccia; order UBA6257; family 2-01-FULL-56-20; genus JAKAGE01. The sequence continues at coordinate 11,062 of DAIDLF010000028.1, read as the reverse complement.
TGGTCACTGCCGACCTTGAATCTCAGAAGTACAAAGCGCAATATGGTGCCTTACCCCAAGACACGTTCTTCCCCGAGGTCATCTTCGGAGGCACTCCCAGCGTCTCTTCCCTCTTTGACCCGGCTGGTCTCGTCGGTTACTGGCCGCTTAACGAAGGATCTGGCACCATCGCTTACGACCAGACGAGCAATGGGAATAACGGGGCATGGAATGGATCGATGATAGCCGGAAGCCATTATACGAGCAATGCAAAGGTGGGGGGATGGGCAGGAAACTTTGACGGAACCACGAATTATGTGATGGTTACGAGCAGTGCAAGCACTGCGCTTGTTGGGAACCTTACGGTTGCGGCATGGATAAGGATACCAGTGCCCAATTCGTCATATAACGGTATTGGCGCTGAATATGGCGGATGCACTGTCGGCGCGGGAACCTGTGGTTTTGATCTGGGTTATTACATGGGAGGTATTACGTTCAATATCCGTTCAGGAGCGAATGGCAACAGCGGTACGGCAACCGGAGGTGCGATTGGTGACGGGAATTGGCATTTCGTCACAGGAGTTTTCAATGGAACGCAAGTTATTGCCTATCGAGATGGAGTTGCGGGTGCCCCGGTATCTTGGGCCTATCCACCTGGGGCCAATACGATTCCCTTCACGATTGGATCGCGGGGCGGCAGTAATCTTTTCCCAGGCATCATTGATGACGTTCGTCTTTATAACCGCGCGCTTTCTTCGGCAGAAGTCCAGGCGCTTTATAACGCCGAGAAATAAATGAAACGCTCTGCCTTCACCCTCATTGAGCTTCTCGTCGTGATCGCCATCATCGCGATCCTTGCGGTCGTGGTGGTTTTGACCCTGAACCCCGCAGAGCTGTTGCGCCAATCCCGCGATGCGAACCGGGTCTCCGATCTTGCCACCCTGAACTCAGCTTTGAATCTCTATGTGACGGACCAATCCGCTGCATCAAGTTTTTCTCTTGGCACGGCTACCACCAGCTATATCTCAACCTTCGACACCTCTGCTACGTCTACTCTCGGTGACCAATGCCAAGGCTTGGGTATGCCTTCTTCTACCTGGACCTACCATTGTGCGGCATCTTCCACTAATCGCAGCGCGGTTTCAACCGGCTGGATCCCGGTGAACCTCTCCACTATCTCCGCAGGCAGCCCTCTTTCCAATCTCCCCGTAGATCCCACAAACCAAACCTCAAGCAATCTTTATTACACCTATGCCACGAACGGCACCCAATATGGAATCTCTGCCTTCATGGAATCAATGAAATATGCAAAATCGAGTTCCGCGGGAGGTGCCGATCCTGCGCTTGCGGAGGTAGGGTCTGGAGCCTCCACTTTTCCTAGTACCGGACGAGGCCTCGTGGGCTACTGGCCGCTTGATGAAGGATCGGGCAGCAGCACGCTTGACTGGAGCGGTCATGGAGCCAACGGAACACTCACGGGGACGACTCTCCCCACATGGCAATCGGGGTCTGCTTGTAAACTCGGATCGAGCTGTCTTCAGTTTACCTCGGGCTATGTGCTTGCGAACGGGGTCACCTCGGGTGTTTCAATGAGTCAGGGGTTCACCATGATGGGATGGATCAATCCCGCAAGCAGTTCTGGTTTGCAGATATTCGCCAGTTTTGCTCTTCCTTATCTTGCGGATAATGCTGGTAAGGATTATTTTTCTGCGCGCATCAATGGCGTTCAACAGAGTGTTGGAGGGAATACCACCCTTACCCCGGGAATCTGGTATTTTATCGTAGGAACGTATGATGGCGCTTCCCTGAAGCTCTATGCTAATGGGGTCCTTGATGGCCAAACCTCAGCACCGGGTACGGCCTCTTTTGATGGGCCCAACCTTTATATGGGGAATTACAGCACTCTGGCCTATCAATTCGTAGGCCTCATTGACGATTTTCGCGTTTATAATCGCGTCCTTTCCGCATCCGAGATCCAGCAGATCTATAACGCCGAAAAATAAAATATTTCAGGGCACTACTGCGCCAGCTCCCGCCTGATCATCTCTTCCACGAGCACGCGCGGCGTGCCGTAGGCCAGGCGGTTGACGATCGCCACGGCACCGTCGATCGCATCGCTCGCAGGTGCGGGCGGTTCGGGCGGCAGTCCGACGCCGGAGAAGGCGTTGCTCGTCTTGCCGTCGATCATCAGTTTTATATAGAAATGGAACCGGGGCAGGCCGATGAAGTCGTGCAGGGTGAACGGATCGAACTCTTTGGTGAGCAGTTCGGCATCCTCGGCGCCTACTTCGAAAGAGAGGAGCGTGCCCACGTTGCCCAGCACGGCATCGCGCAGGGCGGCGGGCAGCTGCGCGAGATATTGGTTCGTAAGGTGCACGCCTAAGCCGTACTTCCTCGACTCGCTGAGCAAACTGATGAAGGAATCGGTAATGAAGTTCTGGAACTCGTCCACGTAGAGATAGAACGGCGTGCGCTCGCCGCCGCTCTGGCGCGCGCGGCGCAAAATGGCGGCCTGTAATTTTGCCACGAGGATCAGGCCGAGGATGTGCGCGTTCATTTCGCCGATCTTTCCCTTGGAAAGATTGACGAGGAGGATCTTGCGGCCATCCATCACGGAATCGAAGTCGAAGCTGCTTTCATGTTGGCCCATGATGTTGCGCATGAGCGCGTTGTTCGTGAAATGGCCGAACTTGGACATGAAGTAATTGAGCATCTCGCTCTTGTGGAAATCGGAGGTCTTCGCCATCTGCTTCGTCCAGAAATCGATCACGAGCGGGTCGGTAAGGTGGCGGCGCTTTTCCGCCTCAAAGCCGGCGTCCACGAAGAGCCGCGGGATCTCGATGATCGTGCCGCCGCCCGGTCCCGCCATCACGGTGAGTGCGGCGTTGCGGAGCCAGTGTTCGAACTGGGGACCGATCACGCCCGTGTGGTCGGGATCGAAGAGCTTGTAGAAGATCTGGATGACCTCGCTCACCAGGAAGTCGCGCTCCCAGTCGCTCTTCGCCTCGAGCAGGTTGAGGCCGAACGGGAACTCCGCGTCGCTCGGGTCGAAAAGGATCACGTCCTCCATGCGGTCCGCCGGGATGCGCTTGAGCAGCCAGTCGATCGATTCGCCATGCGGGTCGATGAAGCACGCGCCGCGGTGCTGTTTGATGTCCTGCAGGCACATGTTTTGGAAGATTGTCGATTTGCCGACGCCGGTCTTCCCGATCATGTACATGTGCCGCAAACGGTCCTCGTCCTTGAATTGGATGGAGGTCAGCTTGTTGCGGAATTCGTTGATGCCGATGGTGACGGATGACATGGTGGTGTTTTTTAATCGCGCGCGATTTTTTTATTCGAACATAGTTTTATCGAGCGGCTTATGGACGAAATACGCCGGGTTGAGCACGCGCACGATCCTCTTTGCCGCGTCCTGCACCTGCTTCTCATAGGACACGAAGGCAAGCAGGCGTTCCTTTTCGCGCCGGATCTTCTCGCGCACCGACTTCTTGAACGGTTCGCTCAAGTAGCCCTCCACGACCTCAAGCATCTCATAGCGATTGGTCTCCATGCGCTCCGCATCGGCGACCGTCAGCCGCTCGGCAGTTGTCATCGGCGTCTTCGCGCCGCGTGCCGTTGCGGGCGCCTCGGGCGATGAGAGATGTTCGTTGTTTGGTGCGTGGTTTTGGGCCATGGCGGTGTGGTTATTGTAACAGCGACTGCACGAGCAGCGATTCGCAGGTCTCCTCGATGAAGCGCTTCACCGGGCGCGCGCCGAAGCGCGGGTCGGTCATCGTCTTTATCTTTTCCTCGAGCACTGCGGGATCGATCGTGAACTGCACGTTGTGCTTGGCCAGCCGCCGCTCGATCTTCTTTATCTCGAGCTGGGCGATCTGCACGAGCCCCGGCAGGCTGAGCGGGTTGAAGATAAGGATGCTGTCGAACCGGTTCAGGAATTCAAGGCGGAACGCACCGGCGAGCAAGGGGAGCATCTTTTCCTGGATGAATTCCGGCCGGTTCAGGTCGGTCTCGCCCGCGGCGGCGGCCTTCAGGATCTCCTCCACGCCGACGTTCGAGGTCGCCATGATGATCGCGTTGCAGGCGTCGACGGTCTCGTTCTGGCCGGACGTCAGGCGGCCGTCATCCAGCACCTGGAGGAAGATATCAAAAATTTTGGGATGCGCTTTCTCGATCTCGTCGAGCAGGATGAGGCAGTGCGGTTCCGCGTGCAGGGCGTTCGTGAGCGCGCCGCCCTGTTCGTAGCCGGTGTAGCCGGCGGGCGCGCCGATCAGCCGCTGGACGGTGTGGTCCTGCGCGAACTCGGACATGTCGAACCGGATGAAGCTCTCGCTGCGGCCGAACATTGTCTCTGCGATCAGTTTTGCCGTCTCCGTCTTGCCCACGCCGGACGGGCCGAGCATCAGGAACGAGCCGAGCGGCTTCTGTGGATTGCGGATGCCGAGCTTGGCGCGCTGGAGCGTGGAGGCGATCTTCGCGATCGCGCCGGACTGGCTGATGATCCGTTCGCCGAGCTTCTGCTCCAGCTCCTTCAGCGACGCGAGTTCGTCGGGATTGAGCTGGCTCACCGGGATGCCGGTCTTGCTCGCCACCACCTGCGCCACGCCGTTGCCCATCAGCTCCTTGCGGCCGCTCGCCGCCGCGAACGCGATGCCTTCGTCAAGGAGGCTGATCGCCGAGCGCGGCAGCTGTCCGAGCGCGGGGAAGCGTTCGGCATACGCGACGATCTCCTGCAGCGACTGCGTGGGGATGATGATGCGGTGCTCGTGATTGAGGCGGGGGAGCGCCGTCTCCAAAATGCGCACGTACTCCGCCGACGTCTGCGGCTTGAGGAGGACCGTCTCGAAGAGTTGGACGAACGCGGGATGCTCCCGTTCGAGCCACGCGTATTCCTGCGGCTGGAGCGCGATCACCATGCGCACGTCCGGCTTCTTGAGGGTCATATCATAGAGGCGCATCACCTGGTGCACGAAGCTGGAGCTCTGGCGCATGGCGCGGCCGAAGTTGTCGATGAAGAGCACGCAGGGCGGCAATGATGCGAGCGCTTCGCGGTAGACCTTGCCTGCACCGCCATTTGCGCCGCCTATCGCCTCGTCGATGCCGTAAAAATGATCCGTGTCGAATTGGATCAGCTGGAGGTTGTCATATTTTTCCTGTTCGCTCAGGCGCTTGAGCCAGCCGTAGGCCAACGTCGTCTTGCCGATCCCGCTCGGGCCGACGATCAGCGCGTTGTTGTTGATGCGGCGGTTGATGACGCGCGTGAGCCGCTCCTGCTCCTGTGCGCGGCCGATCAGCACGGGCAGGGTGCCGATGAGCGCTTCCGCGCGGAGACTGTAGTAGGGGATCTTTTTGAAGTCGGCCATGGTGATCGTTGGTTGTCGTGTTTGTTAAGAGTCATGCCGCCCGGCGCAAGGTGATCCCGTTGAGGGAAGTGCCACTCGCGCGTTCGCGCGGTTTCAGCTCCTGTTCCCGCTGCCGTGACCCGGCTGATTGGTTCGCTCCGGCAGTCTGTGCTCCCGCTGCCGCGCCCGCGCGGGCCGCGGTGACGGTGAAAGGAGCCAGGGTCTCGGCCGCGCCCGTTTTCGCCTCCGCGCCCGCACCTGCGCTCCGCCGTTCCGTTACGATACCGAGCGACCGCAATAAAACCTCCCTTCCAGTCATCCCTTCCGCTGCCGCCGTTTCCGTGCGGTTGGATGCTTCGGCAGATGCCTCGATGGCGATATCAGAATCTTTCTCGGCGGAACTTTCCGGAAGTGCCGCGCTTTCATGTTCAGGATAAGCAGCACGTTCGGTGGCAGTGCCGGCGGCGATGACGCGGGCCTCGACGGCGGGGGCAGTGGAGGAGGCCTCGACGGTAACCGCCGATTCTTGTTGCGCCGCCTCCGGCTTTTGCGCAATGGCGATTGCTTCGCGCGGGAGAGTTTTTTCCTGCGGCGCGGCAATCACTTCCCGTGTCCACGCGTTTTCTTCGGGACCAGTCATCTCGTGCCCTGCGGAGTCCGGTGCGTCTTCATGGGAGACAGCCTCGATCGGTGCATTTTTTTCTTTTACTGCCGGCCTGTCAGTCGAACTTTCCGCTGATTTGGCGATGTCGGCATTTTCCTGGAGAGGAGGATGCGATTCCCCGGCGCGCGCCGCGGTCTTGTGGGCAATGGCTTGCGCCTCTGCGCTTTCCACTTCGCTTTCATTCGTCGCGCCTGCCTTTTCAGCCGAGGATTTCATAACTTGGACAGCTTCTCTGGTTTCTGCAGTATGGACTGCAGGGTACATTTCAATTTCAGCCTCAGTTCTGGTTTCGGCCCCAGTTTCGGCCCGGGGGGTATTTTCTCCTGCCGCTGCGCTTCCGACCGTTGTTTCTGCCTCTGACCCTTCTTTCTCTCTCGATGCAGGTTCGAGGACTGCTTCGGAAAGCGTTTCGGCTTCGGCAGTGCCGTCTGCCGGCATAGATTCGCTTGTCTCACGAGGAGCCATCACGGTTTCGGGCAAGCGATGGATTTGGCCATCTTCCTCCGCTTCTGCTACCGGCATTTCTGCGCTTGTCTCTGGGATTGGACTTATCTCTTGTGCCGCCGCCCCATCAGCCTGCGTTATCGCTCCCCCTTCTGCCGTTTCGGGAGCGGCTTCGGCACCAACCGCCTCCGCGGGCGCGATCTCCATGAACGTCGCTTCAGCCGCGACAGAGGATTGCTCCATGGTTTCGGGACCTGCATCTTCCGATGTGCCATCATCCTTTCCTATGGTCGCAAGAACTTCATGCGGCGCAGTCTCGTAATGGGGATTTTCATGGAGCGCGGGGAGAATATCTTCCTCGATCGGCGCCGTTTCGGCTGTTGCACTATATGCTTGCTCTGCCGAAAGGGACCCGAGGATCTTTTCATTGAGATCGATCCTGAGCACCGGGATGCTGGCCACGGTTTCTGCGGCATCATCGGAAGCGGGAATTTCATCTGAAAGGATGCCCGCCTCCGGCGCTTCTTGGACTTCTTCGCGCGCATCCTCTTCTTCCGGCTCATCCGCCATTACCTCGTGCGATCGCGTTTCATAATGGAATATGTTGTTCTCGTCGAGCGTGACGATGGTGGAATGGATCACCTCGCCGTGCTGGGTCTGCTCCACCCAGTCGGGGAGGAGATAGGGCTTGTCGGGGTTCGATTGGAAATGATCGAGCATCCGGTAATGCTCCGCGATCTTCTCGGCAGACATATTGTCGTCCGACGTCTCTATTTCCTTCGTGAGCGATTTCCCGTGCTCGTCGAGCAGCTCCCGGGCCTCGGGATCAAAACGATGGCCGCTCTCGTGGTAGGTGATCTTCCAGTCCTCTTCGGCACCCCCGTGCCGCTCAAGCACGAGATCGAGGCCGGATGCGGTTCCGGATTTTTCGCCTTCTTCGTTTTTCGGCGATGGCGAAAGCTCCGCGCCTTCCTCTGCGGGATCGCGCTCCGGAACCTGCTCCCGCAATTCGATTTCGGGGATGGTCTCGCGACAGGCTTCTTCCAGTTCCGGGTTCAGGACTTCGTTCATGGGGAGAGGTGAGGGAATTGGGTGATCTTAAAAAAATAAAAAACCTTCTCGGCGAGAGAAGGGACATCGGTGCCGGCGGCGAAGCCGGCAATGCGTATCCACTTTCCCTTGCTCGAGGAATGTCAGACGTTTACGGCAGGGGAGCGGCGACCGGACTTTCCGCACGCAGGCCATCATTGCATGATGTTGCGCGCAGATCACCGTAGCGGCACTGTGCAGGATTTTCACCTGCTTCTCCGTTCCCCAGCCTTTATGGCTTTTGTTTTGGACGCGACCGCCTTGCCCTTGCCGCGACGCCGCATCCAATGCCTATTCATTATAAAAAGAGGGCACCATGCCGCAAGGAGAAACTGGAAATCTATCCTTTGCGCGGGGCTCCGGAATGCCGTCCGGAAAAAACCTTAGCAAATCAGGCCTTTTCAGCCAAGTTCCGTGTGCGGGAAATGACGACAAATTTGGCGCCAATAAACTGGTTTAGGGTTCGGACCTCCTTGCCGGACGGCGCTATTTCTCTTACACTGACTCCTGTAGGCATCGGTTTCTCTCGCTGCTTATTCATTGCACGATCATCATGAAACTTTCCATCGGCATCGTCGGTCTCCCGAATGTCGGCAAATCCACGCTTTTTAAACTGCTCACCAAGCAGGATATCGTGATCGCGAATTACCCGTTCGCCACCATTGATCCGAATGTGGGCATCGTTACGGTGCCGGACGAGCGGCTGGAAAAATTGAACGAATTGAGCAGGTCAAAAAAGAAGATCCCTGCCGTCGTGGAGTTCTACGATATTGCGGGCCTCGTGAAGGGCGCGAACAAGGGCGAGGGTCTCGGCAACCAGTTCCTCGCGCACATCCGCGAGACGCAGGCGATCGTCATTGTCCTCCGCGTGTTCCAAAACCCCGAGATCATCCACGTGGAAAATTCCGTGGATCCTGTGCGCGACCTGGAGATCATCAACCAGGAACTTATCCTGAAGGATCTGGAGTCGGTGGAGAAGCGGTATGCAAAATCGGAGTCGGAGGCGCGCACGGGAAAGAAGGAGGCCGTGCAGGACCGCGAATTGCTTGGCCGGCTCAAAAAGATCCTTGAGGCGGGCGATCTGCCGCGCGCGGATGCCGAGCTCGTGAAGGAGCTCGAGGAGAACGTGCGGCTTGCCGACCTCAACCTCCTTACCCTCAAGCGCCAGCTTTATCTTCTGAACGGCACCGCATCCGACGTGCCGCCCGCGCTTTCCGAAAGGATCGCGGCGCTCGGCGGCGACCATCTCGCCATAGATCTGGCCTCCGACGTGGCCCAGGTGAACGGCGTACCGGACCTCGTCCGGAAATCCTATGCCGTGCTCGACCTCATCAGCTTCTTCACGACCGGCGAGGACGAGACGCGCGCATGGACGATCGCGCGGGGGACGAAGGCCCCGCAGGCGGCAGGCGTCATCCATACGGATTTTGAGCATAAGTTCATCCGGCTTGAGGTGATTGCATGCGACAAGCTGCTCGAGGCGGGCGGATGGAGCAAGGCGAAGCAGAAGGGCTGGCTCCGGGTGGAAGGGAAGGAATATGAAGTGCAGGATGGCGATGTGCTGGAGGTCCGGCATGGATAATGCATAGCCACGATTTGCCATGAGCATGTTCCCGAAAACGGCACTGAAGGACCATCCCGAGGCATCTGCCCTGTTCGCAAAACTGGATACGCCGGAGAAGATCCAGGATTTTTTGGATTCCCTGAAGATCAACTTTGAACCCGGGGGCGATACGTCGCGCTCGCCGCTCACCGTGCTTTGCCGCCGCGAAGCCCATTGCATAGAGGGCGCGCTCCTTGCCGCCGCCGCGCTCTGGTATCACGGCGAGCCCCCGCTCCTCATGGACCTCAAGGTCCAGAAAGGCCGGGGCGATCACGACCATGTGGTGGCGCTGTTCCGCCGCGGGGGGCTTTGGGGCGCCCTCAGCAAGACGAATCACGCCGTGCTCAGATTCCGCGACCCCATTTATCGCACGCCGCGCGAGCTCGCGATGTCCTTTTTCCATGAATACTTCCTGGATGACGGCACGAAGACCTTGCGGAGCTATTCGCGCCCGTTCAGCCTTCTGCGGTTCGGAAGCGCATGGCTTACGGCAGAAAGGGACCTCTGGGAAATCAACAATGCCCTCGACCGCTCGCCGCACTTCGCCATCGCGCCCCAGCGCGCCCTTGCAAGGCTGCGGCTTGCGCATCCCCTGGAGCGCCGTGCGGGCAAGCTCACCGAGTGGAAGCGGCCGGTTTGACAAATGGCGGGGTTGCGCTATACTGAGACCACTTCCAAAGATCATAGGTTCCGCCGGAGAAATGGCGGGTAAGCCCTATAGAGGAAAGGCTCTGTACGGCAGCGGCTTTGGATGGCCGTTTTTCTTTTATCAATCATTATCGTCGACCCATCATCACCATGAAAACCAAAGCGCAGAAAACCGAAGAGCTCGAGAAGGCGCGGGCGCTTCTCGCCAAAAGCCAGTCGCTCATTTTTGCCGACTTCACCAAGGTGACGGCGGAAAATCTCCGCAAACTCCGCATCGAGCTCAAGAAGAACGGGGCCAACTTCCTCGTCATCAAGAAGCGCCTTCTGGGCATTGCCCTCAAGGAGCGCGGCATCGATATGGACCTTTCTCAGTTCAAGATCTCTGTTGGCACGATCTTCGCCGAGGGCGGCGCGGATACGATTGCCGGGCCGGCGTACCGGTTCTTCTCCGGTTTGGAATTGCCCGAAGGCATGCCGAAAGATACGTGGATCAAGAAGCTGCTCGGCGGCTATGACATCAAGGCGAGCGCAATGATCGAAGGCGCGCAGGTCGTGAAGATCGGCACCCTTCCGCCGCGCGACGTGCTCCTCGCGCAGTTCCTCGGCGTCCTTGCCGGACCCATCCGTTCCTTCATGTATCTTCTGGACCAGAAAGCAAAAAGGTCGAGCTAACGCAAGCAAACAATAAGCAACTATCATCATGGCAAATTTCGATGATTTGATCGCGAAGATCGAGTCCCTCACGGTCGTAGAGCTCGCGGAGCTCGTACATACCCTCGAGGAAAAGTTCGGCATTTCGGCTGCGGCTCCGGCCGCTGCCGGCGGTGCGGGCGCAGGGGCGGCCGCTGCCGAGGAGAAGACCAGCTTCGACGTCATCCTGAAGTCAGCCGGGGCGAGCAAGCTCAACGTCATCAAGGCGGTGCGCGAGGTGAACCCTGCGCTCGGCCTGAAGGAGGCGAAGGACCTCGTGGACAATGCGCCGAAGGCGGTGAAGGAAGGCGCGAAGAAGGAGGAAGCCGAAGAGATCAAGAAGAAGCTCACGGAGGCAGGCGCCGAAGTGGAGATCAAGTAACAAAAAAAACGGGTGCCGCGCGCGGTGCCCGTTTTTTTTGTTCCCTGTTTTTGCTTTTTTCCCGCCCTTTCGCTACAATTTTCTGGCAAGGCAACAAGGGCGTTTAGCTCAGTGGTAGAGCGTTCCGTTCACATCGGAGAGGTCGTAGGTTCGATCCCTACAAGGCGCACTATGATTGATTCAAAGAAATTTTTGACCATTGCAATAAGGGAGGCGGAGAA
>DAIDLF010000027.1 GCA_027449645.1 Candidatus Parcubacteria bacterium | reverse complement strand
TCAATTCCCTCGACCTCCAAAGGGGCAAGATCCAGGCCCAGGTCGCCATCACCCAGCGGCAGATCGCCACGACGCAGATCCAGATCCAGCAGCTCGGCGGCCAGATCCAGGATGCGAAGTCCACCATAGCCTCGGACCAGGTGGCGCTCGGCGCCTATCTGCGCAGCCTCCAAAAAGCGGAAAGCAAACCGCTCCTGGTACAACTCCTCTCCGCCGGGACACTCACGGACGCATGGGACAACATCAATGCCACCCTGCAGATGCAGAAGGCTGCAGAAAACGAGATCCTTGCCCTGAAGGACCAGGAAAAGGCGCTGGCCGACTCGCAGACCGCATCCCAGCAGAAACAACAGACACTCACCGCGCAGCAGCAGACCTTGAGCAGCCAGCAGCAGACGCTTGCGCAGACCGTGCAATCAAAGAGCCAGCTCCTCGCCCAAACGAACGCCAAAGAATCCGTCTATGAGCAGTTACTCGCCGAAGCGGAAGCCCAACTCAATAGCTTCACCGCATTCGCGCAGAACGCCGGCGGATCCAAGCTTCTCATCCATCAGACAAATTGCGATGCCTGGGGCTGCTACTATAACCAGCGCGACGCGGCCTGGGGCAACCTTCCGCTCGATGGCACAAAATATTCGCTGGCAAGCGACGGGTGCCTCGTGACCGCCATGGCCATGGTGATGACGCACTACGGCTACAAGGACGTCACGCCGGTCACCATCAACTCCAATCCCGGCAACTTTGCGTCATACTATCCGGCCTATCTTCTCGCCACCATCACCGTGGACGGGGTGAGTGCCACGCGGCGGTCCGCCGGCATCGATGCGACGCTTGCCACCGGCAATCCTGTCATCGTAGGCGTGCACGCCTACGGCGGCACGCACTTCGTCGTCCTTGTGAGCGGCAGCAGAGGCAATTATGTGATGCGCGACCCTTATGTTGCGAACGGCAAGGACATCAGCTTCTCTTCCCATTACTCCATGCGGTCGATCTTCAGCGCGACGCGGGTGGTGATTACGGGATAGCCTGCGTCTTCGGTCCTCCGCATTAGAAAAATCCGGCGGTGGCTGGTATACTCCTTGGTATGCCTCCTGCCATATCAAGCGCCTCGTTCTTCATCGGGAAGGGCGGCGGCGACCTTATTTCCTTCGGTTCGGGCCAGCCCGACCTTCCCCCGCCTCAACAAATATTTGAGGCCCAGCGGCGCTTCAAGACGTTCCGTTACGGACCCGTCCAAGGAGAGGAAAAGCTCCGGGCCGCGCTTGCCAAGGAATATCCCGGCGCCCGCGCGGAAGAGTTTGTGGTGACGAACGGCGCCTCCGAAGCGCTGGATCTCCTTCTGCGCGCGGCGGCCACACGCTCCGGAAAAGTGCTGCTGCCGAAGCCTTACTATTATTCATACCCCCACAATGTCCGGCTCGCCGGGATGACGCCGAAATATTACCGCCTGAGGGACGGCAAGATCGACTTCGACGAGTTTGAGGCGCAGGCAAAAGGATGCCGCGTGGCGCTCATCAACTCCCCCGGGAATCCCACCGGGAGCGTGCAGGACATCGCCGTTCTCAAGAAGATAGAGGCCTTCGCCCGGCGCACCGGAACGATCCTCATCTCGGACGAGATCTACAAGGACCTCATCTATGAACGCGAGAACTATCCGATGAAAGGCGAGACGGTCTGCACCATCAACTCCTTCTCCAAGACCTATGCCATGTGCGGCCTGCGCGTAGGCTACGTCCATACCAAAGACAAGGACCTTATGGCCAAGATGGTGGAGATCAAATCGCACACCTCCATGAACACGAACGTATTGGCACAGGAGATGGCCTACGAGGCCCTGCAGACTCCCAAACGCCACATCGCGCAGCAGATGAAAGTATGGCGCTCACGGCGCGACTATCTCTATGAAAGCATGGTCGGGCTCGGGCTCGACCTTTGGAAGCCCGAAGGCGCGTTCTACGTATTTCCGAAATTCAAGGACCCCACGCGCGCCATGCACGACCTCTTTTATCGCTATCACATGATCACCTACAACGGGGCGTGGTTCGGCGATCCTTCGCGCCTGCGCTTCAGCTATGCCCTTGATCTCGCAAAAATCGCAAAAGGCATGGAACGCCTTGAGGCATTTCTCAATAAGGAATACCGGCGCTATACTTAGGCCATGAAAAGGAAGGGGCTTTTTTTGTTCCTGTTCCTCGTGCTCGTCTTTGTCTTCTGCTTCAACCAGATCAATAACGCCGACACATTCTCCCACCTCAAGGCGGGCCAGCTCATCTGGCAGACCGGGCAAATCCCCTATCACGACGTCTTTTCCTTCACTGCCCCCGGCGCGCCGTGGATCCCCCACGAATGGCTCGCGGAAGTGGTATTCTTCGGCGTCCAGCAGGTATTCGGATTTTGGGGACTCATCGCGTTCGTGGCCGGCATCGCGGCCCTGACCTTCTTTGTCCTTTTTTCCATCGCCCGCGCGCGCGGCGCGGAGCTGTTCATTTCCTTCCTGACGCTCTTTGTGGTGGGCGCCGCAAGTTTCTCCTTTTGGGTCCCGCGGCCGCAGATATTCGTGTTCCTCTTCTCGGCGCTCCTGCTCTATCTTCTCGAACGGTACCGGGACGAGCCGAAATCCTCCTATCTCTGGCAATCCCTGCTCATCATCCTCGTGTGGGCGAATACGAACGCGAGCGTGGCGCTCGGCATCCTCATCATCGGGCTCTTCTTCTTCGGCATCGCCGCGCGTGACGGACGATGGTCGCCGGCAGTGACGCGCCTCGGCAAGGCCCTGCTTGGCGCCATACTGCTTTCCTTCCTCAATCCCGGCACCTACCACGCATTCACCTACGGCATCACCATCCTTCCCGAACTGCGCACGCTCATGGTCTACGAATGGCAGCCGATCCTCGCCTATTGGTCCGGATGGGACACGCGCTGGTACGTGGCGGAGATCGCCGCGGCGGCAGTATTCCTCTCGTGGCGGCTTGGCGCCGAGCGCGAGGACCGGGACAGGACGTGGCTTGTGCTCGTGCTCGGCGCTTCGGTCATGCCGTTCCTCGCCGCACGCTACCTTGCCTACTGGGCCATCTTTGCGGCGGCACCGCTCGCATGGACCCTTTCGCACGCGCTCCGCAATACCCACATCGCCGAAAGGTTTTCGCCGAAACGGCGCCGCGCGGCGCTCGTCCTTGCCTGCGGGGGGCTCCTTATCGTGCGGGTTGCCACGCTCCCAAGCCAATACATAGATGGCACGGCCCTGCCCGTGGCCGCCGCCGACTTTTTGGCGCAGAACCATGCCCGGGGAAATCTTTTCAATGTCTATAACCAGGGCGGATACCTGCTATGGCGCCTCTCGCCCGACGTGAAGATCGCCATGGACGGACGCTCGGAAGTCTATCTTGGGCAACCCACCAAAGATTACGAGACCATCCTCAAAGGCGGCCCGGCGGCAGATGCCCTCATTAGCCAGTATCATATCGCCTACTTCATGTTCCCCTACGACCCCGCGTTCCTCGGAAACGAGCAGACGCTCCTGGCGGACCTCTCGGATCATGGGTGGCAGCTCGTATGGTGGGATGACGGCGCCGTGATATTCGCCCGCGATGATGCCCAAAACCAGGCCCTCATCCGGCAGTATGCGCTCCATTACGTGGGGCCGTTCATCAACCCCACCGACATCACGGGGGCAAACGCCAAACCCGCGGCGGCGGAGATCGATGCGCTCATGACGCGCGCCCCGCAATCCACGGTAGTGGCGCAATATGCCGAAGATTTTCTTGCGAGCCACAAATTGAAGCCCTAACCCAGTCCAGCCTTAGCCCAGCTTTGCCCGGCCCAGGCGCGCCCGCACCGCGGCAAACCTCGGGAACCAGCTATCCGCCCGCGCGCTATGGTAGAGCCATGTGGAATAAGGCCTGCCGTCCGGACCCAGCACTTCGGGGTAGCCCCCGAAGACCAGGATATACCGCTCAAGCTGTTCCACGATCCGTTCCGCCACGCGCCGATATTTCGGCTCGCCGGTCTTCGCCGCAAGATCGATCAGGCGGTCGGCAAATTCCGCATTGAATGCCGGCCAGACCGTGCGGCCATGGTACGCCGCAACGGCAAAGTGCTCAAAGATATTGATGCGGGGATTCGCCGCGGAAACCAGGAAGCAGTTCCCCGAAAGATCGTGCATGCGCAGGTCGCCGATGATCGCATCGGCGGTGGCACGGAACAATTCGATCTCCCTCGGCGTCTCAAAGGACCAGAATCCGTCATGGACGTGGGCGAAATCCAGGGTTACGCCCTCTGCGCCATGGGCGGGTGCATCCAGGGAATTGGCAATGATCCCGCAGGACCCGAAGGCCTCCAAAAGCTCGTGCTTGTACTCCGCGAGCGAAGCGCCCAGCTTCTTCCTAAGTTGCGGCTCAGAAACGATGCCGAGGCGCACGGCGTTCCTGAAGGATGCCCATACGTTGGCATTCGTCACAAAACGCCGCTTCTCCAGGCGCGTATCCGTCGCCGTGGACCGGCTGCCGTCGCGGTCGATGAGCCGCACGGCCCTCGTGCCTTTCCTGAACTCCTTAAGATCATCCAGGAGGTATCCGACTTGGGCCGCTAGCTGGGCCCTGTTGGCCTCAAGCAGCATCATGCCCTCAGGGGCGCCCGCATCGATGAGCATCCGAAGGCCCGCCAGCACCCCCAACAGGGAGTCGGACGGCGGACGCACATAGTTCACTGCGGCAAACCTTTTCGGCGCCACCGGCACGAGCGTGGTCGTATATGGCCTGTCCCGCATGGTCTCAAGGATGATCGCCAGGCTCCTCGCCACGATCGATCTCCTGCGGCGAAGGTCGGCCCCATCGATGACCGTCGCGGGATCGAGCAGGGTGGGATAGAACCATGCGAAGTTCCGGAGATAGCACGCGCGGGAATGCGGAGACCCCGTGGTGATAAAAAAGTTCCTTTCGCTGAACGCCCGCTCCACCGCCTCGGCATACAGCCCGCCCTCCGTCGCCGCCGCAGGGCGGGTCAACGGGGCATGCACCAGGGATGCGGCGCGTCCCGCCCGATGGACCACGAAATTGACTGCCTGCGCCGCATGGGCCGCATAGACCTCCGCTTTGCGGTTCGATCCGGTAAGGACAGGCTGTGCACTCTCCCCTTTCCCCTGAAACGCCTTTTTCTTCACGCCAAGGAAAGCTTTCGGGTGGCCGAAAAGATAGACCCCGATGCCCATGGCGGAATACGCCAAAATAAGATAGCCAAGCCAACGCAGCATGATGCTCCGATTATACCACGCCGCGCGACGCCAGGTCGGCGAGCACCTCCTCCGCGTGTATCTCCGGCTTCACTTTTTCATAGACCCGTGCAATGGCGCCATCGGGGCCCACAAGGAATGACGTGCGCGCGACGCCCATATATTCCTGGCCCATGAATTTCTTCGCGCCGAACACCCCGTATTGCCTCACGACCTCCTTTTGGGGATCGGCCAATAAGGTAAAGGGAAGCTGGTATTTGGCGGCAAACTTCCGGTGGCTCGCTTCAGTATCGGTGCTGATCCCCAGCACGACGATCCCCCGCTTGGCAAAATCCGGCCAACGGTCGCGGATCGCGCAGGCCTCCTTGGTGCACCCCGGCGTGTCATCTTTGGGATAAAAATAGACCAGTACCCATTTCCCGCGCAGGGAAGAAAGGGTATGCGGGACGCCCGCCTGGTCCTTGAGGGTGAAATCCGGCGCAATATCGCTCACTTTGAGAGGTAGGGTTGCCATGATGGGTTTTCCTTTATTTTACTACATCCGGGAACGATATTTCATTACCACGGGGCTTGACGCCCCCCAAAGACCTTCTATGATGGACGATGGCATTATCATCCCCCACCAATAGTTTAGGAGTGGCTTATGATTATAGTAGTCGACGATGACCTCCAATGGGGAGCGTTCATCGTAAGAGAACTGAGGCAGGCATGCGGCGGCGAGCACGATATCCGCATTGCCGAGAGTGGCGACGAAGCCCTTGCCATCATTGCCGATAATCCCGACAAGGCAACAAGGGCAGTCATCACGAACTTCCATATGGGCGACGGCATGAACGGAGCCCAGCTGGCGGAGCGCATCATGCAGTGCGCCCCGGAACCGAAACCGCTCATCATCCTGAGGACCCGGAAGATCACTCCCGAGGTCGTGCATGATTACTTCAGGGTGATCCGGCAAAAGGAAGGAGGAAGTGTCAGGGAATTCGCCAACGCGGTCGGCACTATGCTGCGCTGACAATTCCGCAACCCATCCATCGCCCGCCAGAGAGGTCTCATCCCTCCCGGCGGGCGCGTCTTTTATTCGCGCACCTTTTCATACTTCCGGATGATCCGCCTCTGCATGCGGACAAGCACGAACATGATGACGAGTACGGCAAAGATGCCGGCCACAATGGCGAGGGCATCCGAAAAAGCATTCCAATATTCCCCTACGGCATAGCCGATTCCAAGCGCCGCCGCCGGTTCTATGAGGTTCGCGATGGCGTCATACAGGATGAACGTCCGCAGAGGGACGCCCACCAGCCCCGCAAGCAGGTTGGTGACCGAGCTCAGCGATCCCGCGAAGCGGGTCATAAAGACGGTGACCGCCGCATCGGAGCGCAATTCCTCCTCGAGCTGGACGAAAAAGCGGGCCTTGCGGAGATGGAGGACGCGGAGGATCCCATCCCCGTATTTTTTTGCGATCGCGTAGCCCGTAAGATCGCCAAGGCAATTTGCCGCGAACGCGAGCGCAAGCGATCCCCAAATATTGAAATATCCCTGGCTCGCGAACGCTCCGAGCGCGAGGAGCATCTCGTTCACCGGCAGCGGGGCCCCCACTGCGCCAATATACACCACGAACGCGAGCGCGGCGTAGCGATAGAGCAACAGATAGGAAAGGAGGAGGCTGAGCAGCGAATCCATCTAGGGGTGGGGCGTCTGGAAGTAATATGCGGTGGCATCCTGGACATGCTGCAGCGCCACGCTCGGCGCGAGGCCGTTTTCCGAGGCGTAGCGTTCAAGCGTGAGATTGGGATAGTGGATATCGGTTATATGGAGCTGGTCCTTGAAATAATTCTGGGGGATGCTAAAGGCTTTATTAAGGTAGCCGAAGGTCATCCACATGCGGATCGTGCCTACCGAGGAGGCGGAGAGCGGCGCGCGCTTCTCCGTGAAGACCGAAAAAGAAAGCGCGCGCCGGTTAATGACATCGGCGCGGCGCAAAGCCATATAGATATGTCCCAATGCGATCAAAAGCACCAAAAGGACGGCGCCGAGCGCCATCAGGGCTATCGTTATGGCTTTATGGGAGGATTGGCGGCTCATCTCGCCATAATGATAGCGCAATATGCTACACTGGGGGTAGTCCTCCCGCATGCGGCATCGCCAAGGACAGAAAGGAGGTGACCCATTTTGGCACCGGCTCTGGAAGCTGCCTTAGAAGAAGAGGCGGCGGGCATCCTTGCGGAACTCCGCAGGCTGCGCGACGCGAGATCAAACCTTTCTTTCGACGAAAGGAAGGAGCGCATCCCGCAGGCCATCACCCGCGCAGAAGGGATGTTTGCCCGTCTGGCGAGCCATCCCTCGCTCGCAGGAACAAGGAAAGCGCTGGCCGAAGCCATAAGAAGGACAGAGACTCTCTTTGAAAAACTCTAGTCGGCAGGAAGACGGCGGCGCGATTTCCACCCTTCAACCCACGCCTGGCGTGCATCATGCGCCGGGCGTCTCATTTCCCCCTTTTTTTATTTTTTGCACACCAAACAAAGGAACAGCGGGATCTCCTTCCGGGCGCGGTCCTCTGCCGCACCCCGCGGACCCGGCTCGCTCTTTTTGTGGGAATTCCATTCCTCCATGCCCGTCACGGAAAATCCCGCCTTGCCCAAGGCCTTCATATAAGACTGGAGCGGCCGGTGGAACGAAGTGGTGACCGGGCCGGAGGCCTTCCCCGGGTGCATGGCAATAGGGACCTTCATTTCGGAAAGATAACGGTCCACGCGCCGGTACTGCACTTTTTCCTTTTCATCCCACCCCCAGGCGCTCGCCTTCGGCACGCGGAACGCCGGATGATTCAGGACAATATAGAGCATGCCGCCCGGGCGAAGCGCGCGGGCGCATTCCCTGAGCACCGCCTGCATGTCCTCCATATTTTGGAGCGCCAGGACGATCGCCGCCTTGTCCATGCTCCCCGATTCCAGGAATGCGAGATGGTCCGCCTTCGCCACCCTGAACTCCAGGCCTTTCGGGGCATGTTTTTTGGCGAGCGCGATCAGCCGCGGGGAAGCGTCAACGCCCTGCACGCGGCCCGACGCGCGGTGGAATTCGTGCGCAAAGAAGCCGGGGCCGCAGGCAACATCCAAAATAGCCTCGTTTTTGCGGATATCCATCAGCCGGAGGAGGTTCGGCGCAATAAGCTCCTTTTGATAGGTGCCCTCGCCCTGCAAAAGGTGGTCGTACCAATCCGCAACGGAATCCCAGGAGGTATGCATGCCTCCATCTTATCACACTTACCACGTTAGATGCTTTGCGATATAATGGAGCCCTATGGCACGCCCTCAGCATCCCTCCGTCACGGCAGAACGCGACCGCGGCGGCATGTTCCGGTCCCTGCGGATCCGCAACTACCGCCTGTATTTCATAGGCCAAGCGATATCCCTCTGCGGGACATGGATGCAGACGATCGGCCAGGACTGGCTCGTCCTCAAACTTACCGGATCCGGCACTCAGCTCGGCATTGTGTCCGCATTCCAATTCCTGCCCATCCTTCTTCTTGCGCCGCTCGGAGGAGTGCTCACTGACCGCCTAAACAAGCGGACGGTGCTCTATTTCACGCAATCCCTCGCGGGGCTTCTCGCCCTTGCGCTCGGGGCGATCGTGCTCGCCGGCCATGTCCAGATCTGGATGGTCTACCTTCTCGCGCTCGGCCTCGGCGTAGTCAACTCGCTCGATAATCCTTCGCGCCAGACCTTCGTGTCCGAGATGGTCGGCGAGGACCACCTGACGAACGCCATCACCCTGAACTCCACCGAGGTCAATCTTGCCCGCGCCATCGGCCCGGCGCTTGCCGGGGTCACCATCGCGGTCTTCGGCCTGGGACTGTGCTTCCTTTTCAATGGCTTCTCTTATGTTGCCGTCCTTGTGGTGCTTTTTATGATGCAGGAAGACGAACTCCATCCCGCGGCGCGGGCGCCCCGCGCCAAAGGCCAACTCATGGATGGGTTCCGTTATGTAAAGAACTCTCCCACCCTTTTTTACACCCTCATTATGATGGCCATCATCGGTACGCTTTCCTATGAATTCTCCATCAGCCTCCCCTTGCTTGCCCAATTCACCTTCCATGGAGGCGCCGGGACCTATTCTGCCCTCGTAACCGCAACGGGACTCGGATCAGTAGCAGGGGGCCTTTTCGCCGCGAGCCGCAAGCGGGCCACCCTGAATATGCTGGTCTTTTTTGCCCTGCTTTTCGGCATCACCTTCTCCATAGTGGCCTTCATGCCGAATACCCTCTTTGCCTTCATCGCCCTTTTGGCAGCCGGCATGGCCTCCATCAATTTCATATCCCTCGGCAACACCATTCTCCAGCTTGAAAGCGAGCCCCAGATGCGGGGAAGGGTCATGTCACTCTGGACTATAGCTTTTTTGGGCTCAACGCCCATCGGAGGGCCGATCATCGGCTGGATCGGGGAGTATGCCGGCCCCCGTTACGGGGTCTTTACCGGCGGAATAGCCGCCATTGTGGCTGCCGGGATAGGGGCAATGACCATATTGAGGGTTCAAAAAACAGTCCCCCAGGCCGTGACCGACTCCGGGATACGCCGGGAAACCGAAACGCTCAACATTCAGGAGGACTACAAGATGCGTTAAAAAAGCCAGTATTTATGGGCTTTTTGAGGCCACTCCGCCGGCCATTGACTTTTTGGGCTTTTCCGTGCTAAGATAGGGGTACATTCCAATAGAAGCATGCTATGCCCCGAAAGGGGCGTTTTTATTGGGAAATAACCACTATGAGTACTCACTTACGCACCTGGGGCATCGCGCTCATCGCTACCTGCCTTTTCGCGATCCCCACCCTGGCCACCCAGGCCGAAGCGAACTCCCCGCATACCGCACAAAGCACCATCCAGGCCGTCGCCCAGCCGGCACCTGCAACAAAGACCCTTTCTCTTAAGGTTACCGCCTACGCAAGCGAGGTGGACGAGACGGACAGTACCCCTTTTATCACCGCCAACGGGACCTACGTCCATGACGGGATCGTGGCAACCAACCTTCTGCCCTTCGGCACCAAGGTAATGATTCCTTCGCTTTTCGGGGATAAGGTCTTCACCGTAGAAGACCGCATGAACCGGAAATTCTCCAATAATATCGACATTTGGATGGCCAGCCGGCAGGATGCCGTCGATTTCGGCGTCCATATGGCGGATATCGTGGTCCTTGGGGCCGCAAGCGATACGAACCTCAGCCTTAATAAATAAGCATTTCGGGCGTTCAGTTCGGGCCGATCATATTCCAGATTCCCGGGTCCATGCCCCCGTTGGCCTTGAAGAATATCACCCCCCGCAGGCCATACTGCTCCGCAAGCTTCACTTTATCGAACTCCGACTGGGCATCCGGAAAAGACACGAAAAACGTGGTCGTGGCATTCGGATCGGGATTCTTGAGGATGGCCGGCTCCGTGGATGAGACCTGGGACACCAAAATCGGCGGTTCGGCAATATAGGTGCTGGACGAGAATGTGAAGCTCAACTCACCGGCATTGTTGCGGGTAGGGACGATGCCAAGCGAAATGGCCCGGCTCATGGCGTCAAAATAATCGAATGCCCGCACCCGCTGATAGGTGGTCTTCCCGTTGGCCCACGACGCTTCCCATTCGTAGCCATAGGTCGGCACGCCCAGCATGATTTTTTTCGGGTTGATGGATTTAAGGGCAAGTTGGAGGACCTTCTCCACCCAGTCAGGATCTGCCACTGGCGCATATAACGTGCCATTCCCCTTTGAGGCATCCAGCTTGAGGTCGATCGTCCCCTGGTCATAGGCCATAATGCGCACCTCGTCGCAATACTTATTGAGCGCCGTATAATCTTCGGCATACAGAATGGTGCTGGTCGGTACGACCGCATAGAGCGAATCCGGAGGTGTGCGCGGCACCACCGTACAGGTGACCGTCTTCCCAAGGGGATGCAGGCGCATCGCAAGCCCCTGGATAAAGAGCGAATAATAAGGCTTGGTTGCCGGGTACATGCTCTCAAAATCAATATCAATGCCGTCAAACTTATTGGCGACTGCCAGGCTCGTGATCTTGTCCTCCTCGGCCTGCCGGGATTTGGTACTGGAAAGCAGCTTCTCTATGCCATCGGAGTCAAACCAGGCGATCGTGGGGATGATCTTCACCCCCATGTCGCGCACGGCGGACATCCAGCCGTCCCACGCCCCTCCGGCGATGTGCAGGCTGTCGATCAGCGCCCCGTTGTTCCCGATCTCATAAGAAAAAGGGCTGACCTCGTTCAGGGACGCCAGGTGGATCGCCACATCCTGCTGGCCCACCTTGGCCTGCCAAAACGGAAGCCATGCGCCATATTGCAGCTTGGCGGCAGTGGTTGCCGTGGTTGCGGCAGCCGCAGTGGCCGTGGTGACTGTGGCAGACACCGCCCCCGGCATCGCCATCCCTGCAAAAACAAGCATGGCGCCTCCTATAATGCTTCCAATAATGAATGTACGGTGCATGACAGTTATATAATACTGATTGTATCGCCCTTCCTTATCAGAAAGCCCTCGCGCACAAGGCCTGCGACCACGGTGCGCACGCGCGGCTCCGGCGCGCCCAGGACCCCGATAAGCGAGGGGATCGCCGTTCGGGTCGATCGCTTCTTTTGCAACAGATAACGGATCAGCTTCCCCCGCAGCTCGCGGTCAGACCCTTTGAAAGGGCTCTGCTTGCGGTACTGCGCGCTCTTCAGATTGGCATTCAGCGCGCGCGGCATCGCCGCGCCATAGTCCATCAGCGCCCAATACCACTCCCGCGGACGTTCCGCGTCCATGGTACGTTTGATATAACGTTCAATTTCCCCGTCGGTTACCTGTTCTGCCTTGGGAAAGAAAAAATGGATGAATACGCGGCGGACATTGGTCTCTATGAACACCTCCGGCCGATTGAAGGCGAACGCCATAAGGGAGCCCGAGGTGCCCTTCCCGATGCCGGGCAACGCGAGGAGCGCCGCACGGTCGCGCGGCAAGGCTCCCCCAAAATCGCGCACCACGGTCTCCGCAATTTTCTTGAGGGCCAAGGCACGGCGGTTATAGCCAAGCCCCTGCCAGGCGTCCAGCACGTCTTTGGGAGATGCCGCCGCAAGGGAGGGAAAATCCGGGAAGCGCGCAAGGAATTTCCCGTAAAAGCCCTCCACCCTGCCCGCCTGGGTCTGTTGGAGCATCACTTCGGAGACCAGGATGGCATAGGGATCGCGGGTCTTCCGCCACGGCATCGCATGGCGGCCGGCTTTGCGATAGTGCTCCCAGATCATCTTCCTGAACCTCTCCCTGGTCATACCCTTACAGGGTACCTTAAATCCTTATAAAGCGGGACTTGTGCTTATGATAAGACTTGTGGTATAATGATTCTCATGTAAGTGTTCTTAGTAAGTTTCGCACTGAACCAGCGAAAGTTGGCAGGTCGGAAGCAGAGGAGAATCAGGTCGCCTTACAGAATCAACAGCAATTGAATGGCTACAAAGTTATACGTCGGTGGGCTGCCGTACTCGACAACCCAGGACGAACTCCAGGAGGCGTTCGCAAAGGCTGGTACCGTCACGTCCGCGAGCATCATCATGGACAAGATGACCGGTCGCTCGCGCGGCTTCGGATTCGTCGAGATGAACTCCGACGACGACGCGCAGAAGGCTATCGAGATGTGGAATGGTCAGGATTTCGGCGGGCGCAAGCTCACCGTGAACGAGGCCAAACCCCTCGAGCCGCGCGCACCCCGCCAGGACAACGGTTACGGCGGCGGTCGCAACTGGCAGTAAATCTGCACGGAAAACCCCTCTTCAAAGATATGGCATGCACCATGTTTTTGAAGAGGGGTTTTTTGCTGTCCGGGTTGCGGGCGCAACGCGAGAGCCGATCGGAAAGTTTAGGTGCGCAGCCAGGCTTTGAACCGATCCCACCATCCCATGGCGGGAACCGGCCGGGCGCCAGGCGCCGCCAATGCCTTGATGTGCTTCATGCTGAGCGTGGCGGCGCGATACCCTTCCTTGATCATGCCGTCAGCCTTGCTGAAATCGGACGGGGTGAACGCCTCAAGGTGCGGCTCGATGAGCACCTCCCCTTCGCCGGCATGGCCCCGGTACGTCGCGGCGATCTCCAGCGCCCGCATGGTGACATCAAGCAGATTCTTCGGGCGGCGTTCGGAAACCCAGCGGTTGACGTTCACGCCGATCCTCACATCGGCCCCCATTTCCTTGAGGGCGGCGAACGGGAGATTGTCCGCGAGGCTGCCATCCACCAGCAGGCGGTCGCCGATCGCGACCGGGACGAAAATCCCCGGGATGGAGGCGCTTGCCGTGAGGGCGCTCATCAGGGGACCTTTGGTGAAGGTCTCGCATTCCCCCGTCTCAAGGTCGGTCGCGATGATGGCAAGCGGGATCCTGGCATCCTCGATCCTGGCATCCTTCAAAAAATCCTCGATGAAGCTCGTAAGCGCGGCATGGGAAAACAGCCCCAGGCCGGAGAACGAGAGCTTCGGAATGGCGTACCAGCGCAATTCCCGGATGCGCTCAACCACCTTTTCCATCGGCACGCCGAAGGCGTGGCATGCGGCGACGATGGCGCCCGCGCTCGTACCGGCAATGCCATCAATGGCAATGTCATGGTCGGCAAGCGATTGCAGGACGCCAATATGGGCAATGCCGAGCGCTCCGCCGCCGGAAAGGGCGACACCAATGCGGGAATTTTTGGTTTTTGTCATGGGTATAAAAAGAGTTGCGATTCCTCCTCCCATTATAGTACTTTGGCAGGAATGACAAAGCCCCGCAATCACGGTAAAATCTATCCATATGGAAACCGCCCTGCTTGCCGTCATCCTGGTCCTCTTTGCCCTGATCGCATGGCGGCTTTGGCATCCCCAAGCGCCCCAGGCGCCGGTCGCGGAACCTCCGGCGAAGGATGATGCCCAAACGCAATCGCTCCTGCTCCTCCAGCGCCAAATGGAAGACCTCCGGCGCACGCTCGATACGCGCCTCAGCGAATCCACGAGGACCGTCATCGCGCAATCCGGAGAGAACATCAAGATCATCGAGGGCATCACGCGCGAGATCACGAGGATGACCCAGGGCCAGACTGAAGGGCAAAAACAGGTCGGGGCGCTGAATGACCAGCTCCGCAACCTGAACGACATCCTGAAGAACACGAAGACCCGCGGCATCCTCGGCGAATATTTCCTGGAGACCGTCCTCAAGAACGTCCTCGCCCCGGGCACCTATCAATTGCAATATCCTTTCAAGGACAACTCCAAGGTGGACGCCGTGATTTTTTATGACCAGAAGGTGATCCCCATTGATTCCAAATTCAGCCTGGAAAACTACAACCGCCTCGCGGCGGCGATCACCGAGGACGAGCGCAAGCGCTATGGCGACGCCCTCCGCGCCGACCTCAAGACCCGCATCGACGAGACGTCAAAATACATCAAGCCGGGCGAGGATACGGTGGACTTCGCGTTCATGTTCATCCCTTCCGAAGCCCTCTATTACGACCTGCTTATCAATAAAATCGGCGTGGCCGCAGAGCGCGACCTCGTGCAGTATGCTGCCGAAAAGCGCGTCTACCCCGTTTCCCCCACCACATTCTATGTATATCTCCAGATGGTCTACCAGGGATTGCGGCAGATGCAGATCAACAAATCCGCACAGCAGATCATCAAAGGAGTGGGCGAACTCCAGCGCCATCTCGTAAAATACGAGGAATATATGGACAAGATCGGCACGCACCTGCAGACCACGACCAACGCCTACACGACCGCCACCAAAGAATTCGCGAAGATCGACAAGGACATCGTGCGCCTCGGCAATATTCCCAAGGAGAACCTTCCCGAGCCGGAGATCGGGGAAGCACCCGGTCAGGAACCGGGGCTATAGGCTACGCCTGCAAGGTCGGCAATTACCGCTTCCTTCTCCTCAAAAATGCGGGAATATCCCACGCGTCGCTTTCCTTTTCCTTGTTGAGCGATGATGCGCCAGCAGAGGACGGGCGAGAAGCGCCATCCCCTCCTTTTCCTGCCGCGTTCGGAGTCGGAACGGAAGAGGTCCTTTGCTGGGCCACAAGCTCATCGGCGGATTCCTCGCCGCGGGCATGGACCACAGGCTCCTTGCTGGACGCGCCACGGTCGGCCATGCTTCCCGAAGCACCCGATTTCTTCATGCCCAAAGGAGATGCCTCAAAGCTGGCGGGCTTGCCGAAAATGCTCTGGCGCGATTCGAAACCGCCGCCGGAGCCGAAGATCGAGCTGTTCTGGCCTCCGTTGAAACCCGCAGCCACGATGGTCACCTTGAGCTGGCCTGCTGGAAGGTTGCGGTCGTAGTAAGCGCCGAAGATGATCCGTGCGCCGGGATCCGCCGTCTGCGCGACGATCTTTGCCGCCTCGTTCACTTCCGTCATCTTGAGGTCGCGTCCGCCGGTGATGCCGAGCAGCACCGCCTTCGCTCCCTCGGGGCTCGTTTCAAGGAGCGGCGAATGGAGCGCGGCCGTGACGGCCTTCACCGCCCGGTCGGCGCCCGTGGCGCGGCCCACGCCGATGATCGCCACGCCGGCGTCCTGCATGATGCTCTTCACGTCCGCAAAATCCACATTGATGATGCCGGGCATCGCGATGATCTCCACGAGTCCCTTGAGGGCATTGCGGAGAATGTCATCGATGGCCTCGAACGCCTTCACGATCGGCGTATCCTTGCTGATCACGGTAAAGATGCGGTCGTTCGGCACCACGATCATCGCGTCCACCTTGTCGCGGAGCTTCATAAGCCCTTCGCTCGCGAGGCGTTCGCGCTGGGATCCTTCAAAGGAGAACGGCTTCGTGACCACGGCAATAGTAAGGGCGCCTGCCTGCTTGGCGGTCTCCGCGACCACCGGCGTCGCACCGGTGCCCGTGCCGCCGCCGAGGCCAGCCGCGAGGAAGACGAGGTCCGCACCCTGTACGGCCTCGCTGATCTCCGAGCGGTTCTCCTCTGCCGCCTGCCGGCCGAGATCGGGGTTCATGCCGGTGCCAAGGCCCTTGGTGAGGCCTTTGCCGATATAAAGCCTGGTCTTCACTTCGCAATGATCCAGGTCCTGGTGATCGGTGTTGATCGCCACAAAATCGACGCCGCGATAGAAATCGCGCGCCATACGGGCCACAGCATTGCCGCCTCCGCCGCCGATGCCGATGACCTTTACATTGGCAGAAAGGGGCTGGAACCCCTGGGTTTTCTTCGTTTTAGGGCTGCTTTTTGCCCGTTTTTTTGATTTTGCCATAATGCTCAGTGTAACAGAATTTAAAGAGGTAGGGAATACGGCGGCAAAAGGGGTTTAGGGCGCAAAATAGCTGAAAAAGTTTTTGAGATTCACCCGGGATTCGGAGCCATTCCCCCACCGCCCTTCGCTGTCCATGCCCCAAAGGATGAGTCCGAAGGCATTCACGAACTCGGGGTCCTCCAAATATTCTTTGAAGCCGCCGCCTTCCGATTCCCACTCCTCGGCGAGCGTGGATCCGATCTGCGCCGCGAGCTTCATCTCCTGGCGCACGAGATCCGTGAGGCCAGGAAGCTTTGCGCCGCCCCCCACAAGCACCACGCCGCCCGGCAGCTGGCCCGCTTTCTGGTACAGCTTCAGCTCATTATTCACGAGATCAAATATCTCCTCGAGGCGGGACTCGATGATTTCCGCAACGAACCGGCGCGACACGGACCCTTTGGCATCCTCAGTGAATTTCTTGAGCTCCACGGCCTCCTTGGCTCCGACTTCCTTGGCGAGCGCATAGCCGTAATGGAGCTTCACCTCTTCCGCGGTATCCACGGAGATCTTGAGTCCGACCGCGAGGTCGTTCGAGACATTCGCCGCGCCCACGGGAAACTTGGCGACGCCCACAAGGCGATTCTCCTCATAGATGCAAAGCCCGGTGGTGCCGAATCCGATATCAATGAGCGCGGTGCCCAGGTCCCGCTGGCGCTTGGAGAGCGCCGCACGGGCCGCGACGAGCGGGCCGAACACGAGGCCGCTCACGTCGCCGGCGGAAAGCTCCACGGCACGCACGAGCGTCTTGATATGCGGCGAGAACGCGTCGATGATCAGGCTCTGCACCTCCAGCCGGGAGCCGGAAAGCCCCAGCGGGTCCACGATGTCGCCCACGCCGTCGATCATGAACTCCTTGGTGAGCGTATGGATGATCGTCCGGTTCTGCGGCAGATTCACCGCCTGGCTTGCCCGCACGGCGCGATCGATGTCGTCCTTATAGATCTCCGCATCGGCGCGCGAGACCGCCACAATGCCCCGCGAGGTCTGCATTTTCGCCTGCGGCGTCCCGATGCTCACATAGACGTTCTTGAGGGCCGACTTGGAAACCTTCTTCACTTCTCCGAGCGCGCGGTTGATCGCCTGCGACGCCTCGCCGAGATCGATGACGGCGCCCTTGCGCAGTCCCAGGGCCTCTTCCTTATGGACATGGACGATGGCCGGGCGGTGCCCGCGGCATTCGGCGACGACCACCTTGATGGACGAAGTGCCTACATCAAGCCCGGTGATAAAATCGCCGCTTCCTTTGCCCAATCCCTTGAACTTCATACCCTCATTTTATCAGCAAAACTGCATAAAGGAAACTGTGCAAAAGACGCCGGGCGGCGTCACAGGCCCTTCAGGATTTTTTCTTCCAGCGGTTCCATCACCGCCGCGTCCGTTTTTCTCTTGTGGTCGTATCCCAGCAGGTGGAGCATGCCATGCAGGAGCAGCGGCTTCGCCCGTTCCGGGGAACGGCGCAGGATGTCCCGGTTCAGATAGACCTCTCCCAGGTATTTCTGCCTGGTCTCGGGATGGGGAAACTGCCCGGACTCGGGGAACGAGATCACGTTCGGCTCCGTCTTCTTTTTGAAAAAGCGCGCTTTGAGCGCCGCCATCTGCCTGTCGCCCAATAAAAAAATATCGAGGGTCGCCCCGCGAACCTTCAGCCGCTCCAGGATCTTCCGCGCCAGCCGTTTTAGCCTGGCATCATCCCAGGCCGCGCCCGTCTTTTTCATGCCCCGCCAAGCTTCTCTTTGATGACCTCGCCGACCGCCCTGCCATCCGCGCGGCCCTTCACGAGTTTCATGGTTTCCCGCATGATGCCCGAAAAATCCGAAAAGCCCTGTGCCTTCACGTCGTCCACCATCTTCTCTATTTCCTCTTTGGACAATGCTTCGGGAAGATATTCGTCAAGGACCGCAAGGTCGGACTCCTCTTTTGCCACAAGATCGTTACGGCCCCCCTGTTTGAAGAGCTCAATGGATTCCCGGCGGCGCTTGGCATCCTTCTGCAGCACGGCGATCACCTCGTCGTCGGAAAGCGATGCCGCAGGATCCTTCATCTGCTTCTCCTTCTGGGCCGCATGCACTCCGGCGAGCGCGAATCGGATCACCTCAAGGCGAGTTTTGTCGCCGCCCTTGAGGGCGGCTTTCATGTCGTCGTTGATCTTTTGGAGGAGAGGCATCTCGGTCGCGATTACGCCAAGCCAAGTTTCTTCTGGCGCTCCACTTCGACGCGCTTGCGCTCGCGGTGGATGGCCGAGGAACGTCGCTTGATGCGGCTCGTGGCGCGGACGTGATTCTTGCGGCGGCGCACCTCTTTAAGGATGCCGCTCCGCTTCACCCGGCGGGTAAAGCTGTACAAAATCGCATTCGGCGACTCGCCCTCCTTTTTGCGTACTTCTATTCCCATGGGAGCCAGTATAGCGCAAAACCGCCCCGCATGCAAGGCGTTAATGAAAAACCGAGGATCGGGGCGCTATGCTGGGACCAGTACAGGAGGACGCGCCTTATGCGCTCAAAGAACTTCTTCGACCAGCTCGACCGGGAACTTGGCGGTGCCGCAGTGGCCGCCTGGATGGGCCTCGCGGCCGCCATAGCCGCAGGCGTTTTGGGGCTTGCCGCAGCCATAGTATTGCTCTTATAGGTGCCGCGCCGGCGTTTTGACAAAGTTCCGGGAAGCCGCCATAGTGATAACGGCTCCCGGAGGCAGCCGGACATGACCTTACAGACCCTCGTCCTCAGAGGAATGCTCCTCTTTCTGGTCTTTGGCACGGCGCCGAGTGTCGTCCTGGGAGACGGCCCCGGCAAGAAAAACCTCGGCACCCAAACCGTCGTTG
Organism: Candidatus Parcubacteria bacterium; assembly: GCA_027449645.1. Taxonomy (GTDB): domain Bacteria; phylum Patescibacteriota; class Minisyncoccia; order UBA6257; family 2-01-FULL-56-20; genus JAKAGE01. Next base: position 5,162 of record DAIDLF010000027.1, on the reverse strand, counting down.
CCCGTTATGGCAACATCACCATCAGGTGCGACCGCGAGCAGTATTGCTGGTGCGTGGAACCTGCGACCTCAAGGAGGGCCTTTGGCATCCTCCCGGGGAATACCAGGCATCACCAAACCTATCGGTGCCTCACGCCAGCCGACTACGGCGTTGCGCCCGCTATCCCAAAGGCGCGGCACTGGCACTGGCCATGGCACCATTCCCGTTGACCTTGTCCCTTATTTCCAGGGAGGCCCGCATTGCGAGCCTCCCCTACTCATATCCCCCATACCTATCCATCTTCCATGAACATCCTTGCCATAGAAACTTCATGCGACGAGACCGGAGTGGCGCTCCTCAAAGTTTCCGGCGGCGTCCGCGCCCCGAAAGCAGCCGTGCTCGACAATCTCGTCGCCTCGCAGATCAAGATCCACCAGCCGTTCGGCGGCGTGGTGCCGAACCTCGCCAAGCGCGAGCATTTGAAAAATCTGCCCATCCTTTTCAAGAAGCTGCAATCGCGCCACAAACCGCTCACATTCGACCTGATCACGGTCACCGTGGGTCCGGGACTCGAGCCGGCGCTCTGGACGGGCATCACCTTTGCGCAGGCGCTCGCCAAGGAATATAAAAAACCGCTCGTGGGCGCGAACCACCTGGAAGGGCACCTCTACAGCGCCCTCCTGCCCGGCACGATCTCCCGCGGCAAGGCGCCGGGGGCAAAAAAGAAGAAGATCGCCTTCCCTGCGGTGGCGCTCATCGTGAGCGGCGGCCACACCGTCCTCCTGAAGCTCGGTTCGTTCTCCGAATGGCAGCGCCTCGGCGAGACGCGCGACGATGCGGCGGGCGAGGCGTTCGACAAGGTGGCGCGGATGCTTGAGCTTCCCTACCCCGGCGGACCGGAGATCCAGAAGCTCGCACTTGAGGGCGATCCGAACGCCATCCCTTTCGCAAGGCCCATGCTGCACGACAAAAGCTACGACTTCAGCTTTTCCGGGCTCAAGACCTCCGTGCTCTATTATCTCCGCGACCACCGAGAGGACGGCACGATCAAGCCCGCCGACGTGGCGGCATCGTTCCAGCAGGCGGCCGTGGACGTGCTCGTGGCCAAGACGATCCGCGCCGTGCGCGAAGCCGGCGCGAAATCCGTCATCCTGTGCGGCGGCGTGGCCGCGAACAAAAAACTGCGCCTGGACCTCGGCAAAGCTTCCCGCAAGGCCGGTGCGGCGTTCTTCGTGCCCCCTTTCAAATATAATCTGGACAACGGCGCCATGATCGGCCTCGCAGGCTATATGGCCTATGAGCGGAAGAAGCGCTATCCGTTCCGCGCGAACGGCAATCTGGAAATCTGACGCCGGGCCGGGCAGCTACAGGTATATCTCGTCCACGTAGCACCACACGAATTCCTCGCCGGGCGTTACGGACTTCATGATAGGGTGGCCGGTGTCGTGGAAGTGTTTCGTGGCGTGCCTGTTCTTGGAACTGTCGCAGCAGCCGACATGGCCGCAGGTAAGGCACATGCGCAGGCTCACCCACGTATCGCCGGTCTTTATGCAGTCTTCGCACACGGTGATGTCCCTCGGATGGACATCGCGGATCTGGTCTTTATGGGTGCAGACGGTTTGGGACATGGATGATGATTATAGTATACCTCACGCCGGGCGTTGCGGCTTCCCCGCCGGCTTCTTTGTCAGCCACTCCGAAATATAGCCCCGATATTTCCTGCGTACGGCGGGCGGCATCCTCCGGTAGGCGCCGATGACCTTCCGGCACTGCGGCGAACCGCACCGGCACTTCATGCGCCATTGATAATTCTCCGTCATTTCATAATCCCACGTAATCTCCTCGCCGGGAGCGATGTCCCGCATCGCCACGATCTTGAAAAGGTCCCTGATGCCGCAATTCGGGTCACACGAATGGTTGATCAGCCGCGCGACGCCCTTTGAGTCCCGCCAGCGCCATTGCTCGAACTGGATGACATGGTTATAGAGGTCATCGTTCCAGTCTTCCCAGTCGCGGTCATAAATGGCGCCGTCAAACACGGCGACCACTTCATCCTTTTTTATGAGGGCAGAGGCAAAAAGCCCCTTGCCGCGGCCGGCCGCATCGCGGACGACGACTTTCCTGCTGTCCATGGCCGGTCCTTACATGGGCTCATCCGCCGAGGGACCATAGGAACCGGGGATCGCCACATCGTTCAGGCGCAGATAGACGCCGAGCTGGGCCCGATGATGGATGAGGTGGTCCATGAAGAGCGATTGGAGCGCCGCCGCACGGGAACCTTTGAATATCTGCCGGTCGCCGAATACCAATTCCCACGTACCGGCCAGTTGGTCTTCCGTGGCCGCCGCGAGCGCTTCGCGCGCGCCCTTGGCAAACCCGTCAAAGGCGGCAACGATGTCTGCCGTGCTCTTCACGTCCAACGGCCCCGTGTGCGCGACCTCGAACTTCTCATGCTCGATGACGATCGGCACGAAACGCGGCAGAGTCGCCACATGGTTCGCAAGCCGGCCGAGGGCCATCGATTTTTCGTGGGGCGTCCAGTCAAACTTTTCGAACGGCACGCGCTCCAGTATTTTCCGCGTCGTCGCCATCTCGCGATCGAACTCGCCCAGGAACAATGTTTTTACGGAAAGGTTTTCCATGGTTATAGAAATAAAATGAAAGGTTTATGATGTCCGGCCGGCCCGACTGGCCCTGCCGATGCCCCGATGCGCTACTCCGTCTCTATCTGCGCCTTGATCTCCTTGAACTCGTTCTCCACCTCCACCAGCCGCTCCTTGCTCAGCTTGATGAGCTCCCCCGCCTCGCGGATCTTCACGAGCGCGGCCTCAAGGTCGATCTCGTCCTGCGCCTCAAACCAATCCGAGATCTTCCTGATGTCCTCCAGGTATTCCTTGAGGCTTGACTGGCTTTTTGCCTTTTCCGGCGCCGCCCCGCTCCCCGTGCCCTTCGTGGTTTTTGCCATAATCGTGATGATGGTCGTTCGTAAGATGAGTGATGTGGGTAACCGCGGAATCTATCCTGCCGTCGCTTACGGTGAGCTCGATCGCCTCGCCCGGCGCGAGCCCTGCCGTGCTCCGTATAACTTTACCATTCCTGCGCGCAATGGAATAGCCCAGCGAAAGCTGGCGCGCCGGGTCGTTGTGCTTGATGAGCTGGCTGCCCAGGGCCACCGTCTGGCGGGCGCTCTCGATCTGGCGCTCGAAACGGTTGCACAGCCCGTCCCACCGGCGCGCCAGGTCGTTGCGCGTCTTTTGGATCGCAAGCGGCATCCAATCCACCAGCCCCGCAAACTCGCGCACCTTGGCGTACGCCTCCTGCCACGGCCGGCTGAGCAAGTGCGCGGCGGCGGTCGGCGTGGAGGTCATGTAGTCCGCGGCGAGCGCCATAAGCGGCACGTCCTGGTCGTGGCCGATGCCCGCGATCACCGGCACGGGGAAATCGACGATGGCGCGGACGAGTGTCTCGTTGTTGAAGGCCTGGAGCGACTCGAGCGAGCCGCCGCCGCGGATGATCACGAGCACCTCGATGGCGTCGTCCGCCGCCGCGCCGCCGGCCTCCGTGCGCTCGCGCATCGCCTCCACCGCGGCGAGGATCGGCTGGACGGCCTGCTGGCCCTCCACGCGCGAGTCGATCACGTTGACGGCAAAGCCGAACTTGCCAAGATTGTTCTCGAAGTCGTGGATGACGGCGCCCTTCATGGAGGTGATGACGCCGATGCGCTGGGGATACTCCGGCAGGACGCGCTTGCGCTCCGGCGCGAACACACCTTCGGCCTCGAGCTTGCGGCGCAGGTCGTCGTACGCCTTCTTCAACGCGCCCTCGCCCACCAGCTCCACGGTGTCCGCCACGAAGGACAGCCGCCCGCTCGGCGCGTACACGTTCGCGTGGCCGCTCAGGATGAGCTCCATGCCGACCTCAAGCGCCACGCCGCACAGCTGATAGTTGCGCGCCCAGATGATGCAGTCCAGCACGCCAGCGTTCGCCTTATCTTTAATAGTGAAATACACGTGCCCCGACGCCGCGCGCTTGAGCTCGCAGATCTCGCCGGTGATCTTCACCGCCTGCGCCTTGAAGAACGTGTTCAGGATGTCGATGTATTCCGCGACCGTGAAGACCTTGTCCTCAAAGCCGAGCTTCGCGCCGTTGGTCATGGGGATAGTTTACCTTTTCTGGCGGGGCAAGGGCAACCTTTGAAGGTTAAACGCAAAAACACCATATCTATGTTTTTCCATTTCCGATTAGAGATAACTAAACCTCCCTTTCGGAAATATGAAAAGTCCTCTAAGATAGAACGTATTAAGCCATCACTAAGGGGCTAGGCATGGAGAAAAAACCAAGAAAACCAAAAGAGCTTCAACGGGGAATCCTCATTACTGTCATTGGTGGGCTAATTTTGGCTTTTTTATTAACCTTCTTCAGGAATGTTTTTCCATTTTTAGCACCCATTTTAATTGTTGTAAATTATTATCTATTCCTTATTTTCGAAAGATATATATTTATCACCTTAACTTTTTTAGGAATCATCGCCCTTACTACATTTGCTTTATATAAAAACCTAAATAGGAATAAAAAGTTATTCTATATCTTTCTTCTTTTGATTGCGTTTGTTTCTACTTATATAATCCATCAACAAATTTCATATTTACATGGAAATAACTGTAATCCAAATCAAATATTTACAGTTTCTTTCATTCAACCGCTGACACTCACTTCTTCTGGTTCATTGACATCAAATACAGAGATAAACCAAAATATCAATCAAGGAATTTATGATGCAGTTCTTGCAACACCTCTCAAAGCAAGCTCATATGTATTAAGCCAACCTCCAACAATTGAGTTTACCGACGCTTCTGAATCTATTCCTCCACTCACCCTTATACAGACCTCCATCCCTCCGTCAGTTCTCCAATACTATGGGCTCCAGAAAGAACCCATAGATAATTTCGTTCTTCAAGATTCTAGCTGCCTCGGAATGGCTAATCTTATAGAGACGGATTCAAATGGTCTTATTACATATTTAAATCCTGTCGTGAGATTCCCTCTATTTTTCCCTGATGCAAATATATATGCTTATTTTGATTTACAGAATCGGATCAACAGATTAGTTCAATTGGGTGTTTTATCGCCTTATGATGAGGGTTTTTATATCGGGGCGGTTAATAAAGCTATGCTGGAACAAT
>DAIDLF010000026.1 GCA_027449645.1 Candidatus Parcubacteria bacterium | reverse complement strand
CGCTGTTCGATCGCGTGGTGTCCGGGCAGTATCAGCCAGGTTCCACCATCAAGCCGCTCGATGGCGTCGCGGCGCTCAAGGATGGCGTGATCACGCCGGATAAGCAGCTGTATTCCCCGGGATATCTCATGGTGCCGAACCCCTACGACCCTTCTTCGCCGACGCGCTATGCCGACTGGGAACCCCACGGGTACATCAATCTCGCCGACGCGCTTGCGCAGTCATCCGACGTGTATTTCTATATCGTGGTCGGCGGTTCGCCTGCGTATACCACGCCGCCTTTGAACAACGCCGTGGATTACGGCATCACCGGCCTCGGCGCGGATGACATCTTTAAATGGTGGCAGACATTCGGCCTTGGCACGAAGACCGGGATCGATCTGCCGGGCGAGGCCACGGGCTTCCTGCCGACGCCCGAGTGGTGGAGTACGGTATCCAAGCGTCCGTGGTCGCTCGGCGACACCTACAACATCGCCATCGGCCAGGGCTCGCTCGCCGTCACGCCGATCCAGCTTCTCAGTTATATTGACGCCATTGCGAACGGCGGGAAGATCTACAAGCCGTTCCTCAATGCGAGTTCCACGCCCGTGGTCAGCAAGGACATCACCGATCTTCTCCCGCAGATCCAAGCGGTCCAGCAGGGGATGATGGCGACGGTGACATCGCCCCGCGGCACGGCATACACCATGCACGGCCTTCCTGCCCAGGCCTGTGCCAAAACGGGAAGCGCCCAGGTCAAGAACAATGCGGAGGAGAATGCGCTCTTTGTGGGCTATTTCCCCTGCGATAATCCGCAGATCGCCCTGCTGATCCTCATTGAGAATTCAAAGCAGGGAAGCCTCAATGCCGTGCCGATCGCGAACGAGGTCTTTGATTGGTACTACCATAACCGGATGGGGACCGCTTCGCAACCGTAAGTTCTCTGGTATAATGACAGGTAATCATGGCTGAACTCCGACAGGACATTGTTTCCGGCGATTGGGTGATTCTGGCGACCGGCCGCGCGGCACGGCCGAAGTTTTTGGACGAAAAGAGAAAGAAGCGCGTGCGCACGCCGAAGAGCACATGCCCGTTCGAGGACCTGGAGGCCGACGGCAACTGGCCCCCGATCATGAGCTATCCCGATCCGGAGCGTTGGGAGATCGTGCTGATCCCCAACAAATATCCCGCGGTCACAAGGAACACGGACAAGAAGGTCATCACGGACAAGGGCGTCTACCACGCCCGCGCGGCAGTGGGCACGCACGCCATCCTCATCGGCAGGGATCACGACAAGGCGTTCCCGGACCTTGCGCCGCGCACTGCGGGCAAGATGTTCGAGATGCTGCAGGAGTTCCACCGGATGATGGACCGCAACCGGGATACGGCGTATGTGGCGACGTTCTGCAATTGGGGTCCGACGGCGGGCGCCTCGGTGGGGCATCCGCACTATCAGGTGCTCACTCTCCCTATTGTTCCGCCAACCGTGGTGCATTCGCTTGCCGATGCCGCGGCATACCGCAAGAAGCATCGCCGGTGCGTGCGGTGCGACATCGTGAAGGCGGAGCGGAAGGCGAAAGTGCGGGTGATCGACGAGAATGCGAGCGCCATCGCCATCGCCCCCTATGCTTCCAAAAAGGAATTTGAGATCAGCATCCTTCCCAAAAAGCATCATTCGTCGCTCCGCGAGATGCCGCAGAAGGAATTGCATGATATGGCCGCCATGCTTCAGTCCGCGATGCGGCGCCTGCGGAGCTACGTGAACGACCCCGATCTGAATTTTTTCATTCACGACGCGCCGACCGGCGGCGGGGATTATGGCTATCATCATTGGCACATTGAAGTGGTGCCGGTGAACGTGCTTCAGGTGCCCGGCGGCTTCGAGGTCTCGACCGCCATCAAGATCAATGTGATCGATCCGGAAAAGACCGCGGCCGTCCTGAGGGGCGAGCATGTATGGCAATAAGGAACATGGCCATGGATAAAAAATGCCTGTCGAGGAGTCCGGTGGCGGCCATGTCGTGCGCGGCCATTGCCATATCGCTTGGCGGCGCCATCTGGGCGTGGTTCGCGCTCCGTGCCGCGGGTCCCGGGCCGTTCATTCTGGGATTCGACGATATGCAAGGCATCACCCGTACGGGCGGGATGGGGGATGTCTCGGTGATCCTCGCCGCGGCGGTGGCCGTGGCGGTCATCAACGCCGTGGTGGCCCTGGAGCTTGATGCACGGGACCCCTGGCTCGGCAAAATGGTCGCCGGAATCACCCTGGCGGCGGCGGTATTGCTTTTTATTGCCTTTGCCGCTATAATAAATGCCAATTGAGTCGTTGATATTCCAATTCATCAAATTCATGGCACACGATTTTGCAGTAATCAAAACAGGCGGCAAACAGTACCGCGTTTCCGTCGGCGATAAGCTGAAGGTGGAGAAGCTCGGCGAGACGGCGAAGGCCGGTGAGAAGGTGACGTTCGATGCCGTCCTGCTCTCCGTGGAAGGCGACAAGGTTTCCGTGGGAGCCCCGCTCGTGGCTGGTGCAAAAGTCCAGGCCAAGGTGCTCGGCGACGTGCGCGGCGAAAAGAAGATCATCTTCAAGTACCATCCGAAGACGCGCGGCCGCCGCAGAAAGGGCCACCGCCAGGACTATACGGAAGTCCAGATCGAAAAGATATAAGCAGAAATGCCCCGCGGAAGCGGGGCATTTTAATGGGGCGCATCCTGCGTTCTTTGCGCCGCAGAATCAATTAATAGAGAAGATATCGCCGCGCGGCGTGCCTGCCGGGATGGTGCTTGTGCCGTCCGTGGCGCTGCCGGGAACAATATAGTGGATGTTCGCGGCGGCCGCATCGGCGGAAGTGAACGAGTGCGTGATGAACATGGTGGTTTCGGCAGGCACGGGCACGCCGCGCGCGAGGACGCCGCCGGCGTTCACGATGACATATTTGGGCGTACTGGCCGGCAGGGCATTGATCTCGCGTCCGATCGCCACATAATCGGCATTGAACGCGCCGGGAACGTTCGGGTTTTGCGCCCACACCACGAAATAATCCACATAGCCATAGATGGCGACCGTGATGATGAACGCCGCCGCAAGCGCCTGCGCCGCCCCGGCGCGCCATCGCCACGGCAGGCGCGTTTTGGCGATGCCGTAGAGCCACACACCGCCGAGCGCCGCGAACGTCATCACGGGAGGGATCATAAGGATGGAGCGCAGGGCGTGCGGGATGCCTTCATCGCTCAGCGCGGCCGGAAGGATGGCAAGCGCAAACCAGGCATACATGATGAGAAGCGGGAAGACCGGGAGCATATCTTTTTGCGAGCGGGAGCTCCGCCAGAGCGCATAAAGGCCGAGAAGGAATCCGATCACGAAAACGATGCCGACCGGCCACGCAAGTTCCGGTGCGCCGCTGATGTTTTGGCGCCAGTTGTAGTCGCTGTGCCAGTTGAGCATCAAAAGCTCTTTGCCGAGGTTCTTCGCGAATGCCAGTGCGGGAGAATGTGCGCTCGTCACCGAGATCTCAGCCGTGCGTCCGAAGAAATCTGCGGGATGCTGGGCAAAGTAGATGCCGATCGGCAATGTGACGAGGAAGGCGGCACAAAGGAATGCCCCGGTCCGTTTCCAGAATCCCTCCTTCCGCATGAAAAACGGGATAAAAAGGAGGAAAAGGAGCGGCGTGATGCGGTAGGCGATATACGTGGAGAAGCCGAGCCCGTAGACCGCACCGCCGGCGACGGCAAGCCAGAGCCCTTTCCGCGCGGAAATGCTGCGGAATGCCTTTACGAGCAGCCAGAGCGCCCATGTCAAAAGCAGCGGGGCAAGGATGGCGCGGAATCCGATCCGCGAAAAGTTGATATGCCAGAAGCTGGTAGCGATAAGGAAGGCCGCAAGGAGGCCGGGGCCGTCGCCGAACAGTTCGGCGACCAGGAGATATAACCCGAGCACCGTGAGCACGCCGGCAACCGCGGCCGGCAGGCGGATCATCCAGGGTTCGTACACGGGCCAGACCTTGAACATTCCGGCAAGAATGTTCACGTAGAGCCCTTCGCGGCCGTTATCCTCGACATAAAAAGGCTGGATATGTCCGGTCTCGGCGACCTCGACGGCGTTGTTGCCGTCCATGGCTTCGTCCGGATAGAGTCCGGGAGGCGTGGCGGTGAAGTGGTAGAAGCGGAGGAATATTGCTATAATCAGGATACCGGCAAGGAACGTATACCGCTGCGCATTGGACATATCGTTCATTATAGCAAATCGCCGCCGCAATCATACTGACATCATACGCATGGATGCAACTTCACCTTTTGAATACGGTAAAGCATTGGAGGATGACATGAAGGCGCTTGCCGCAGAAGTGCGCAAGAGCCGGGAACATGTTGAAGCCGAAAGCACGAACGAACGCGAATTGGTGAAAGAGGCCATTCGTGCCTTCCCGCGCCTCAATGCCGCAGAACGTCCGGCGGCAGGGGTCTCCGTTCCGCCGAGCCCGCCCGTTCCGCCTTCCGCCGGCGCCGCGCCGGCATCGGCGGCGGCAAGCCCCCTGCCCGATTATGCGCAGAATGCGCCGGCAGAGGTGAAGCTGGAAATAGAATATCTCCTCGATCTCACGCTTCAGCATGGCATTGCAAAAGCCCTTGCGGAATCGGAGAAGTCGCCGTATTTCGTGCAGGACGCGTTCCATGACGCCCTGGCCGGAAAGCTTTATCCGGAACTTCAAAAACGCGGCATCGTCAAATGATCGCCTTGTATATTCTTTTCGGAATCGTCATCGGGATCGTGGTCGCCGCAGCGGCATATTTCATGCTCCGCGGCGCCGCACGGAGGCGGTTTGTGGATTCGCTCAAAACCTCGCTTTTTCTCATCAAGATCCCGCGCACTGCGGCCGACCCGGGCGAGAAGGGCGCCTCAAATGGCGAAGGGAACGATTTCAAAGTGGAGCTTGCGCATTTTGAGCAGCTGCTCGGCAGCCTTGCTTCCCTCAAGAAGCCGGTGGTATTCGAGGTCGCCGTGCCGCATGTGGGCGAGGAGATCCACTTTTACATAGGAGTGCCGAAGCTTTCCGCGGAGGTTGCCATCAAGCAGATCCAGGGACTTTGGAACGGCGCGGCCGTGGAACTCGTGAGCGATGATTTCAATATTTTCAATGTGCACGGCGCGACCACGGCCGCCTATGTGACCGAGAAGGAGAACTACGCCCTGCCGATCCGCACGTACGCCGAACTTGGCCTGGATTCCTTCGAATCCATCATCGGCTCCTTTGCGAAGATCAATGAAGTGGGCGAGGGCGCATCCATGCAGCTGCTTTTGAGGCCTGCGCAGAAGGATGCCAAGAGGACGCTCCAGCGTTATATAGAGTTCCTGAAGCGCGGCGAGCGGCTGGAAAAAGTGTTCAGCGGCGGCCTGCCGACGAGCTTCTCCGATGCGGCCGAGATCCTTGCGCCAAAATCCAAAACAACGAAGCAGGAGGAGAAGGTGATCGATGAGGAAGCCATCAAGGCGCTCACGGCGAAGGCCGCGAAGCCGCTTTTTGACGTGAATGTGCGGATGGTGGTCTCGGCAGGGTCGCAGTTCCAGGCGGATGACATCCTTGAGGGCCTGAGTGCGGGATTCAGCCAGTTCGAGAGCCCGATGCGCAACGCGTTCAGGATCGTGAAGCCGCGCAATCCGAAGAAGCTCATTGAGCAGTTCATCTACCGCACCTTCGATGACGACAAAAAGATGACGCTTTCCGCCGAGGAGATCGCGAGCTTCTATCACTTGCCGATCTCATCCACGGAAACGCCGCGGGTGAAGTGGCTGAAATCCAAGGAGGCGCCGCCGCCGGAGAACATGCCGAAAGCCGGCCTGCTCCTCGGGACAAGCGTGTTCCGCGGCATAGAGAAGCCGGTCTATCTTACCGACGAGGACCGCCGCCGGCACGTGTATGTGGTCGGCCAGACGGGCACGGGCAAATCCACCCTGCTCGGCGATCTCATTGTGGAGGACATCCAGAACGGGAAGGGCGTGGCGGTAATCGACCCGCACGGCGACCTCGTGGAGGCGGCGCTCGGTTTCATCCCCAAGGAGCGGCTGGACGACATCATCTATTTCAATCCCGGCGACCTCTCGCGTCCGCTCGGGCTCAACATGTTGGACCATGACCTCAGCAAGCCGGAGGAGCGGACCTTCATTGTGAATGAGATGCAGAGCATCTTTGACCGGCTGTTCGACAAGGAATCCATGGGGCCCATGCTCCAGCAGTACATGCGCAACGCCCTGCTGCTCCTCATGGAGGACATGCCGAACGAGCCGGCGACCCTCGTGGAGGTGCCGCGCGTCTTCACCGATGCCGAATACCGCAAGCGGAAGCTCGCGCGCATCCATAATCCGGTGGTCATCGACTTCTGGGAGAAGGAGGCCGTGAAGGCCGGCGGCGAGGCTTCGCTTGCCAATATGACGCCGTACATCACCTCCAAGTTCGGCGGCTTCATTGCGAACGACTATATGCGCCCGATCATCGGCCAGGCAAAGTCGTCCTTCAATTTCCGCGAGGCAATGGATTCCGGGAAGATTCTTCTCGTGAACCTCGCCAAAGGCAAGATCGGGGACATCAATGCGAACCTGCTCGGCATGGTGTTCACCGGCAAGATCCTCATGGCGGCGCTCTCCCGCGTGGACGTGGCGGATGCGAATGCGCGCCGCGACTTCAACCTTTACATCGACGAGTTCCAGAATTTCACCACCGATTCCATCGCGACCATTTTGAGCGAGGCGCGCAAATACCGGCTGAACCTCACCATTGCGCACCAGTTCATCGCCCAGCTCGATGAGAAGATCCGCGATGCGGTGTTTGGCAACGTGGGCTCGGAGCTCGTGATGCGCGTGGGCGTGCAGGACGCCGAGTTCCTGGTGAAGCAGTTTGAGCCGGTCTTCAGCCAAAACGACCTCATTAACATCGACAACCTGAACGCCTATGCGAAGATCCTGATCAACGGGCAGACCTCCAAGCCTTTTACCATGAAGGTCGGTACGCTCTGGTGGAGCGGCGGCGACAAGGAGCTTGCGGCGAAGTACAAGGAATATTCGCGCCTCAAATACGGCACGGACCGGCAGGCGGTGGAGGATGACATCTATAGGCGGTTGCGGACGTAAGGGGAGTTTGCTAGGATTAATGAAGCTCATCTCTGGTATCGCGCCAGAGGAATTTGGGCTAACAACCCCAACCAGAAACCGCGAAAGCAATAGGAGACGGCATATGAAGGACTTCAATACCGCCCCCTGCGCAGGCACAGTCGCCCAGAATGCGAGCATCGCCTGCTTTGACAACGGCCACAACCGCAGCAACACCGGCGCTCGTGGTGCTCCGGCAGTTGCCGAGATCAACGAAGCCGCGCGCTGAAGCCAAGGGCCGGCCCCGCAAAGCGGGGCAAACCGGTTGCCGGCAGACTCCCTCGAGGATTCTGCCGGCACCACACTTTTAATGAAAGTCTTTGATTATCAGCCCATCAGTGGCTGTTTTTATTTTAGATAATTTTAATGATTATTGTGGTAGAATGAATCCAATGATCAAATACTTAAGCAAAACGCCGCGAAAGGCGCTCTCGGGCGTGGCGCTCCTGCGGCTGGATTTCAACACTAAAGATGACTGGCGCATGCAGGCGGTCCTGCCCACCGTGAGGCTCCTCGCAAAGACGGCGTCCAAGGTGGTGATCGTCAGCCATCGCGGCCGTCCGGAAGGCGGTGAGATCGTGAATGGGATGCCAAAGGGTTTTCCTGCGAACCTCCACCTGAACCGCGACGCAAAGCTGCTCGCAAAGCTCATCAAGCACAAGGTAAAATTCGTAAGCCACTTCCGTTTCGGCGAGATCAAAGCCATGGTGGCGCGCGCGCCGAAGGGGTCGGTCTTTTTGCTGGATAACCTGCGGTTTTTGAAGGGCGAAGAGGCGAACGATCCGGCATTCGCGCGCGAACTGGCGTCGCTCGCGGATTTTTACGTGAACGATGCGTTCGCGGTGGACCATCGCGCGAACGCATCCGTGGCGGCCGTCACGAAATTCCTGCCGAGCTATGCAGGCCTCGAACTTGAGGCGGAGATCGCTTCGCTTTCAAAGGCCATGGTGAAGCCGGCGCATCCTCTCGTGCTGATCCTCGGCGGCGCGAAGGCATCGGACAAACTCGGCGTGATCGCGTTCTTTAAGCGCAAAGCCGATTGGTTCCTTTTGGGCGGGGGGTCGGCGAACAGCATCCTTGCGCTCCAGGGGATGGACGTCAAGCAATCCTTCAAAGAAAGCGATCCGAAGATCCTTGCGACGCTGGCCGCGGTAGCAAAGCAGAAGAATGTCGTGGTCCCGGAGGATTTTGTGTGGCACAAAGGCGCTATCCTCGACATGGGGCCGGAGAGCATCGCGCTGTTCCGCAAGAGGATCTCCGGGGCGAAGACCATCATATGGAGCGGGCCATTGGGATTGATAGAGAAGAAGGCATATGCGAAGGCAAGCATCGCGGTGGCGCAGGCCATCGGGCGCAACAAGAAGGCGTTTTCCCTGTCCGGCGGCGGCGAAACGGTGATGTTCCTCAAAAAGTATCGGCTTGATAAGAACTTCAGCTTCATTTCCACCGGCGGCGGCGCGATGCTCGATTTTCTGGCAGGAGAAAAGCTGCCGGGCATCGAGGCGCTCAACACGCCACAAGCAACATTAAAAGTTCGTTAAGCGAAATTCCCGCGCCATGAAAACACCGGAACAAAAGATCGTCATCATCTATCACGGCGACTGCCCCGATGGCTTCGGCGGCGCCTATGCCGCATGGAAGAAGTTCGGTGCCCGCGCGGCATATCTCCCCGCCGCGGACCGGTTCGCCTTGCCCTGCCCGCTCCGGGGCAAAGAGGTCTACCTGATCGATTACACCTACGAGGAAGATCTGGTGCGGAAGCTCGTCCGCGACAACGTGCGCGTGACGGTGATCGACCACCATGTCACCGCGGAGCGCGCGGCAAAGCTCACCAAAGACCCTTCGTTCGCGCTCGACCATTCCGGCGCCGTGCTCGCGTGGAAGTATTTCCATCCGGGGAAAAAGGTGCCGATGCTGCTGCGCTATGTGGAAGACCGGGACCTGTGGCGATGGAAGATCCGCGGATCAAAAGAAATCCTCATGGGTGCGGATATGGTTCCCAAGACCTTCGCGGCATGGGACCGGATGGCCAAAGAGCTCGAGAAGGCCACGGCCCGGAATGCCTATCGGCAGAAAGGGGAGCTTCTGCTCCGTTACGAGCAGGGGATGGTTGAAGCCATGCTTCCGGCGGCGGACCTGGTCCGTTTCGCGGGCCGCACGGTGTATGCCATCAATGCCCCGCACCGTTTTTCCTCCGAGATGGGCAATGCGCTTGCCAAGCGGACCCGGTCGCTTGCGATCGTGTGGCGCGAGGCGGAGGGTTCGGTAAGGGTCTCGCTCCGTTCGGACGGATCGGTGGACGTCGCAAAGATCGCCAAGCGTTTCCATGGCGGAGGGCACAAGGCCGCCGCAGCCTTTTCATTCCCCGTGGGTCCGCACGGCACGATCGTGTTTCCCTGGAAAATAGTGAAACGCCCCGCTGCGCGATAATGGCCGCCAAGAAGAACCAGTATTATGCCTACTTTGTGCCCCAGGGGACGAAGGTGGCGGCAGGGGTGGCGGACGACTGGAAAGCCTGCGAACGGATGGTCTCCGGAAAGCCGGGTGCCCGCTACAAGGGGTTTGCCTCTCGCGCCGAGGCGGAGGCATGGCTTGCGCAGGGTGCGAGATATGAGGCAAAGCCATCGAGGCCGAACCTTGCACCCGGCGTGTATTTCGACGCCGGTACCGGCCGCGGCGAGGGCGTGGAGATCAGCGTGACGGATGTGCATGGAAAGAACCTGCTCCACAAGGCCGTGGAGAGGGAGGCTTTGAACCGGTTCGGCAAGCATAACGTCCGCACGCCATCGGGCAAAGCAGCCACCAACAATTACGGCGAACTGCTGGCACTCCGTTATGCCTTGGAGATCGCCGCGGCGTCGGGCATCAAAAACGTGTTCGGCGACAGCAAATTGGTCATTGAATATTGGTCGCAATGGAAGATAAAGCGGAAAGACCTGCCGGAAGCCACGGTGGCGCTTGCGGAAGAGGTCTCCCGCGCGCGGGAGGCGTTCGAGTCGTCGGGAGGCTCGGTGGCGCGGATCTCCGGAGACCATAATCCCGCAGATCTTGGATTCCACTAAGGGTGGAGCGGGATAAAAAACGCCGGCGCCTTCCCGAATGGGAGAGACGCCGGAGGTGGGTGGGATGCGCGGCCAAACCTATGGGTTGGCCGGCTTTCGTATGAGAGGGAGAGGGATGAGCCGGAACCGTCCGCCCCGGTCAAAGATGCGATCGATCGTCGTCGCTTCGCCGAACTGCTCTTTCCAGGTGACCCGGAGCATGCAGTTGAGTACGGCGGCAATGGACTGCAGGTCTTTCACGGTCGTTCCCTTGGTGTCGCTCGCGCCGCACTCAAGGCGATCAATGATATCCCTGCGGATGCCGGTGGCGCCGACGATGTCATCGGGGTTGAGGTGGAGACTGGTCCGGAGATATCGCACTGATGCTCCGACAGCCTGACGGTGGGTCCCTTTTTGCCGCGCACGTGGCGGCGGCAGCGCTTCCGGTGATTCTTCTTCGTGTGGACGCCGGGTAAGCGCGGCAATCAACTGGGCCATTGCCTTTCTTCCTCCCAAAAATATTTTTTTCTGCCGAACAGAACAAAAAGTTCTGCGCTCCATCATACGGCATTGTGCCGCATTGTCAACGTTCCGGCGCGATGGTATAATGCCTCTGCTGGTCATCCTGACGGTCGCGGTGCGGCATCATGCCGTGCCGAGGAAAGTCCGGACACTTTCCCTGGCGCGCGGCGCGGTTTCGCGCGGCGCGTGGGGGATAAAAAGGTAGCGGCTAACCGCCGCCCGCCGCAAGGCGAGAGGTGCGAGCAGTGACGCTTCGGCTGGAAACGGCCGGAGGGACCCCGTCCCACGCGAGATGGTCCAATTCCGCCATAGGGAGATCAAAGCGGAAGTGAAACGGCAAAATCCTTATCGAGTGCAAGGCCGTGCCTGGCAAGGTCCGCGCAAGCGGACCGCGCCGGGAGTGCCGCAGGATCCGAGCGCAAGCGAAGGTCCGAGCCCGCGAGCGATCAAGGGCACAGATAAATGACCGTCCATCGGCGCGCGCCCTCAAAAGCGCCGCCGGTCGACAGAATCCGGCTTATGGATTGCCAGCAACTAAGACCTCGCCTAAAAAGCGGGGTTTTTAGTTGGGCATGTGCGGGAAAGGAGAGTGTCGTTTGGAAATGGTTTTGATAGTGAGCCCCGATTTTCAGTTATTGTTTCAGTAGAAGTATATGCCGCCATCATACCGCTCCGTACCCGCTTTTACAATCGTCTATTCCAAGTCAGATTTTTTAACTTCATATATACAATTTAATATGGCGTTAACGCGGTGGTGTCCAGTTTCAAGATGCATTATCTTATTGAGGCTGAATGATACTTTGGCGCGACAGATATCTTGGTTTGGCAATCGGATATCTATTTCATAAAGATGGGCACCCTCAGCAATTTTTTTGGTATGATGCCCCAAGAAGCCATCGCGTTCATCTTTAAAGAGATTTTGTTCTTCAGGTTTACCGATTAAATCTATATCAAATAAATCCTTTTTCTCATCCCATCGCGCTCTAAAAGAAGGCAGCGAAGGTTTGTGTGGCTTAACCTCAAAAAGCGTTAATAGGCCATTCTCTAAAATATTTGATTCTGGGTCGGAGATTATATCGTAGTCTGAACTCAAATAGGAAAGCTCAACTTTTATACCCGAAATTTTATAGGTTCCGTCCCGTTTAGCTGATTTCGTCGGGTCCATACGTGAAATCGTATCACTTTGGTTGTTAACCGCAAATTTAACCGCTCTTTACCAGCGTAAATTTGCGATTACCGCGCTGAGATATCGCTCAAAACGCTGGTCGGTAGCGGGCTGCTTTAATCAGAGTAGACAAACTCAAATAAATAAAAAGCTCTAATAAAAGGTTCCAGTAGGGGAGGTCAAGAGCACAGGTTGGAAAGTTGCTGATGGGAGAGAAAAGCGCTACCGTTAAAGCATTCCATGGACAACCAGCCCCAAAAGAAGTCCAAGAAGCTCTGGTGGATTCTAGGCGGTGTCGCCCTGTTTCTCGTTGTGGTAGCAAGCGGTGGTTCAAATCCGCAGACGCCTACCACGGCTGTTTCTCCTACTAGTCAGACGGCCAATGTGGCCGAACAGGTTGTTCAGCCTGCGCCCTCGCCCGTTCAGCCCATCGCACAGCCTGCGGTAGCGCCAGCGCCTCAGCCACAAGCGGAGCAGCAGCCGGTGGTTCAGCCCGCCGCAACACAGCCTGCGCCGCAGACCCAGCTTTCGAACGACAACTATTACACCAACTCGGACGGCAACTCTGTTCACTCGCCTGCGTATTCCAATAGCGTACCCGCTGGAGCCACAGCGCAATGCCGAGATGGGACCTATAGCTTTAGCCAACATCGCAGCGGCACGTGTTCGCACCATGGGGGAGTGGCGACGTGGTATTAAATGGTTCTAAGTATTAATATTGACTTCATGTCCCAAAACGCAATCATTTTCCATGGCACAGGAACCCACCCGGATGAATTTTGGTTTCCCTATCTAAAAGAAAAACTGGAAGCTCGTGGCTATTCAGTATGGCTTCCTCAGCTTCCCAATGCCGATAAGCCAAACATAGAAGAATGGCTTCTCTTTGCGCTTAAAAATGGTACTATAACAGAAGATACGGTACTGATTGGACATTCAAAAGGTTCTGCCCTCATTCTGCATATTCTCGAAAAAATTGATTTTCAAGTGAAGCAAGCGATCCTTGTTGCGGGATATGCCGAAGCATTGCCGAGAACTGTTGAAAGCGATGAGAAAGACGATTTAAAATGGGATATCATAAAATCTCATGTGAAAGATATCATTTTTATTAATTCGGACAATGACCCTTGGGAATGCACCGATGTCCAAGGGAGAATTATGTTCGACCATCTCGGAGGGACACAAATAATTCTTCATGGGGAAGGGCACATGGGTTCGGGTACTTTCAAACAGCCGTATAAAGAATTTCGGCTTTTAAATAAGCTAATTGATTAATTGATGAAAGCCGCCATCTTCGACCTTAATGGCATCTTCCTTCAAAGCCCAAAGTTGAGCGATAGGTTTGAGAAAGATTTTGGCGTACCAGTTACGACATTCTTGCCGAAACTTTCTGACATCATGGAGAAGGTACGGCAACCCAACGCAGGGCCGGCGTTCCAGTATTGGCAGCCAGTACTAAAGGAATGGAATGTGAATCTATCAGAGCAGGAATTCTGGGATTACTGGTTTAAGGCAGAAGTGCAATCGGATGCGATGATAGCGTTTACTAAAGAGCTTCGGAGTAAGGGAATCAAAGTATTTCTCCTTTCAAACAACTTTAAAGAGCGGGCTGAATATTATGATCATTATCCGTGGTTGCACGATGCGATAGATAAAGCGTACTTCTCTTGGCAGACAGGGTTTGTTAAGCCTGACCCGCAAGCATGGGAGTTGGTGCTTAAAGAAAATAATTTAATGCCCGAAGATTGTGTATATTTTGATGACCAGGAGAAGAATCTAAAAGCAGCAGAAAGTATCGGCATTAAATCATTCATGTTTACTAATGAAGCGGAGTTGGAACAATCCGTTAGAAAGTTATTGGTATAAATGTTCGGTGCATGGGCGGGTTTCCGGCAAATGCCCTGACTTTAATGCTGATTATTTAGGCTTCCGAGCTGTTCTATAAATTGGGGTCCGGCTTACGGGTGGCCAGCCTGAAACAGCTTCAGCAACAGAGCTGTTTTTATTTTTACTGATGTGATATCTTTTTCGCAGGAGGACAATGGCATGAAAGCTACGGTCCAAAAGGAAACAAAAGAAGAACGCAAGCAACAATTGCGAGGGAAGTGGTGTGAGAAGCTTTGGATCTATCCCATTGCCTCTTCCGAGATGGCAGATGTGGGGACGCGCACCGTCTATCTGCTTACGCCCGACCGAAGTTTTGTCCATCGGCCCAAAATCCCTGGCGTTATTCGATGGCCACAGCAGGCATTTCTTATCTGGCCTGTCTTTGATGCGTGCGCGGCATTTTTTGAGAAGCATCCGTCCAGCAAGTGGCTTCTCATGTGTGCTATCACTAACGGCCTATCGAGTAAGGGTAAAAAAATCGCCCCCGAAAAGATTATTCAAACAAAAGTCATCGCTTGGGGATAGTCTGAGGAGTATGGATAGAATCATTGATTTAAGCTCTAGGGCGCGCCAGCAACAACGGCGCGCCTTTTTTTTGTTAACCTTTGAATATCCACTTAGCAGAGAGTGTGCCTCGCTGGCGCACTTTTGTTATGCTTTAAGCATGGATAATAAAACCGAAGGGACTATCTCGGTACTCGCGGCAATAGTGGTGCTTTTTTCGGCCCTGTTCAGCGCGGAGACTTCAATGATACTCGCCGTCGCCGCACTCATGGGGCTTGGCATATACCATTTTACGGCGAAACACTAGGCGGAGCGGAGGAAAAAGCTATGGAAAAGGCTATGATGCGTCCTGCTGTCCGTCCTTTATTTGGCCGCCCATCGCTTCCCAATCGGCAAGGCCGCCGAGGTTTATGGCGTTGAATCCGTTCTTTCTCAGGATATTTACCGCAATATCCGAACGCTGGCCTGAGCGGCAGTAGAGATAGACGGGGATGTCCTTGGGAACGGGCGGCAATTCGCCGTTGATTATCCGCGCAAGGTCAAAATGCATTGCGGCATCAGCGTGCGCCGCCTCCCATTCTCCGTTCGTGCGGACGTCAATGAGCAATGCCTGCTTTTCCTTTATTTGCTTTATGATCGATGCCTCCATGCGTTCATGGTAGCACTCGTGAAAACGGAGCCACAACCCCCCCCGTAAAAAACCGGCGACCGTGGGGACGGCCGCCGTGGACTGGCGAGATGATGGGGGGTTGCGGAGAGGTTATGCCCGGGATTCTTCGGAGATCTCATCTCCAAAGAGGATGCTTTGCCGCCACTCGGCAAGGAGCATGCCGACCGTGGTGTCACAGGGGACCAGCTTCCTTATGCGCCGCGAGACGCCCAGGTAGTTGTGCGTCCTGCTGCGCTTGTTCAGGAAGATGGCCAGATGCGCCAGGGCGAGCGGTCCGAGCTGGGTGTGCATGGAAAGCTTCTTTGCGCCGATGACTTCCGCCATCGGAGAGAGGAAGCGCGCGAGATCTTCGGTGAGGATCTCTTCGGGCCTTTTCTGCCCCTGTGCGGCGAGGGAGGGCTTGGGAGCCGGGGCATAGGCTTCGCGGATTTTCCCGCAGACCTTGTCCCACCGCTCCATGCAGGAAAGGCAGCCTTCAATGTGGCGCAGGGCCTCGGCGGCCTGTTCGGTGAGGTCGTTGGGTCCTCCCGCAAGATTGCGGGTATTCCAATTGGAGAATACCTCATACGCTTGCTCGCAGGCGAGGCATGAGATCGGCATCGGTGTGGCCATGGGGGCCTCCTTCTTGGGTTTGGGGTGGGAACTCTTCCCTTTAAATACCAAAAACAAGAGATCTTGTAAATGGCGAAGGATGCTCCACGGGCGTGCCCATAGCCACGCGAGGAGGCAAGATGAAGAAAAGATGAAACAAAATGGCCGCCTGGCGCGTAGTAGCTTATGTGAGTACCAATCACATCATCAGCAATTTGACAACCCATCACTCAGGAGGCAATTTTGAGGCATCCGCAGTCATTATTGACACTGTCGCTCGCGTTGGCTTTCCTTATTGGTGCCGCGCCTGCCGGCAGCGCCAACAATGAGAAACCCATCATCCTTCACCATGCCCAGGGGCATCCTGCCCTTGAGGTAGCAGGGCCGGTCTCCATCACCCATGCCACGTGGTACGGGCCCGGTTTCTTCGGCAAGGTCCTTAAAAGCGGAAGGCGATATGCAAAGGGCGCCGTGTTTGTGGCGCATCGGAGCTATCCCATAGGGACCATGATCAAAGTCACCAACCTCCGGAACCACAGGAGTATTATTCTCCCCGTGGAAGACCGGGGACCTTATGCCGACCCGAAACGAGGCCTGGATTTTTCCTATGCTGCAGCCATGCAGCTCGGGATGATCTCCGAGGGCGTCGCTCGCATCGCTTATGCGGAGGTCACTATCCAGCCCATCACCCAATCCCCGCAAGGAGGGAGATCATAATGACCACGCTGGGATTGAAGCATCAGCTGGTAGGGGCGGAACGCTGGCCCCGCTTGCGCATCTATGGGCGGCCCACGAAGATGCCCCAAGTACCGCAGGGACACCAGGTGGTCTGTGGTCTGCGGCACGGAAGCTTCGAGCATCTCTTTGTGTGCGAGAGGCTCGAGCACATGCAGGCGCTGTACCGCAGGCACGCGGCGGATCCAGCCATACGGATCGCCTGGTACCGCAAGCCCGGCGTCACCGTCGTGGCGCTCGGCTCCTGAGTCTGCAGCCATCCATCAACCGCTGGTATCGAAAGCGATACGAAATCTTTTGAGAGCCCTTCAGCAAGGCTCTTTTTTGTTTCCGGTTCCGGGTTGATGGTATAATGGAGAGAAAGCGGTTTCCAGGGGCACGGGGCATTGCAGGTCGATCGGCCGCCGGATCCGGGGAACGGTGCGGCATCATCTTAATATCTAATAACTTTTACCTATGGCAAAAACAACAAAGATCATCCTGTGGGTCGTCATCGTGGTCGTGATCGTCGGTCTTGCGTGGTGGTGGATGGCAAACAACTATCAGGGCGGTTCGTCGTCCGTGAGTCCCTCGGGAGCGGCGTCTTCGGGAACTTCGGCCCCTGCGGGAGCCAATGCCCCGGCGAGCGCGATCGTTTCGAGCGGTACGTCGAATGCCGCGTTGGATCAGGATATGGCGAACCTCGACGCCCAGCTTGGCGGATTGTCGTCCGATACCGCGAGCGTCAATGCAAGCGTGGCGAGCAGCAGCCAGCCGGTGCAATAATCCATCACTATGATCACCATGAATACCATTACCTTGCGTAAGGCAGTGTCGGTCGCCGCGGGCGCCGTTCTGCTCTCGCTTTCGGCAGTTCCTGCATTCGCCCAGGTAGGGGTGCAGGCAGGCGTTTCGGTGGGAGCTTCAGTTGGGGCATCGTCTTCCCCGGCAGGAGTGCGGGCGGAGCTTCGGGCCCGCGCCGCGGCAAGTACCACGGCCTCGCGCGATGCGCAGATGGCTTCGCGCGCCGGAACGGAGATCGCAAACCGGATTGCCGCCCTCAATCAGCTTGAAGTGCGCGTGAATGCGATGCAGAGGCTTTCGGATTCCGAAAAGAGCTCTCTTTCCTCCCAGGTGCAGGCCCAGATCACCGCGATGAACGCCCTGCAGTCCAGGATCTCCGCGGATCTGAGCAGCAACAACACAAGCAGTCTCAAGGATGATGTCCAGTCCATCGCGAAGGCATATCGCATCTACGCCTTGGTGCTTCCGCAAGGGATGATCGCCGCCGCGTCGGACCGCATCATGACGATCGTGGATGCCATGACCGCGTTCTCCGGCATCCTTCAGACAAGGATCACGGAGGCCCAGACTGCGGGTGCGAACATGAGCGCCTCGGTTTCGGCCCTTTCGGATATGCAGGCGAAGATTGCCGATGCCAAAACGAAGGCCCAGGCGGCGGTGTCGGTGAGTACCTCGCTTGCGCCCGACAACGGGAGTTCCACGCTGATGGCGGCGAACACCTCGTCGCTCAAAGCGGCCCGGAACAATATCCAGGCGGCCCAGCAGGACCTGGTGGCGGCCCGGCAGGATGCCGCGAAGATCATTGCCGCAGTCAAAGCGGCCGTGAGAGTGCAGGCTTCCACGACGGTAGCCACGAGCACCCCGTAACGCATCGTACAGGACGGGATGAGATAAAAAGAGCCGCAGGAGGTGATAATGCCTCACTGCGGCTTTTTTGCGGGATTGCGATGGTGATGGGCGCCACCGGCGTGCCGGAGCTATTGCGGCGAAATTGCCGGAAGGCACTTCGCGCTCCGGTCGTACTCGTCCTGGGGCAGGATGAGTACCCAGCGCTGTGCCGTGGTCCAGTCCCCGTCGAGAGGCCTTGCGCTCGGGGTGGGGCCATTGCCGCGGATAACCTTGACGTCCGCGAAGAGCGGATCGGGCTGGTTGGACGATGAGCCCACCGAGAAGCCGACCCGGTCCTTGCCCGAGATGGTGCTCCGGAAGAAATAAGGAGCGCAATAGGTGTCGTAGCCGGCCAAGAGCGATGCCGGCTTGGGATACGCCACGAGCGGTTGTGCCGCCGCCGTGACGGTCTGTTGGGCGCCCGCGCCCGGTGATGGCATGACGCCCGCGATGCCGCCAAGCACCACGATCGCGAGGACGATGTTTGGAATCCGTTTCATGGCGGTTTCCTCCTGCTGTCCTTATAGTCCTAAACTTCCCGGCTGTCCAGCGCGCCGCCTGCCGCACCGAAGCGGCAATATCATGGTCGCGCGGCTGCGGCGATTTGCTATACTGTCATCATGGAGACCGAAATTGAGGCAAAATTTTTGAACATTGATCCCGAAGCGATGCGCCGGAAGCTCAAGGAGTCCGGTGCCGTGTTAGTGCATCCAGAGGTGCTTATGAAGCGGAGGGTATTCGATCACCCCGCTAATAAGCAGGGCGATTGGTTCCGGGTCCGGGACGAAGGGGATAAGATCACCATGAGCTATAAAAAGGTTATCGACCGGACGGTGCATGGCACGAAGGAGATATCCTTGGAGGTTTTGGACTTTGATGCGGCGTGCGCCATTTTGGCGGCGGCCCAGCTGCGCCCCAAGGCATATCAGGAAACACGGAGGGAAACCTGGAATTTGCATGGTGCAGAAGTGACGATCGATACCTGGCCGTGGATCCCGACTTTTATAGAGATCGAAGCGCCGTCCGAGGAGCAAACGAGAAATGCGGCCGCGGCGCTCGGACTGGATTGGAACACCGCCCTGCACGGCAGCGTGGAACCGGCATATCAGCAGGTCTATGACGTGACTGAGGAGGAGATTGATGGATGGCCAGAGATCGTGTTCGGCCCTGTGCCTGATTGGCTCGAGCCCCGCCGGCGCGCCACGTAATGCCAGGTAATAAAGCCCGGCCTTTTCTGGTATTATGGAATCATGAACATCAAAAAACTTGGGCATTGCTGTTTGGTGCTTTCGGGCGGAGGAGCGACGATACTTACCGATCCCGGATTCTACACCGCAGAAGAGGTGAAGTCGGTGCAGGGAATCGATATTATTCTGATCACCCATGAGCACGGAGATCATTATCATGTGGAATCCATTCAGGCCGTGCTTGCCCAGAATCCCCATGCGGTCGTGGTGAGCAATGGCGCCGTGGCGAAACTTCTCGCGGAAAAGCAGATCCCGTGCACGGTGGTCGGCGACCGGCAATCCGCGACGGTGGCAGGGATGCTCATTGAGGGATTCGGCAAGGACCATGCCGTGATCTACGGCGCGATCGGCCAGTGCGAGAACACGGGCTATCTCGTAGGCGGCACATTGTACTTTCCGGGAGATGCTTTCCACGCCCCTGGCCGGCCGGTGGATGTGCTCGCGCTCCCGACGGCCGGGCCGTGGATGAAGATCAGCGAGGCGATTGATTTTGCGAAGGCCGTAAAGCCCCGCATGGCGTTTCCGGTGCACGACGGCATGATCGTGCCGTCCACCGGCGGCTTTGTGGCGACCATACTCCAGAATTCCCTGAAGGCCGACGGCATCGCCTTCTCGCCGCTTGGCGCGGGGGAGAGCCGCGAGTTTTGATCGCGGCGGTTTGTGCATGCGGCGCAGATGCCCGGTGGGGATAACCTGACGGGCATCCGATGCTTTTTTGTGGTAGTATGGTAATCACAACTGAATAGCTTATCAAGAGCGACGGGGAGGGTCCTGGCCCTGCGATCCGTCCGACAACCCTGCGGCACTGCGCGTACCATCGCGCGAATGCCGCAAAGGTGCCTCATCCAGCCCGCAAGGGGAAGATAAAGGTCGTTCCGATTCTGCCTCTTTCCTGCAAAAGAGGTTTTTGTTTTATATAAGGAAGAAAAATTAAAAAAACACCAATTATATGCAAACCATCAAAACTGCGGAGTTTGTTTCCCCGAAGCATCCCGATAAAATGTGCGACGTGATCGCCGATTCGCTGCTCGACGCCTATTTGGCGGGCGATCCCAA
>DAIDLF010000025.1 GCA_027449645.1 Candidatus Parcubacteria bacterium | reverse complement strand
TCAGACGAACGGGACAAGCTATGAGGTCTCCGCCTTCATGGAATCCCAGAAGTATGCGAAAGAGGCCTCAGGAGGCTCCGATCCCACCCTCTTGGAGATGGGGCCCGGCGCCACCACCCTGCCTGACCTCGGGAGAGGCCTTGTGGGCTACTGGCCGCTCAATGAGGGATCCGGAAGCACCGCGGTGGACTGGAGCGGGAACGGGAACAATGGGACGTGGTATGGGACGCCTATCGGCACGGGAGGGACCTACTACAGCACCGGGAAGATATGGAGCGCGGCAGGCACGTTTGATGGGACGAGCACCTATGTGGGACTCGGGACTGCAATCAACGCAGGCACGGTGACCCTGAGCGCCTGGATCTATCCCACCACCACTTCTATTGGAAGCATTATTTCAAAAAATGGCCCTTTTTATCTTGGGTATGGCAATTCAGGCAATGGTAATGCCCAAAGGGTCGGTGCGGGGATGCTCCTCCCTGGCGGCTGGACATGGCTTTCAGGCAGGACCATACTTCCTCTCAATGCATGGTCCTATATAGCCACAACTTTTGACGGATCTTTCTTTAAAGTCTATTTGAACGGAAATTTGGATGGATCGATGGCGGCCACCGGAACGCTCAATACCACGATCGCGTCGACGTATATAGGGTACGGGATACCGGGGTTGAACCAGCATTTCAGCGGCCTCATCAATGATGTCCGCATCTATAACAGGCCGCTTTCCGCATCCGAAATCCAGGAAGTCTACAGCGCGGAACAATAGCGCATCCCGGTCGCCGGGACAGTCCAAGGTTCGATGGGAAATAAGGCGATACGTCCGTCCGGCAGGATGTGGCGGGCGGATAGTCGCTTATTTTTTGATTTGCTCCTTCTCCACCTCCACGATTTTCCGCAGTCTATCGATGAAAGCGCGCTTCCAAGACCACATAGCGAACCACTTTATCAAAGGCGTCGCTATGACCCTCAATAACCGGCGATGAATTTCAATGTCGTAGGTATACGTAATCCTGGTACCGCCTTCCACATGCTTCATCAGAAACTCTTCATGGCCAGAGGTGCCAAAAGAGGACTCATTGGTTGACGTAAAGTCAACATTCGGCAAAAGTTCTGTCTGCATGGTTACATCAAAAACCTTGCCGAACGATTTAACCCGCGCACTCATTTTTTGATGATTCCCTTGCTTTTCGGTTATGTGCACGGACTCTGCAACGGCGGGGAAATAGTTAGGCATATTTTCAAAATCAGAGACTATCTTATAGATTTCCTCTTTTGGTGCCTTAATAAACCAAGAACCCTGCAGATGAAGACGCTTCATGAAAGCAGTATATCACGAAGCACAGGTTTTCACGTCTAATCGCCATCAAAAATGGCGGCTAAAATGAGAGAAATTTACCTTGCTCCGCGACCAGGACTCGAACCTGGAACCATCGCCTTAACAGGGCGCCGCTCTACCATTGAGCTATCGCGGAATACGCGTATTATCTTAGCAAATTGAAACAAGGCTTTCAATAGCACCGCGCGCTCCGGGGAGGGCCGGCCCTGCGGCAGGCCTTATTTCAGGGTAAAGGTGGCGTGGACGAGATAGGTCAAGAGCTTCTCGATGGAGGTGGTGTCGTACGCGCCGGAATCGGAGATCTCCGTGGAATTGACGGGCGTGATCTGGGTGACGCCCACACTGGAGGAACGGAGATTGCCCACGCCCGCACCGACGCCTTGCGTGATGGATTCCGCGCGCGCTTTGGCGTCCGCAAGGGCGTCGCTCAGCATCTGGCTGCGGAGCGAATCCAGCGTCCCCGTCTTCAGGTAATATTGCGGGTTGTCCGCGGAGAACACGATGCCTTTGCCCGCGAAGTACTGTGTCGAACTCTGGGCGAGCGCGGTCACGCCATCCACATCGCCTGATTCAATATGCACGTCCTGGGTGAGGTTGTAGCTTGAGAGCGTGCCGCCCACGCCGCCGTATTTGCCGCTATAGACGCCGTTCGGCGTCTGGTACATGGGATCGATGGAGAGCGGGTCTATGGTGATGTCCGACGACGCCACGCCGTTCGCCGCAAAGTAGGCGAGGATCGTGTTGAGGTCGCCCTGCATGGCGGCGGAACCCTGCTGGAGGTCGGCCGTGGTCGGTCCTGTCTGCTCCGAGAACTCGCTCTGCCACTTCACCACGTCGGATTTCACCTGCTTGGTTGCCACGCCGGTCACGGTGATCACCGTGTTGTCGTACGTCTTCACGTAATCAATGACATAGCCCACGATGAGCGCGACAATGATCAGGCTCGCGCCGAGGATGATGCTGACGGTGATGAGAGGAGGACGCTCCTTGGTTTCATTCATGGTTTCTTTTGATTATAGCACTTTATGGGAGACAAGGAATCGGATTGCGCCGTCAGCCGCTCGTGGGCGGCGGACTGATCGTGATGCCGCCTTCGGACGTGGTGGACAGTTCAAAGAATTTGTTGGAGGTGCCTCCCGTAGTGAAGATGAGCGGCAGGGTGGTCGGATCCACGTTGAAGACGATCTGCTGGTCGGGATAGAAAGCCCCCGGCACGCCCTCGCAGGTCCCGCTGTCCGGGAAGGAGAATTGCGTGGTAAGGGGTGCCGTGAGGTCGCCGTTCTCGTCGGCTACCAGCCTGACATCCATGGGGACGCACTCCGCGGTCTGTCCCATCTGGACTGCAAGCGTGAGGGTGAGCTGGGAGCCGTTCAGGTCCGCTCCGGTAATGGAGATGGTGTCCACCCCTTCTGTCCATGCCATCGGCGCCTGGCTGTAGATGCTGGAGTAATCGGCGAGCGTGCTCGAAGCGGTGGAGGTCGCTTCGGCGGCCGTAGAAGTTGCCGTGGAGGTCGCCGCGGCCTGCGCGGTGCTTGAGGTGTAGGTGGAGCCGCTCGGCAATGGAGAAGCCACTACATAAGTTCCGCCATTATAGAAGACGACGAAGAACGTGATGATCCCCAGCACGGCGGCGATGGCGGAAACGACCGCAAGCACCTGGTTCAGAGTCGGTTTCAGTTTCCATTTCATGTCTATTTATTATAGCACGCCGGTATGTTCCGGAACCATTTCCCATTTAAGATTTTCTTGATGGGGGTTTTGGTAGACTGGCGGCATGCGATACCGGAAATGGGGATGGGCGATTGCGGCGGGCCTCTTGGGCATCCTTGCGGCACTCTTCTTTTTGCGCGGCTTCATGCCTTCTGCCGCGCCGCCGAACCTTTTGATGAGCTATGCCGGCGAAGCGGTGGCACAGGCGTGGGGCGCCGTCATGCCGTCCTCTGCCGCGCAACGCGGCGCGCGGGAGGTGGTGATTTTGGAGGATGATTCCACCGCTTCCTCCGGAGCCGCGACGGCGCAGACGGTGCCGCTAATTGCCAATGAGGATGCCGAGGCCATGCCTGCCGCATTGCCTGCGTTGGTGTCGGCACTGGCGCTCGAAGCGGCTTCGGCGGCCGCAACAACCTCGGCAACTGTGCCGGTGCCCGTGCCGGCATCAATCCAAGCGCCGCCTTCCTGCATATTTTCCTTTCCCTCCTCATCGCCGCCGTTGTCTCGGAACGTCATATTCAATGAAATTGCATGGATGGGTTCGGTGGATGCGCCGAACGGCGAATGGATGGAATTGAAGAACCTTTCCGCCGCCGAAACAGATCTTGCAGGATGGCGCATCCTTGATCCATCAGGGAATATTGCCGTGACGTTTGATAATGATGCGCGGATTGCGCCCAACGGCCTGCTGCTGCTTGCCCATGCAAGCGCCACGTTTGCGGGCGGCGCGGCGCCGGGAAAGACCTACGCCGGCACCATGCGCAATACGGGCGATGATCTCGCGCTTATCGATGCCTCGTGCCATGTTTCGGATTTCGTGCAGGCTTCGGCGGCAGGATGGCCCGCGGGGAACAACACGACCAAACAGACCATGGAGCGCTCCCGCGATGCATCAGGCTGGCAGACCAGCGCAGACGCCGGCGGGACGCCGGGAAGGGAAAGTACGGTGCCCCAGCCGCCGGTCCTTTATCGGGTGTCGGTCTCCTTTGAAGGATCGGGATCTGCCGCGGTGGCAAGCGACCCGTCCGGTATGGCGTGTGCCGCAGGGTGCGCCGGGAGTTATGCCTCGGGCACGAAACTGGCCTTGCGTATCCTTCCCGGGCCCGATACGGTCTTTGCGGGATGGTCCGGCGCGTGCTCCGGAAAGGGGAAGTGCGCGCTCGTGGTGAGCGGGAATATGGATATCGTGGCGCAGATCCGGTCCTCGCTTCCCGTGCCTAAAGATCCTGTTCCTGAATCATCATCGTCCGGGCCTGATCCTGAGCCTGAGCCTGAGCCTGGACCCCCGCCGCGCATCCTTGTTGCCGCCGTGCAGGTCGCGGGCGCTGCGGCAAGCAACGACCTGGTAAAACTTTACAATGCCGGATCTTCCACGGTGGATCTGGGCGGCTGGAAGCTGCGCAAAAGGTCTTCCACGGGAGGGGATTCGTCAATCCGGGAGTTTCCTGCAGGCATCGCCTTGCTTCCGGGACAGTATGTGACATGGGCGAATAGCGCAGGAGGATTCGCGCTTTCCCTTGGTGCAGAGATCTCCAGTTCCCAGACGTTGTCGGCAAACAACAGCGTGGCGCTCATGGATGCGAGCGGGACCATCATGGATGCGGTCGCATGGGGCAGCGGTTCTGCCCAGTACGGCGAAGGGCCGCCCTGCCCCGACAACCCGGAGCCTGGCCAGATGCTCGTGCGCCGGGAGGGCGAGGGGACCCTGATCGATACTGGCCGCAATGCGGATGATTTCATTGTGCAATAAACCTTCATCATTATTTCCATGGAACCCATAGAAAAATACGTGCGCCCGCATCGGGGGATATCGGCGTGGATACAAGCGGGGGGCGTCCCTGCAGCGATTTTGCTAGTGCTCATTGCGGCGTCGGTATGGTGGTGCTTCTTCCGGCACGTTCCCCGCGAGACTGCGGGAATATCCGGCGAAGGTTACCTCTTTGCCGCGCCCGAAGGATGGCGCGTGGAGCGCATCACGGATCATGCGCTTGCGGCATATCCGAACTCCGCCGCCGCGGGATCTTCTTCCGGGACGTGCAAGATCGAGATGGCGGTTTTTCCCTATGCTTCAGGCACGGATGCCGCCAGGTGGATCGCGGCACGCGTCGGCGCGGATCCAAGCCTTGCGGTCGCAGAGGTTTCCCGCGTGGCGCTTCCGGTGCAGGGCGGGACTGCGGTGCGCTGGAAGGGGGCGATCGATGGCGCTCCCACGGAACTGGTCTACGCATTCAATAGTGCCGGCAATCGCGCCTATGAGATCGCGGCATCTCCGCTTAATGGAACTTCATCCGGCAATGCGTCGTGCGCCGGGATCCTCGAGGCATTTGTCTCGCGGCTCATGCTTCGTTAGCCATCCATGCGCCTTATGGCTTTGTGTCGGTTCGCCGCCGCAGTCGCGGTCTCCGGCGCGGCAATATGGGGATCCGGGATTGTCCATGCCGGTACCGTCAAATTGCCTTATGCCAAAGGGGAGCGTTTTGTGGTTACGCAAGGATATGCGGCCCTGCCGACCCACATAAAGAAGGATGCTTATGCGCTCGACTTTGCGCAGGGTGGTTGCGATGCCTACGGGAAGGAAGTGGTCGCCGCGGCCCCGGGCGTGGCAATGTTCGTCGGTGAGGAAGGCTACAACGGCGGCTACGGCACGGAGCTGATCATCGATCACGGCGATGCCCTCGTGAGCCGGTATGCCCATATGATACCCGGGAGCATCACGGTGAGTGCGGGCGAGGCAATCCGCCCCGGCGAGACCGTGGGGCTTCTTGGCAATTCGGGACTCACGGCCGGGGCCGCCTGCGCGGGCCATCCCGGTACGCATCTGCATTTTGCCATGGATACGATCGCCGCGGACGGGAACTATCATGCGCGGAATCCTGAACCGATCTCCGGGTACACCGGGATCAAAGAAGGGGAGTCGTACTGGTCCGACAACGGTCCGGATAGCGGCGAAGTCGCAGGCTTTCACGATGCGGTTTCGGCCGGGGCAATGGCAGGGGGCGAAGTGCTTGGCGTATCCACTGAGGCGCCGCTGCCTGCCGAGGCGCCTGCGCCTCCTGCGGCATCATTGCCTATCGTGGCATCTGTTTCCGAGCAGACCCCGGAATTTCTGCCGGCTCCTCCTCCTCCTCCTTCAGCTCCATCAGTGCCTGCGCTTCCTTCGGGCGGCGTCTCTATAGTGGCCATCGTACCTGCACCTGTTCCCGCACCTGCCGCAGAACCGGTGTCCCCGCCGGAGGAGAATGGCAATGGAGGCCCTGCGGCCGCAACGTCTACCACGCCGGCGCTGTTTGCCCAGGAGATCGATGCAGACCTTTCCCCGGCAAGCTGGTATGACGACAACTGGTTTGAGTTGGGAAACGGATTTTCCGGCACGCTGAGGTCGCTTATCCTCGAAGGAAAGATCAATGATCCGCATTATGCCGCATCCCATGTCTCGCTCCAGGAGTTCAAGGATCCCGCCTATACGGCAATGGTCCGGCAGTTCGCGATTGCCGATGGCGCGCTATTCACGGACGCCATGGCGAAAATCACCTTTGACGATCTTGGAATAGCGCTCAAGCCATACTTCTATTACCGCATCGCGACGGTGCAGGATTGGCAGAACCGGAGCGTGATCCTTGCCGGCACGGCAAGCACGTCGGCGGGAACGGCCATGGGAAACGAATTCCTCTACGGTACTGGCCGCGTGGAATCCACAAGCACCTTCTTCCCGTATCTCATCATGGAAGGAGATGCGGCGACTTCCACGGCGGTCGCCCCGCGGATCACGCCGCCGTCGGATATCGCGCTTGGCCTGGACGAGGAAAACATGTGGCTTGAACTGATGTTTGCAGTGTCGTCCGATCCTGAATGGCCGGACAATCCTTTGCATTATGAGATGGCCTATGCCACTTCCACTTCGCTCCCGGATGAAGGATGGGTGCCGGTCGGTACGATCCCGGTCGTGTTCGGCAACGACTATCTCATCGGCATTCGCGCGATGGACGACTTCGGCGGCGTTTCGGAGATAGCGACCGCAACCTGGAGCTTTCCTCCGGATTTCTCGCCGTACATCCTGAGCCCGGGGCTCCCTTACGCCGCACAGTGGTTCGATGTGTCAATGACCTCAACCCTGCGGTCCATCCAGATATTCACCACCAACCTGCAGACCAATCTCAGGATGCCCGATAATCTCCAGTGCACGCTGTCGCTCTATGACAGCTTCCATGATGCCTCCTACGGGAATACCCCGAGCGATTATGCGGTCGGCGGCTATGGATGTGCGGATGATCCGGTGTTTTCCTTTGCATCATCATCGCTCGTGCTTTCTCCAAGCCATCATTACCAATGGATATTCCAGGCGCCGACCGGCAACCAGACCACGTATGCCAGTGTCCAGTTCTACGGGAAGAATATTGATACGGTTGGCGGGGCGTTCAGCGATCCCTCGCTCGCCAATGCGCGCTTCAAAGTGACGGGAGACGCAGGCGTGCTGGTGGCAAACTGATCAGGATGCTATCATGGAGGGAATGTTCCGCGACAGGACCGCCATGGCGACCGCCTTCCTCATTATTGCGTTCGTGCTCATCGTTGCCGCGCTTGCCGCATGGTGGCACGTCTTTTTCGGAAAGGCCAATCCGCCACTTCCTCAGACCACGGTTACGGTCCCTTCTGCGGCGTCCGCGATTGCGGCGCCTGGCCCCGATCAGCTTGCCGTGGATGGCGCAATGCTCAACGTGGAGATCGCCTCCACCACCATGGAACAGACGCGCGGCCTTTCGTATCGCGACTCGCTTGGCGCGAACGATGGCATGCTGTTCGTCTTTCCCTCCGGCGGCGTCCAACATTTTTGGATGAAAGACATGCATTTCCCCTTGGATATGATCTGGATCAGCGGCACCACGGTCGCGGGGGTCACGGAAAATATCCCTGCGCCTGCCTCCGGCACGGCGCTCTGGAATCTGTCCATTTATAGTTCGCCCGCCAACGTGGACAAGGTGCTTGAAGTGAATGCCGGCACGGCGGCGAAATACGGCATCAAAGCAGGGGACACCGTGGCGATCGGCTCAATGGAATAATGGCGCTCTTCCCGCACCGTTGCCGACCAGAAGCGCTTTAGGAGGTGTTTGTGGAAAAGCATCTTCCTTATCGCCGTCTCATATGGGACAATAAAGATACTCTAACGCCCATTTTTCCTATGCGCTCCCGCTCCGCCTTCACCCTCATCGAGCTTCTCGTCGTGATCGCCATCATCGCGATCCTTGCGGTCGTCGTGGTATTGACCCTGAATCCCGCAGAATTGCTTCGCCAATCCAGGGATGCCAACCGGGTCTCCGACATGGCCACCCTGAACAGCGCCCTCAACCTGTATCTCACGGACCAGTCAGGGGCTTCAGGCTTCTCTCTGGGCACTGCCACCACAAGCTATCTCTCCGTCTATGACCCCTCTGCCACCTCAACCCTCGGTGACCAGTGCCAGGGCCTCGGCATGCCTTCCTCCACCTACGGATATCGCTGTGCCGCAAGCTCCACCAACCGCACCGCCTCCTCCCAGGGCTGGATCCCGGTGAACTTCTCCCAGATCTCCTCGGGAAAC
>DAIDLF010000024.1 GCA_027449645.1 Candidatus Parcubacteria bacterium | reverse complement strand
TCAGACGAACGGGACAAGCTATGAGGTCTCCGCCTTCATGGAATCCCAGAAGTATGCGAAAGAGGCTTCAGGAGGCTCCGATCCCACCCTCTTGGAGATGGGGCCTGGCGCCACCACCCTGCCTGACCTCGGGAGAGGCCTCGTGGGCTATTGGCCGCTCAATGAGGGAGGTTCCGGCCCTGCGATCGACTGGTCAGGCAATGGCAACAACGGGACGTGGTCAGGCACTGCTACCGGCACCTCTGGCTATTATAGTCTTGGCAAAGTGGGGAGCTGGGCCGGAGCATTCGATGGATTGAGCACTTATTTGAATATTGGACTGGTGGATCCCATGCTGAGCGGCGCCCAGGGGACCATCGCCGCATGGATCTATCCTGTTGCTCCGGCGACGTCAACGGTGGGCTACGTCTTTGCTGCGGTGGGTCCCAGCACCAACAGATTTTATATCCAATACAACCCCATAACCCATGCTGTGGCGCTTTCAAGAGGGAATCCCTCGGGATCGGTCAATGTCACCAATACCGCAATGCCGGACGCGTGGCATTATGTTGTCCTTTCTTGGGACAGTCTTAACCTATATGGCTATTGGGATGGCACCTTCGTCGGGTCGGCAAGCTATACCAATTCCTCTTCGGGGGGCCTGGGAAGCACCGTGGGAAGCTTCTATTCTCCTCGCGGGTCCAGCGTATTCCCCGGCCTGATCGACGATGTCCGCATCTATAATCGCACGCTCTCGGCAGCCGAGGTCCAGGAGCTCTATAACGCGGAAAAATAACGCCGTAGCGTGATATGCAGGCTACGGCGCTTTCGGTTTCTCTCCTTCCTGCTGGAGGGAAAGGAGCTTGAGCGCGCCATCCTGCATGGTCGCGGCCAGCAGCTTTATCCGCTTCCCGTCGCGCAAGGTCCATGCGCCGGGTTCGGGAGTGAAGGCGTTGATGGTCCGCAGGATCAGTTCCGCCTTGTCGCGTGAGCCGTCACGCGCGGCATCCAGCTCAGATGCCGCAATGAAGCCGTTGTCGGCGGTGAATTTTTTGGTGAAGGTCGCCTGCGATTCGTCCTGCACCCGGGCCGCCGCGGTGCCGTCCATGAGCATGGGCATGGTGCGCAGGAGGAGCTCTGCCGAGCGCATGGCAAGCGTTGCTTCGAGTGCAAGATAAGACGTGGCGAGCGCATCGAGCGGCACGGTCTCTTGTGCGTAGATCGGGCCATGGTCCATCTTTTCGTCCATCGCATAGATGGTGGTGCCGGTTTCCGTCTCGCCCGCGAGGAGCACGGATTGGATGGGCGAGGCGCCGCGGTACTTCGGAAGGAGCGAAGGATGGGTGCCGAGCGTGCCGAGGCGGGGGACGTCAAGCACGGCGCGCGGGATGATCTTGGCGTACGCGGCGACCACAAAGAAGTCGGGCTGGAGCGCATGGAGCTCCGCGATGCACGCTTCGTCCAGCCGTTCGGGCTGAAGGACGGCGACCGGCGCCGCGGATGCCGCTTTGGCGCCCGCGTAGGCCGCAGCCACGAGCTTTGTCGGGGGAGGCGTGATGATCTTTTTCCGGCCGACGGGCCGGTCGGGATTGCAGACGAGCCCGACGGGCGGCATGCCTGCGGCAATCAGCCGGTCAAGGATGATCGCGGCGAAACGCGGGGTGCCGAAAAAGACATAGCGCATGGCGGTCATATGCGCGGCTGACCGTGCGGCGCCTCTTTGGCGTTTTCATAGTGCACGGCTTTTGCGCGGTCAATGAAGAGCTTGCCGTTCAGGTGGTCGATCTCGTGCTGGAACACGCGGGCGAGGAATCCCCAGGCTTTGATCTTCACCGGTTTGCCGTTCCGGTCATAGCCCCGGATGGCGATCTGCGAGGCGCGCGTCACGTCGCCCCACGCGCCGGGGATGCTCAGGCATCCCTCCTCCATGACTGCGGTGTCCTTGCCGGCCTTCTCGATCTCCGGGTTGAAGATGGCATAGAATTTCATGCCGCCCTGCGCGTCGGGGACCTCGGCGACGAACACCTTGAGGTCGAGCCCGATCTGGTTTGCGGAAAGTCCGACGCCGTTCGCCTCGTGCATGATCCGCTTCATCCGCGCCACCAGCTCGCGGACCTCCTTCGGCGAATGGGCCGCAAAATCAAAAGGCGCCGTCTTGCGGCGGAGGAACTGCTCATCTTTTTTTGCTGCGGTCGTGACAATCTCGGGGATCATGGTCATTTTTTCTTTGGGCCGTCGAGCGGCAGGAGCGACATGAAATAGGCGCCTTTGTTCTTCACGGTCGAACGGTCGGCGACGTCCTTTGCGAGCCGGAGGAGCCGGTCGCCGCCCGCCCCGTTGCCGTCCGCGTCCCGGGCAAGTTTGATGTAGAGCGTCTTGTGCTTTTCATCGCCCAAAATCCGCGCGATCTCGAGCCCGGTGAGCTGGTATTTGCGGTACACATGGGACGCTTTTGCACGCCGTTTGAGCTCTTCCAAATAGGCATTTTTGCGGGCAGCCATCATCCCCATTGTACCCGCAACCTGCGCCATTTTCCAGGTGTGGGCGCCACGTTTTGCCGCGACGCCAAAAATGGTATGATGAAGCCCATGATGACCATAAAGAAGTTCTCCCAGGTGGCGATCGTGGTGGTGCTCGGACTGGTGCTTGTGGCAAGCGGCTACTGGATGGGATGGGATATAGGGCAGAAGAATACGAAGCGCATCGTCGTGAGCGGCGCGACCAACCTCATGCCCGACGCCTCCACCACGGCGGACTTCAGCGTGTTCTGGCAGGCATGGCAGGACATCAACGACAATTATCTCCGCAATCCGAGCACGACCGACCAGGCCAAGATGTACGGCGCGATCTCGGGGCTCGTGGGGGCGACCGGGGACCCCTACACCGAGTTCTTCACGCCGGCGGACAGCAAGCAGTTCCAGGAGAACATCACCGGCGATTTCGGCGGCATCGGCGCGGAGCTTGGCGTGAACGCCTCGGGTACGCTTGCGGTGATCGCGCCGCTTGCCGGCACCCCGGCGGCACAGGCCGGGCTCAAGCCGGAGGATGAGATCCTTGCGGTGAACGGAAGCTCCACGGACAGCATGAGCGTGGACGATGCCGTGAACCTCATCCGCGGGCCGATCGGCACGAAAGTGACGCTCACCATATTCCGGGACGGATGGGCGAAGCCGCAGGATTTCACGATCGCGCGCGCGACCATCCAGGTCCCCACGGTCAAATTCGAGATGAAGGGCGACATTGCGCACATCACGCTCGCCGAGTTCACGCAGGATGCGGATGGCGCGTTCTATCAGGCGCTCGAGCAGGCGCTGAACCATAACGCGAAGGGCATCGTGCTCGACCTGCGCAACGATCCGGGAGGCTACCTTGAGGTGGCCGTGGACATCTCCGGCTACTTCCTGAAGCCGGGCTCGCAGGTGGTGCGCGAGGTGGGCCGCACGGTGCCCACGCAGAACTTCACGGCGTCCGGAAGCGGCGCGCTGGATACGATGCCGATGGCGGTGCTCATCGACGGCGGATCGGCCTCGGCGGCAGAGATCCTCTCGGGCGCGCTCCATGATGACCGCAATATCCCGCTCGTCGGCGCGAAGAGCTTCGGCAAGGGGACCGTGCAGCAGCTCTTCAACCTTTCGGACGGGTCGTCGCTCAAGATCACGGTGGCGCATTGGGTCCTGCCTTCCGGCCGCATCTTGGACCACGACGGGCTCGTGCCTGACTATCCGGTGGCGCTCACGGACCAGGACATCAAGAACGGCAACGATACCCAGCTCGCAAAGGCGCTTGAGATCGTGCAGGACGAGATAGACGGCACGCCGCTCCCGCCTGCGGCTACCAGTACCGCGGCCACGAGCACGGCCGCATCCGGCACCGCGGCAAAATAAAAAGCCTTAACCGAAACCATTTCATCATGAAAGTCATCTTTGTCCAGGACGTGCGGGGCGTGGCCAAGCGCTATGACGTGAAGGACGTGAGCGACGGCTATGCGCGCAACTTCCTTTTTGCGAACAAGCTCGCCGAACCGGCAACGCCGGGCGCGCTCAAAAAGATCGAGGCGATGCGTGCGGAGCACCGTGCGGCGGAGGAGACCCTCATGAAACAGCTCATGGAGGTGAAACGGCAGATGGAATCCGTGACCCTGCAGTTTGCCTTGAAGACCGACAAATCCGGCGCGCCCTTCGCCTCCGTCAACAAAGATACCATCCTGAGCGCGCTCCGCGACCACAAGTTCATCACGACCGAGCGGCCCGCGATCGAGCTCAAGTATCCCATCAAGGATTTCGGCGAGCACACCGTGCCGGTGGACCTCAAGAAGGGCGTGGTGGCGCATCTCAAGATCCAGGTCGTGAAGGAGGCATAGCAATAAAAAAACACCCTCCAAGAGGGTGTTTTTTTATTGCTATGCCGCGACCACCTGGACGATCGTCGCCTTCTTGCGCGAGCCGTCGAAATGCGTGCGGGTCTTCGTGCTGAACTTCACGGTGCCGTTCTTGCCGGCGAAAAGCGTGTCGTCATCGGCGCGCATGACGTTCGCGCCCGGCACGTATTTGGTGCCGCGCTGGCGGACGATGATCTGGCCGACCGCCACTTTCTGGCCGTCCTGGAGCTTGATGCCAAGCCGTTTGGCGATGGAATCGCGCCCTAATTTAGTTGAACCTATAGCCTTAGTATGTGCCATACCGGATGATTTTATGCTAGAATGGAGGCGATGTCAACCGCGCTCAACAAGCTTATTTTGGACATAGAGACCATCGGCGAGGATTTTGATTCGCTGGACAAAGCCACCCAGGAAAACCTTACGCGGTGGATCAAGCGCGATTCGGACAACGAGGACGAGTATAAGATCGCCCTTGAGGACCTTAAGAACGGCCTGGGGTTTTCGCCGCTCACCGGACAGATCGTCGCGATCGGCGTGCTCGACAGCTACAAGAACGAGGGTGCGGTCTATTACCAGGCGCCGGGCCAGCGCAATGCCGAGCTCAAGGAGGACGGCATCACCTTCAAGCAGATGACCGAGACGGAGATGATCCGCCAGTTTTGGACGCTCGCCGAGCGGTATCAGGTGTTCATCACGTTCAACGGCCGCGCGTTCGACATGCCGTTCCTCATGGTCCGCTCCGCGATCCTCGGCGTCCGTCCGAGCAAAGACCTGATGCGCGGGCGGTATCTTTATCAAAACAATCCGGAGGCTTTGCATATCGATCTTGCCGAGCAGCTTTCGTTCTATGGCGCCACGCGCCGGAAGGGGAGCCTGCACCTGTGGTCGCGCGCGTTCGGCATCCCGAGCCCGAAATCCGGGGGCGTGACGGGCGACGATGTCGGCCCGCTTTTCAAGAAGAAAAAATTCCTGGAGATCGCGAAGTACAACGTGGGCGACATCCGCGCCACGCGTGAGCTGTATCTCAAATGGGAGCAGTATCTGCAGTTCTGACCTTTTTATCTTTTCTTGATGGTCCGGATGGTAGGATGGCGGCATGGAACGCGTTCGCAGCTTTTTCGCGCGCCATGCGCGGCAGGCGCTCTTCGGCGCCATCGTGGCCCTTGTCTCCACCCTGAGCTTCGGTGCGGGATATTTGGCGAACCGCGACCTTAATCATGCGCCGATCATCATCGAGCAGTGCGCCGAGATCCATGCGATGGCTTCGGGAACGGCGCCCTGATCCTCCGGATGGCCGACAAAAAAACACCCCTGCAGAGGTGTTCTTTTGGCGCGTTCGCCGGAATCCGGCTAGGCGACTTTCGTGGAATCGGCGGGAGCCGTCACGGCTTTCTGGACGGGAGGAGTGGCAGGCGCGGAAGCCACGGCTGCTACGGCTGCCGAAACGGAAGGGGCGGCATTCGCGGCCGCCGTCTTCATGGGCGCATTCGCCGGGGATGAAGCAGGGGCGGCATCGGTACCACTTTCCTTTTCCGGCCAGAAAAGGATCGCGAGGATCGCAATCACGAGTACGATGATCACGATGGCGGGCCAATGGGCCTTGGTGAACGACCAGATCGAGGAGACCTGTGCGGTCGCCTGGACGGGGTTCGTCGCCGAGGCTTCAGTGGTCGTGGCTCCGGTCGCTGCGGCTACCGGCGCGCTGCCCGTGGTCGGGGCTGCGGGCGCGGCTTGCGCCACTCCGGCGGAGGCATTCGCGGGCGCAGGGGCGGATGAGGCGATCGGCGCGGCGGATTCGCCCGCGCTGATGCTCATTGCCATGGCGCTCAAGGTGCCTTTCATGCCGGTAAGCGTCGCGGCGATCGCGGCGTTCTGGCTTGCGGTCATATTGGGGTTCGCGGTGATGGAGGCATTGAGCTCAGCGAGCGTCGCGGAAAGCGCGGAAAGCGTGTTGCTGAACGCGCTGATCTGGCTTGCCGTAAGTCCTGTCGCCGCCTGGGTCTGTGCAGGGGCGGCAACGCTCGCGCCGAGCTGGCTGTCGCCAGAGGCGGGAGTGATGCCGTGCTGCATCTCCAGGTTGACGAGGGTCGCTTTCGCCACGTCGAGCTGCTGCTGCAGCGACGCGGTCGTCGTCTGCGCATGTGCCATGCCCGTCAATGCTACCGCCAATACCGCAAAGAAAACGTATTTTTTCATGGTCATAGGTTTGGTTTGCAATAATGACGACCTTGGGTCGCGGTCATATCCGATATGCGGTTTTCAAAGGGCGAAGCCCGGCCTTTGGATGCGGCCGGAGGTTTTCTATCTCTTTAGATAGCATAAAAACGGGCCGCTCGCAAGGTTGAGGTTGCAAATTTTCCCGATTTTACCTATAATTTCCGTATGCAAAGGGCGTCGACCGTCCCGCTTCGGCGGGGCTTCTCTTTGTAAATCCAACCATCATCACTTTACCCATCATGGACCTCCGCAACATCGCCATCATCGCCCACGTGGACCACGGCAAAACGACCCTCGTTGATGCCTTATTGAAGCAGTCCGCGAGCTTCCACCAGAAGACCGGTGCCACGAGCGACCTCATCATGGATTCGAACGAACTTGAACGCGAGCGCGGCATCACGATCTTCTCCAAGAACGCCTCAGTCATCTATAAAGACACCAAGATCAACATCGTGGACACCCCTGGCCACGCCGACTTCGGCGGCGAAGTGGAGCGCATCATGCGCATGGTGGACGGCGTCCTCCTGCTCATCGATGCCAAGGAAGGCCCGATGCCGCAGACGAAGTTCGTATTGCGCAAGGCGATCCAGGCCGGCCACAAGATCGTGGTCGTCGTGAACAAGATCGACAAGCCGGATGCGCGCATCGAGTGGGCATTGAACGCCACTTACGATCTGTTCTTCGAGCTTGACGGTTGATTGTCTTTGAATATATTCTGCAATGATCATTGCGTAACAACTTACTGTTTTGATTCTTCATCATTTTGCCACTGTTCTGCTGGCGTTTGCAAGTTGGAATCGTTTGGTTGTGCAATTGGTTGCTGTTGTGGTTGTTGCTGTGGTTGTGGTTGTTGTTGAGATTGCACTGACATGACTCCATTAGAAAAGGAGACGCGAGGATTAGGATTTTGCACGTTGGAATTCTACTTCTGCGATTGTTGGTAATTAGTACATGGTGAGTTGTAAT
>DAIDLF010000023.1 GCA_027449645.1 Candidatus Parcubacteria bacterium | reverse complement strand
TCAGACGAACGGGACAAGCTATGAGGTCTCCGCCTTCATGGAATCCCAGAAGTATGCGAAAGAGGCTTCAGGAGGCTCCGATCCCACCCTCTTGGAGATGGGGCCTGGCGCCACCACCCTGCCTGACCTCGGGAGAGGCCTTGTGGGCTACTGGCCGCTCAATGAGGGATCGGGAAGCACGGCGGTGGACTGGAGTGGGAACGGGAACAATGGGACGATCGTCGGGGCGACATGGTCGCCCGGGCAGGTGGGAGGGGCATTGCAGTTCTATGGAGGGACTCATTATCCCGGAGGATCCACTTCGACCATGCTGATCGGCTCCGCGGCCAGCCTCAATCCCTCTATATTTACCATCAGCGGATGGATTGACGTGACAACTTCCACTTGGGGTTATAATTACCTATACAGCAATACTCGGGATTGTTGCGGGACCTATAACGGCATCGAGCTCAATGTTTCAGCTTTGACGCTGGCCCTGAGGATTGCCAACAATAGTGCGCCGACATCCTTTGTTGGGGGAACGGTGCCATTGGGGCAGTGGGCCATGATATCCGCAACCTATGACGGGTCCACGGTAAAGCTCTATGTGAACGGTGCCCAAACAGGCTCCTTCTCTTATACGGCGGGAGTGGGCCAGCCCGCGAGCAGTCCCAGTTATGTGGGGAATCTCGGATTTGATCCCGGCTTTGCCGTGGAAGGATATCTTGACGACGTCCGCCTTTATAACCGCGCGCTTTCCGCGGCCGAGATTCAGGAAATCTATAATGCAGAACGTTGAGTTGTTTTTTTGAATGATTTTGCAGCGGGGGTCAGAGGCTATATAATAGAGGCAACAGTCGCGGCAGCATAAATTAATCTTCATCAATTCATCATCATGGCAAAAGCGCGGGTTGCAATAAACGGGTTTGGCAGGATCGGTCGGCTTTTTTTCCGCCAGGCATTCGATCGGCCGGATATTGAGATCGTGGCTTTGAACGATCTTGGCAATGTGGACAATCTTGCCTACCTCCTCAAATATGACTCCGTATACCGGAGGTATGACAAGGAGGTCAAGACGGATGTGGCAAACGGGAAGCTTATTGTGGATGGCAAGGAGATCGCATTCCTCCAAGTGAAGGACCCGACTCAGCTCCCGTGGAAAGACCTGCAGATCGACATCGTCGTCGAATCGACGGGCCTGTTTGATGAGTACGAGAAATCCAAAGTGCATCTCGCGGCGGGCGCCAAGCGCGTCGTGATCACGGCTCCGGCGAAAGATGCGGACGGCATCGACGGGCAGACGGTGCTGATGGGCGTGAACGAGGACAATCTGAAGACCTGTTCCATCACCTCCAACGGCTCCTGCACCACGAACTCCGCGTCTCCGGTGATCCAAGTGCTTTCGGAGAATCCGGGCATCGTGAAGGCCTCGCTTTCCACGGTGCATGCCTACACGTCCACGCAGGCGTTGGTGGACGGTCCCATCCGCAGCGGCCATGATTTCCGCAAGGGCCGCGCGGCGGCCCAGAACACCGTGCCCGAGACCACTGGCGCGGCGATCAGCGTGGCGCGCGCCATCCCTTCGCTTGCCGGCAAATTCGACGGGCTTTCGTTCCGCGTGCCGAACATCACCGGGTCCATTTCGGACATTACGTTCATCGCGAAGCGTCCGACGACCGTGGAAGAGATCGCGAAGATCCTCACGGATGCCGCGAATTCCGAACGGTGGAAGGGGATCCTGCAGGTTACGAATGATCAGCTCGTGTCGTCCGATATCATCGGCCAGGAGGTGGGCGCCACCGTGCCCCTGGATCTCATCAAGGTCATCGACGGCGACATGGTGAAAGTGCTTTCCTGGTATGACAATGAGGCCGGGTACGTTTCGACGCTCATCAAGCACGTGGAAAAGGTTGCGGCGATCCTGTAGCGGCAGGGTGTGCTATAGTTATATGGTGCGCAGATCGCATCGTCATTCTGCATTTACCCTTATCGAGCTTCTCGTCGTGATCGCCATCATCGCCATTCTGGCCGTAGTGGTGGTCCTTACCCTGAATCCCGCAGAATTGCTGCGCCAATCGCGCGATGCGAACCGGGTCTCGGACATGAGTACCCTGAATAGCGCCCTTGGCCTGTATGTCGCCGACCAGTCGGGGGCCAGCGGCTTTTCCCTCGGCAACGCCTCCTCAATCTATGTTTCCATTCCCGACACCACCTCGACCTGTGCGAGCCTTGGTCTGCCTTCTGTGCCATGGGGCTTGCATTATGCCTGTAGTGCGAGCACGTCGTCGCGGACCGTGGGCGGGGCCGGCTGGGTCCCCGTCGTTTTTTCCGCGCTCGCTTCCGGCGCGCCGTTCAGCGTCCTTCCCCAGGATCCGGTGAACCAGACCAGTTCGGCGTTCTATTACAGTTATGCCACCGATGGGACCCATCATGAGGTTGCCGCGGCCATGGAGTCCCAAAAATATAGCGAAGGGGGCGCGAGCGATGTGGCGTCCACGGATGGGGGATCAAACGTGAGCTTGCTGGAAAAAGGAACCAATCTCGCCCTGGTGCCTTATGATTATGGCCATGTGGCGGGCCTCTCGGGATATTGGCCCCTTGGCGAAGGCACGGGCACGGCGGCATACGATCTGTCGGGAGGCGGAAACCCGGGGATATGGTACGGCACGCCTTCAGGATCGTCAGGATATTATTCGGCCGGAAGGACAGGAGGCTGGGCGGGAAATTTCAACGGCACGGACGATTATCTTGCGGCGACAAGCACGCTCAATACGGTCACGGGGAGCTACACGCTTTCCTTGTGGATGTCCGTGCCGTCGCCTGTGGCGAGTACGCGCTGGCTCTCGTTCGCCAACAACTCCGTGAACGGCTTTGATCTGATCAACCGTTCGAACGGTGCGCTGAATCCTTCTTTCTTCGTGAGGAACGGGGGCAATTCCTTCTATACCGCCCCCGCCGCCGTCGCCACGGGGACGTGGCATTATGTCGTCGCGGAGTTCGATTTCCCCAACCAGACAACCACCATGTACATCGACGGGGCGCCGGTGCCCAATGTGACGAGCGTCACGCCGACCATTCCCACGGTCTATAACACCATGTTCATCGGGAAACTTGGCGGGAGCGCCCAATTTGCCACCGGCCTCATGAGCAATGTCCGCGTGTACAGCCGCCTGCTTTCGGCATCGGAGGTGCAGGCGTTCTATGCCGCAGGAAAATGACCGCCGCGCAAGGCGCGCGCCTTACCAGGGTTCCACCATCAGCATCGTGCCCG
The DNA here is from genome assembly GCA_027449645.1 of Candidatus Parcubacteria bacterium. Taxonomy (GTDB): domain Bacteria; phylum Patescibacteriota; class Minisyncoccia; order UBA6257; family 2-01-FULL-56-20; genus JAKAGE01. Next base: position 12,303 of record DAIDLF010000023.1, on the reverse strand, counting down.
GGCGGAAGATCTGCCAGACCTCTTCGGTGATGAAGGGCATGAACGGATGAAGCGTTTTGAGCGACTCGAGGAGGAGATGTTCCAGCAGGGCGTAGGACGCGCGTTTCTCCGCGTCGCTGCCGTCGCGGAGCTTCGGCTTCTCGGATTCGATGACCTTGTCGGCGAGGGTGTGCCAGATATAGTGATAGATCTTTTCGGCGGCAAGGTGGAATTCGAACGCCTCAAGGTGCGCCGTGATCTCGGCTTTGAGCGCGGCAAACTGCCGGATTTCCTCGCGGTCCGAGATATCCGGGAGAGCGCCTGCTTCGGCGCTTTCCGCTGGCCGGTTCATCAGGATGAACCGCGCAATGTTCCATATCTTCGTGGAGAAGTTGCGGTAGCCGCGGATGCGGTCCTCCGCGAGGGCAAGCGAGGTGCCCGGCGTATTGCCGATGACGAGCCCGATGCGCAGGGCGTCGGTGCCGTATTTTTTCGTGATTTCCAGCGGGTCAATCACGTTGTTCTTTGATTTGGACATCTTTTGCCCCTTGGCATCGAGCACGAGCCCGTGGAGGTACACCTTGCGGAACGGCACGCGGTCGGTGGCGTAGAGGCCGAGCATGATCATGCGCGTCACCCAGAAGAAGATGATCTCGCCGGCGGTCTCCATGACGTCGGTGGGATAGAAGGTTTTGAAGTCGCGGCCGTCCGGATAGCCGAGCGTGGCAAAGGGCCACTGGCCCGAGGAGAACCAGGTATCGAACGTGTCGGGATCCTGGTGCACCGCGCCGCCGCACTGCGGGCATGCCTTCACGGCATCCTCAAGGTCCACCGTGCCGTGGCCGCACTGGTCGCAGAGCTTGGCGGGGATGGGGATGCCCCAGGCGATCTGCCGCGAGATATTCCAGTCGATGATGTTCTCGAGCCAGTGGAGGCAGATCTTTTTGTAGTGGTCCGGCGTGAAGGCGACTTCGCCGCGTTCAATGGCCTTGATTGCGCGCTCTGCGAGCGGCTTCATCTGCACGAACCACTGGTCCTTGATCTGCGGCTCGATGAGCGTGCCGCATTTGTAGCAGGTGCGCACCACGTGCTTATAGTTCTCGTCGATCTTCGCCACAAGCCCTTTCGCGCGCAGCTTTTCGATGATCTTGGCGCGGGCTTCGGTGATCTTCATGCCCGCGAATTCGCCGGCGATCGGCAGCAGCTTGCCGCGCTCGTCGATGATCTGCTCGCGGTCCAGATCGTGCCGCTCGGCGATCGCAAAGTCCGTGGCGTCGTGCCACGGGGTGATCGTCATCACGCCGGTGCCGAACGCCATGTCGATCGCGCTGTCCTTGATGACGGTTGCGGTGATCGGGCCGTTGATCCATTCGAGATCGATCTTCTGGCCGTCTTTATACTGCGCATAACGCGCGTCGTCGGGGTGCATCACCACGTACTTGTCGCCAAACTTCGTCTCGGGGCGCGCGGTGGCGATCACGAACGGGCCGTATTGCAGGTAGTAGAGGGGGTCCACGCGTTCCACGTCCTCGATCTCCAGATCGCTGAAGGACGTCTGATGTTTGGGGCACCAGCTCACGATGCGCTTCCCGCGATAGAGGAGCTCGTCGTCCTGGAGCCGTTTGAAGGTGGCATAGACGATCTTCACGATATCCGGGTCCAGCGTGAACTTCTCGCGCGACCAGTCGCACGACGCCCCGAGCGCGCGCAGGCCCATTTCGGAATGGACCTTGTTCTCCTGGGTGAAATCCCAGATCTCCTGCCGCAATTCCTCGCGGGTCATGTCGAAGCGCGAGCGGCCTTCCTTTTCCAGTTTCCGTTCGTAGACCACCTGGGTCTCAAAGCCGGCATGGTCCATGCCGGGAAGCCAGAGCGCCCGCTTGCCGCGCATGCGCGCGAATCGGGTCATGATGTCCTCGATGGTCACGAACATCGCATGGCCGGCGTGCAGGTGCCCGTTTGCGTTCGGCGGCGGCATAATGACGGTGAACGGCTCAGCGCCGGGATTGGCGGCCGCGGGCAGCTTGTCGGGATCGAAGTATCCGGATGCTTCCCATTGCTTATAGATGCGGGGTTCCACCTCGTTGCTCTCGTAGCGGGGCTCCATAATGCTTGGAGTATAAGGGATTTTTGCACCTTTATCAATGCAAAGGGTGTATAATAGACAGACATACAAAGGTCGGAGCAAATTATTCCAAGTTTCCCATTGTCTCTATGGAAGAATCAAAGAACAATTCCCAGATGGACGGAGAGAAGGCATGCAAAGTCTGCAAGGAATGCCCCTGTGCGTGCGGAACCTGCCCTGCGGGCAGGATGTGCACGTGCGGCTGCGGATGCGGCTGGGCCCATGGCCATCGCATCTTCCGTGTGGTCCTTGCCGTGGCCATCGTGCTTGTCGTCTTTTGGATCGGCGTGAAGGTGGGCGAGGTGAGGACGATGCTCGACGGATATGGCTATGGCGGCGGTTACGGGTGGCACCATGCCTATCCGATGCAGGCCTATCAGGACGGCTCGGTCACTCCGGCGAACGGCAGTCCCATGATGACGGGTTCGTCCACGCCTTCCGGAGTCCCGGTGCAATAGGCGCCGAGGTCCGCGAAGGCTGCAGGAAAAATCCCCGCGTGAGGCGGGGATTTTTGTTTTTGCAATTTTCAGGTAGACTATATCGCAATGATCGAGTTCAAAGTGCTCAAACAGTCAAAGAAGAGCCGTGCGCGCCTCGGGGTGCTCACGACCCCGCATGGCGAGGTGCGGACGCCTGCCATCGTGCCCGTGGCGACGCTTGCGGCAGTGAAGGCCCTCCGCAGCGACGAGATCCGCGAGACCAAGACCCAGCTCCTTATCGCGAACACCTATCATCTGCATCTCCAGCCCGGCGAGGCGGTGGTGAAGGCCGGCGGCGGCGCGGCAAAGTTCATGCACTGGCACGGGCCGATGATGACGGATTCCGGCGGCTTCCAGGTGTTCAGCCTCGGCTTCGGGCGCGACTTCGGGGTCGGCAAGGTGCGCAAGACGGCATTGCCGAATACGAAGGGCGCCGCGAATTATTACCCGACAAAGATGGAGCGCGCGATCGCGCGCGGCGACCAGCCGAATGCCGTGAAGATCACGGATGAAGGCGTGCATTTCCGCTCGCCGCTCGACGGCCGCGAATTATTCCTCAGTCCGAAGGTCTCCATCGGCATCCAAGAGAAGCTTGGTGCGGACATCATTTACGCGTTCGACGAATGCACGCCGCCCGGCGCATCGCACGATTACGTGCAGGCCTCCCTTGTGCGCACGCACCGCTGGGCGGCGCAGTGCATCAAGGCGAAGAGATCCGACCAGGCGCTCTATGGCATCGTGCAGGGGTCCTATTACGAGGACTTGCGCAAGGAAAGCGCCCGCGCCATCGCGGCGATGGGGGACGGCTTCGCGGGCTACGGCATCGGCGGCGACATCGGCGAGTTCAAGCTCGGGCCGAGCACGGTGCTCAAGTGGACCGTGCCCTTGCTCGATCCGCGCAAACCGCGGCATCTCCTGGGCATCGGCGACATCGATGATCTGGAGCGCATCGTGAAAGGCGGCGCCGATACGTTCGATTGCACCATCCCCACGCACTACGCGCGGCGCGGCATCGCGTACACGAGCCGCGGCAAGGTGGATTTCCACAGGGCTTCGCTCCTCCGCGCGCGCGGCCCCGTGGATCCGGCCTGCGGCTGCCGGATCTGCCAGGAAGGCTATTCCCGCAGCTATATCGCGCATCTCGTCCGCGCGAACGAGATCACCGGCGGCGCGCTCCTCACGTTCCACAATCTCCATTTCTTCAACACCGCCGTGGAGAAGTTGAGGGAGAAGATCAAGAAAGGGGAGCTTTAGTACCGGTAGTTCTCCGGCTTGTACGGCCCTTCGGCCGGAATGTTCGAGTACTCCACCTGCGATTTGGAGAGCTTGGTGAGCTTCGCGCCGATCTTGGCCAGATGCAGGCGCGCCACCTCCTCATCCATCTCCTTTGGCAGAAGGTAGACGCCGATGTCGTGCGGCTTGGTCCAGAGCTCGAGCTGGGCGAGCGTCTGGTTGGAGAAGCTGGTGCTCATCACGAAGCTCGGATGGCCCGTGGCGCAGCCGAGGTTTACGAGGCGGCCTTCCGCAAGGATATAGATGGAGTGTCCGCCGGGGAAATCGTAGCGGTCCACCTGCGGCTTCATGTTCACTTTCTTCACGCCGGGCGCCGCCGCGAGCCGCGCCATCTGGATCTCATTCTCAAAGTGTCCGATGTTGCATACGATCGCCTGGTCCTTCATTTTGCGCATATGCTCGAGCGTGATGATGTCCTTGTTGCCGGTGGTCGTCACATAGATGTCTGCGCGGCCGAGCGTGTCTTCCACGGTCGTCACCTCATAGCCTTCCATTGCGGCCTGCAGGGCGCAGATCGGGTCGATTTCGGTGACGATCACGCGGCAGCCCTGCCCGCGGAGCGATTGCGCCGAACCTTTGCCCACGTCGCCGTAACCGCAGACGACGGCGGTCTTCCCGCCGATCATCACGTCGGTCGCGCGGTTCAGGCCGTCGATGAGCGAATGGCGGCATCCGTAAATATTGTCGAATTTGCTCTTGGTGACGCTGTCGTTCACGTTGATGGCGGGGAAGAGGAGTCCGCCGCGGCGGAAGCGTTCATAGAGGCGGTGTACGCCGGTCGTCGTCTCTTCCGATACGCCGCGGATCCCGGCGGCGACGTCCGTCCAGCGGTGCGGCGATGCGCGATGGATTTTCTTCAAAAGCGCCATGAGCGCCCGTTCGTCCGCGCCCGCGTCGGCCGGGAGCTTTTTCTCGAGCAGTTTCGGATCGTCCTCGATCTCTTTGCCGAGGTGTACCATGAGCGTGGCATCGCCGCCGTCGTCCACAATGAGGTTCGGTCCGCGCCCGTTGCCGAAGTCGAGCGACCGGTCCAGGCACCACCAGTATTCCTCAAGCGTCTCGCCCTTCCAGGCGAACACCGGGATGCCGGCTTTCGCGATCGCCGCCGCGGCCTGGTCCTGCGTGGAAAAAATATTGCAGCTTGACCAGCGCACTTCCGCGCCGAGCGCGCGCAGGGTCTCAATGAGCACGGCGGTCTGGATCGTCATGTGGAGCGATCCGGTGATGCGGGCCCCTTTGAGCGGCTTCTTGGCGGCATACCGCTTGCGTATTGCCATGAGTCCCGGCATCTCTTTCTCCGCCATCCCGATCTCCTTGCGTCCCCACTCCGCGAGCTTGATGTCCTTTATTTTGTAGTCAGCCATGATGGTGATATGGTGCCGTAATGTTTTTTGTACCGGGTCCAGAATCCGGCTTGGGTAAAAGTATGCGCCTGCGTGCCGGAAACTTCAATGGCATAGCTTGCCGCAACGCTGCCCATGCGTCCCGCGACCTCGAGCGGGCGGCCTTCCGCGATGCCCGCAAGGAGCCCCGCGCGATAGGCATCGCCCGCGCCGGTGGGATCTGCCACGCGGCGCGGCTTGCAGGCCGGGATCTTGATCGTCCCGTCGCGCAGGAACATGGCCGAACCTTTGCCGCCGTGCGTCACGATGACGATGGCCCCGCCGCGCACCAGCCGATCGATGCGCATACCCGTCTTTTCCTGGAGGATCCTCATTTCATAATCGTTTCCGATCACAAAGTCGGCCGCCGTCGCCATCTCGCGGAGTTCGGTGCGGGTGAGGGCATTGATCTGCTGGCCCGGATCGAACATCACCGTCATGCCGAGCTTCACGCATTCGCGCAGGTGGCTTTTCATTACGGCGGTGTGGGTGGGGGAGACGGTGGCAAGGGCAGCCTTCTTCTTTGCGGCGCGCATCGCCGCCGCCGCACCGGGGGTCTTTTCCGGCGGCGTACCGCCGAAGAACCCGGTGATCTGGTTGTCCTCGCGGTCGGTGATGATGTGCGCCGAGGCCGTTGGCCGCTCCATGTCGCGGGCGATGCCGCGCGTGTTGATCTTCGCGCGCGCAAGGTGCGCGAGGTATTCGGCGCCATCGGCGCCGAGCGCTCCCACCACGAGCGGATCGCCGCCGAGCAGCTTGATGGTGTGCGCAATGTTCCCCGCCGTGCCGCCGCGCGAGGCGACGAGGCGGTCTACCACGAAGCTCAGGTTCAGGACGCGGTCATCGCCGCCGCCCCGCAGGATGTGGTCCTTGAAGTAGCCCGGAAAATTCATGATGCGGTCGTACACGAGCGATCCCGAAACAAGGATAGGTTGCATGGTGGTTTTGTGACCATTTTACCACGGGGGCGCCGCTCTGGTATACTGGTGGAACATCCATGCACAAGGTCTATACCAAAAAAGGGGACGAGGGGACTACGGCGGATTTCTCCGGAAAGCGGGTTCCGAAGGACGACGTGACCATTGTCGTAATGGGGAAGATCGACTCCCTGCAATCCGCCATCGATGCGGCCGCGCTCGAGGGCGGTGAGGCGCATAAGCCGTTCCTGGAGTGGGTTCAGCGGAAGCTGTGGCAGACCGCGGGGGAGATCTCCTGCGCCGACGAGAAGTGCGTGATCGACCCGATCACGGACGCAGACCTCGTCAAGCTTGAGGAATATATTGATGCGCTCGGCGAGCCGCCCCAAAAGTTCATCCGGTTCAATACGAAAAAATCGATCGCGTACAACGAGGCGAGGATCCGGTGCCGCGACCTGGAGACATTCCTCGTAAAGCTATTCCGGGAAGGGAAGGTGCGTCCGGTGGCCTATGCGTGGCTGAACCGGCTTTCCAGCCTGTTCTTCATGCTGAGCTATATCACGAGCGATAGGTAGGCGCGCCGGGGGGGCTAAAAAAGACTTCAGGCGGGTCGCTGATATGCGATCCGCCTGATGGTTGATGTGGTGAGTTCTGCGGTGTCCGTTCATTTGAACGGGGTCCCGCCGGCTCTCTGGTAGGCGACGCTCGTCAGACGCCGCTGTTCGACGATGATGAGCGCCCTGCCGATTTCGTGCGTGTCGCTTTCTGCGTCACTGCGCGTCCAGTAGTACGTGACGATGACACTCCACGCGTCGCTCGCGCCCACCCGCGTTGCCGTGCAGGTGGCATACTGGCTCTCGAACGAGAGCACGTTGCCCGACCGGCACATCGTGGTGAGGTCGCCGCCGGCAAAACTTTGCACGGTGAGCGACGCATGCTGCTTGAAAAGATCATCTTTCCCCGATGGCGACATTTGGACCGTCACCATCACGACTCCCAGCGCAGCAATCAGCAACACTAGGACAGCTGCCTTCTTCATGGCCTTCCTCCTTCGTCGGCATTATACAACAATGCGGTGATTTTGTCATCTTTTGCTCCCGGCGCGCCACGGGGGCTATCATTAGTTTATGATGGCACGCTTTAGGAACCTGATCTCCCGGCTCCGTGCGCCCCGCCCCGCCTACCGCCCGGTGGTGGAGGTGCGCATCGCCAAGGATGCCATCCTGCATAATCTGAGCGCCTTCAGGGCGCGTTATCCCGGCGTGCAGTGTGCGCCGGTCATCAAGAGCAATGCCTATGGCCACGGCATCGTGGAGGTGGCGAAGATCCTGGATGGAGTGCCTAAGCCGTTTTTCATGGTGGATTCCTTCTATGAAGCGCTCATCCTCCGCCGCGCCGGCATACGGTCGAGGATCTTGATGCTTGGCTATAACCGCCTGGAGCAATTGATCCGTCCTGCGCTCAAAGACTGCGTTCCGGCGATCATCGATTTTTCCACCCTGCAGGCCGTGGCGGCGCATCTGCGTCGGCCGGCGCCATTCCATCTGAAGATCGATACCGGCATGCACCGGCAGGGCCTGTGGGGCAGCGAGATCATCCGCGCCGTGGAGATCATAAAATCCAACCCAAACATCATCCTGGAGGGGCTGTGCAGCCATCTTGCGGATGCGGACGGCGCAGATGCTGAATACACGGAATCGCAGATCGCGCGGTGGAACGAGGCCGCGGCGCTCTATAGAAAGCACTTCCCGAGTATCCGCTACTTCCATCTTGGCGCCACGGCGGGCGCGGCATATTCCGAAAAGATCGATGCGAACGTGGTCCGCCTCGGCATCGGACTCTATGGCTTCAACGTATCGCCCTCCGTGCCGCTCGACCTCCGTCCGGCGCTCAGTATGGTCTCCCTCGTGAGCTCCGTGCGCACCGTTCCTGCCGGCGCGGGCGTCGGCTATAACGCCACATGGACGGCCGCGCACGAATCGCGGATTGCCACCGTGCCGGTAGGCTATCGGGAGGGCGTGGACCGGAGGCTCTCCGGCAACGGTTCCGCCGGCGGAGGCTTTTTCAAAATAGGCGGGGCGTTCTGCCCGATCGTCGGGCGGGTGAGCATGAATATTACGGGAGTGGATGTCACCGGCGTGCATCCTGCGGATGCCCCGGGATCCGGGGCCGGGGCGAGGAAGGAGGTGGAAGCAGGGGATGAGGCAGTCATCCTGAGCAGCGACCCAAAGGACAGGAACAGCATAGCAGCGGTTGCGCGCGCTTGCGGCACCATTCCTTACGAGATCCTCGTGCATATCCCTGATCATTTGAAGCGGGTGGTGACGTGATAAAAAGATTGCGGCGACCTCGATGAGATCGCCGCTGATGTAAACCGTGTGCTGTGGGTTATTGCGGATTGCTGCCGTCGGCACAAACGGCAACGCCCTCCATGTTTCCCGGGTAGGTGCCGTCGGCACAGAGTGCGACAAAAGAGTCGTTGTAGCCGAAATGCCGCGCCGCCTCCTTTGCCTCTGAGAGTTTGTGCTGCGCCGCGACGGTAGCGGCATAGTCACCGTGGATCTCTGCAGTGTAGATCTTACGATTCAGGTCATGAATGCGTTTCGTGACCTGGTACTGCACTTCTCTTTGGTCGATCTCACTGAGCGTCTGTTTGGGCAAGTCTATGCGAAATGCCGCGACAAACCGCTCGTGCCATGCATGCCCCCATCCCTGGATGCTTATCACTATCGCAAGACAGGAGATCGCCATCATCGCCACGCTGAGTTTTTTCACTTCTCCTCCTTCATCATCCTGAGCTCTGGCTCATGGAATAATACATTGACTATTATAAATTAAATATTGATATACGTCAATAATTCTCGGACGGAAAATTGACATGCCGCCCGCAAGGGATACTATCAAAGCATGAGCCATGAAAAGTTCGAGGAGTTCGAGGAACATGAAAATTTTGCGCACGAGGCCAGCAAGGAAAAGAGGGTGCTGATCTGCCCGGAAAACCACGAGAATCCTTGTGTGTGGCAATATGCCTGCGATTATTGCAAAGCCCGGTGCGCCGAGGAGAAAGCGGCCATGGCGCAACTTGAGCGCCGCCGGAAGGAAGGCCAAGAGGGGATCCGCGGAGGGGATTAGCCCGTCACTCGGTGAAGAATTCCATGCCGCGGTGTCCGATCAGCTTTCCCTGGGCATCGTACATCGGCATCAGATAACTTTCCGCAATGAGCGTCTCGCCGTTCTTCATGGTGAGGCGGCGGCTTTTCGCCCGGAACGCGCTTTCGCTCGCATACAGCGACCCGAAGTGTTCCGCGCCGGCGACCGACTTGGCGTCCACCAGGAAATCCGTGACGTTCTGCCCGATGAGCTCCTCTTCGCGATAGCCGAGCCGTTCCGCGAGTGCGCGGTTGAAAAAGCGCACCATGGTGATGCGCCCCATGAGGTCCATGTCAAAAAGCATATCGCACTCCTGTTCGCCGAACTGTCCGGGAGGGGTTTCCATGGTCAGGGGATGATGGAATAATCATACCACAGTTGTTCCGGGAGCTGTGGTATACTGGGGATATATAAACCTCTCAACTATCACCAAACCCATGATTACCGCAAAAGCGCGGGCGGTCTTCGGTCTCAATGAACCTTTTAAAACCACCACCATCGAGCGGCGCGACCTTGGTCCGAAGGATGTGCTGATCGATATCAAATATTGCGGCATCTGCCATTCGGATATCCATCACGTCCGCGGCGAATGGCGCAAGGAGACCTATCCGCTCGTGCCGGGCCATGAGATTGCGGGCATGGTCGCCGCCGTCGGTTCGGAAGTCACGAAACATAAGGTCGGCGACCGGGTGGGCGTCGGCTGCATGGTGGATTCCTGCGGCGAGTGCGAGAACTGCAAAAAAGGCCAGGAGCAGTATTGTCTGAAGGGAAGCACCATGACGTATGGCGCCACGGATCGCTACGGCATGACCACGTATGGCGGCTACTCCACGCAGGTCGTGGTGACGGAGGGTTTCGTGCTCAAGATTCCCGAAGGCCTCAAACTGGATTCCGCGGCGCCATTGCTCTGTGCCGGCATCACCACGTATTCGCCGCTCCGCCATTGGGGCGCGGGACCGGGCAAAAGGGTTGCGGTGGTGGGCCTCGGCGGCCTGGGCCATATGGCGGTGAAGCTCGCGCATGCGATGGGCGCGGAGGTCACGGTGCTTTCGCACTCGGCAGGGAAGCAGGATGATGCCCTCCGCCTCGGCGCGGACCATTTCCAGGCTACGGGCGACCCGGAGGCTTTCAAAAATCTCGCGAAGTCTTTTGATCTCATCGTCAATACCGTGAGCGCAAAGGTGGACCTTGATGCCTATCTTTCCCTTCTCGCGCTCGACGGCACGATGGTGAACGTCGGCGCGCCGGGCGAATCGATGTCGCTCAACGCCTTCTCGCTCATCAACGGCCGCCGTTCCTTCGCCGGCTCCGTGATCGGCGGCATTCCCGAGACCCAGGAGATGCTGGACTTTTGCGCCGCGCACGGCCTCGGGGCCGACATTGAGGTCATTGCCGCGGACAAGATCGATGAGGCCTATGCGCGCGTGCTGAAATCCGACGTACGGTACCGTTTCGTGATCGATATCGCGACGATGGCGGGCCTGGAGGAGGCGGAATAGGCCGCCTGGCGCCTTTTTGAGCTTTGTGGTTCAATGAAGCCATGACCATATTCCTTGTGGTAGTGGTGGTGATCCTGTTGCTCGGCCTGCGGGTGGTCCAGCAGTATCAGAAGGGCGTGGTGTTCCTGTTCGGCAGGATCGTGGGCCTCCGCGGCCCGGGGCTTACCTGGATCGTGCCGCTGTTCCAATCCATGAGGAACGTGGACCTGCGCACCGTCACGCTTCCCGTGCCGCCGCAGAAGATCATCACGAAAGACAACGTCTCCGTGGACATTTCCGCGGTGTCGTACTACCACATCGTGGATCCGGTGAAGAGCATCGTCGCCATCCAGGACGTCCGGGAGGCGATCGATCAGATCGCGCAGACCTCCCTCCGCAACGTGGTCGGCAAGTTCCAGCTGGACGAGATCCTTTCCGAACGCGAGACGATCAACGCCGAGATCACGAAGATCCTGGACGCCTTCACCGAGCAGTGGGGCGTCGTCGTGAGCGCGGTGGAGATCAAGGACATCCAGCTTCCGGAGGACATGCAGCGCGCCATCGCGAAACAGGCCGAGGCCGAGCGCGAGAAGCGCGCGAAGATCATTTCCGCCGAGGGCGAATTCATGTCCGCGCAGAAGCTCGCCGACACCGCGGACATCATGATGGACCATCCGATCGCGCTCCAGCTCCGCAATCTCCAAACGCTCACCGAGATCGCGACCGAAAAGAATTCCACCATCATCTTCCCGGCCCAGCTCATGGGCACGCTGACCGACATCCAAAATTTCCTGAGGCAGGACGCCGCCGGGGCAAAGCGCCCGGAATAAGGCTCTATTCTGGCGGCCTGTCCGGATGCCGCGCGGGATCCTTCTATAACGTTATTCTGAGGAGCCTGGCTCTCGCTTCCGCGTTCTTTCCGCGGTGCGGGCAGCCGGGCCAGCAGCAGGGCCGGCGGATGCCCTCTTTAAGTTCCGCGCATACGCGCCGCACATGGGCTGCGCGCGTGCCTTCGGTTTTGACGTAGGTCGTCCAGCAGATCCATTCGTTGCGCGCAAGGGGAGTGATGTCCTCCCATGCCGCCCGCGCCTTCGGATCCGCAGCCAGCGCGCGCCGCAGGTCTTGCGGCAGCGCGTGCACCACGCCTGCGGATATCCTGAGCTTGTCCATAACTTTTATTATAGCAGACAGGGGGTTGCATTCAGCCCAGCGGGAATCGCCCGCGGCTCCCGCTCGCGCCGCCGCGCTCGCGGGGCCTGGGCACCGCCTCGCCGATTTTCGCTGCTGCGAAAATCGCCTCCGGCGTTCGATTCTCAATGGAAAAATACAGTTGGTTCTCCTCTCCCTCCGAAAGTGAGTCTCGGAGGCGCGAAGGCGCCGAGAGCCTAGGCGGCCCGCCAGCAGGCGGGAACGCCGTCACTTTCGGAGGGAGAGGAGAACCAATGTAGCCCCACGGGGAATCGAACCCCGATTTGCGCCGTGAAAGGGCGCCGTCCTAGC